>JAILKT010000168.1 GCA_024693545.1 Lachnospiraceae bacterium
CCTCCCCGTTCCTTAACCGGTGCTTCAACGCCGTCAAAAGGGATATCCGTTGCATTAATAAGAAGATACGGCTCCTCGAAGAGGATTTTTTCCTCCGCATCGACGCCGTATTGATGCCCAAATACCTTCGGATCGTTTTCAATTTTCTGAAGACGTTCATACACATATCTGTCAAAATCAAGAGCCGCATCAAGCTCGGGAAAGAGACAAAGCACGTGGATTTCCTCCATGGTCGTCAGCTCCATTCCGGGCACAACAAGCACTCCGTATTCTTTTCCCAGCTCAATGGCAGGTGCGCAGTTTCTCGATGTGTTATGATCTGTGATCGCAATCACGTCCAGGCCTTTGAGCGCAGCCATACCTATTATGTTGGCAGGCGTGTTGTCATTGTCACCACACGGTGACAGGCACGTATGAATATGTAGATCATAACTTATCGAATGCATGTCCCATCCTCTTCATTCTGTGATCGCTGTTTTATGCTCCGGGCATCCCTTTTCACATGATGTGATCGCTGTTTTATGCTCCGGGCATCCCTTTTCACATGATATGATCGCTGTTTTATGCTCCGGGCATCCCTTTTCACATGATATGATCGCAGTTTTATGCTCCGAGCATCCCGTGTACCTTAAGCGCCGTCTCAAAAACAGGCTCCTCACTTGAAAAGAGAGCTATTCCTTCTGCTTCGGCCTTAGCCTTAACATCATCTCCCACAAGCACGCCGCCGGCTATGATGACACATGCACAATCCGTAAGCGATGCCACCGCAAGAGTATTAAGATTGCAGACCACAGTAACCCAGCAGCTTCCGGCCGGAGCCTTGCTCATTGCGACACTGAGCATATCACAGCAATACACGCCGTCGATCTGTTTTGAGCCATCGCCACCGCACACCATTTTCATCCCGTCTGCCGTATATAAACTTTCAACCGTCATACCTATCGATTTCCCTCCGTATATTCTTCCAAACGTTCCGCGTTCTCTACACGTTCTGCGTTCTCTACCCGTTCCGCGTTCTCTACACGTTCTGCGCTCTCTACCCGTTCCGCGCATTTTTCAGTTCGCTTCTCGGGTCCGGGGGTGCTGCCGCCCAAAATGCTTCAGATCCCGTCCGAAATCTTCCTGATATAGCTTCTCAGGACATGGATACAATCTGTCTCACGCGCTTCTCCACGGACAATATCCTCCGCAAGTGCCTTACATGTAGGTGCCCCGCACGAACCGCAATCAAGCCCCGGAAACTTATCCATGAGTTCCTCGAGCTGTGACATTTTATTCAAACGTTCAGACATGTTTCCGCCAAGATTAAAGACAGGTTCATAGGCGACATCACGTGTGAATGCCAGTTCAATGTCATCGGGCGCATCATGTGTTCTCGCGATCGGAAGATATTTTCGAAGGCTCTTAAGCTTAACCTTTGCAAGGAAAGGATTCTCAACCGTCAGCACTCCGCCCACACAACCGCCGCTGCATGCGTCAAGTTCTATAAAAGAAAGAGTATTCGCAAACTTATTATCCTCAAGATCTTCGAGTACTTTTATAACATTTTCTATTCCGTCGGCCGCCAGATAAGAGTCGGTCAGCAAGCCGCCGGCCTCACCGCCTGATCCGCCCCAGCTTATTCCGATATTTCCGGTAACTGACAATTCTTCAACCTTATCCTCTTCCACGACATCTTTCATTGCCTGTATCAGTCCGGGATAAACGTCCTTCATTGCAAGCACGCGGTCAACCTCGCTTTTTTCATAGCCCAGCGGGAATTTGACCGAGGTAACCTTGGCAGGACAGGGCGAAATAAAGAAAATACCTATATCTTCCGGAGGAAGTCCGGTTTTCTTAACCGCACGTTTTCTCGCCATCCTTGCCGCCACTTCCATCGGCGGAAGTATGGGCAAAAGGTGCTCAAGAAGGTTCGGGAAACGCACTCTGATAAGCCTCGTCACCGTAGGGCACGCCGTACTTATCAGCGGCCAGTTTTCCTTATGTGTTCTGATGTACTCTCTTGAGAGAGATGAGACGATCTCTGCTGCCGCACTCACCTCAAAAACATCCGAAAAGCCCATCTTTTTAAGGGCCGTAAGAACTATATTAACATCTTCGATATTATTGACCTGAGCGTAAAGTGACGGAGCAGGAAGTGCTACCGTATATTTAAATTCAGACATGGATTCAAGACTGTCATGAGTTGACAGCTTTGCATGATTTTTACAATGTCTGATGCATTCTCCGCAATCAATGCAGAATTCCTTGGTTATGACAGCCTTGCCGTTACGTACACGGATTGCCTCCGTAGGACAACGTTTGATACAATTGATGCATCCCTTGCAAAGGCTTTCATCAAGACGCACAGATGTATAGAACTTCTCCATTTCCCCTCCGACACTCGGGTCCTTATAAACCGACACTTATGTGCTTCCGCCGTATACCGCACGAACAGCGAAGGCCTTTTTCTCATATGAGTATAAAAGAGTCACATCCTTCTACTGTAAAAGCACTTTCATAGTAACGGTGGTCCCTTCTCCGAGACGTGTATCTATCTTCATCTCATCACTGTACTTTTTCATATTAGGGAGGCCCATTCCCGCTCCGAAACCAAGCGCACGCACATTTTCCGAAGCTGTCGAATAACCTGCCTGCATTGCAAGCTCGACATTTTCGATACCCGGACCTTTGTCGGCAAGCACCATGGTAATATCCTTTTCGGAGATTATGACATCTATCGTTCCTCCATGGGCATGAATGACCATGTTGATCTCACCCTCATACAGGGCGATCGACACCTTACGAACGATGTCAGGTGATACACCGAGCACCTTAAGCTTTGATTTTACGTCTCCGGAAGCTTCTCCGGCTCTCGTAAAATCATCTCCCGAGATTGTGTAAGAAAGTTTCACTTCACTCAATAGGGTACACCTCCCCTAAGCCCGTTTGTGTAAAGAAGCCCGCACGCATTGAACATACGATGATCCGTACAAAGAAGAGTGATATTTCGCTCTTTTGCCAACGCTATCATTTCATCGGTGGGTTTTTTCCCTCGAATAAACACGATACAATAGGCATCGATCATCTCGGCTGTTCTGATAACCTGAGGATTACAAAGACCTGTAAGAAGAACCGCCTGATCTTTTACATATGCAAGAACATCGCTCATCATGTCGGATCCGCAAGCAGAATGGATTTCCCTGTCCTTCTGGTCCTCACCGCAAACGTAGGTTCCGTGTAGAATTACTTGTACATCAGCTATAGTCATATTTTTTCTCCCATATTCGTTGTTTAAACACTGTGAATTTCTCTCATATGATAACACAATTTCACAAATTTTGAAAGATTTTCAGAAAATTATTACAGATGGTTTTTAATTTCTCTTACCACAATATATTGTTTTTTCCAACAGGATAATATCAGGTTACTGCCATTATCCGAAAGCAGCTCCGACAGATGCCTCAAATGCAATACATCTGTTTAATACAGCTCTGTCTGAAATTATAAATCTGTAAATTCTACTTTTGTATCGTTTGATTAGTTAATTCACGTTTTAACAATCGTCTTTTCCCCTGCCGGAAGCCTTTGTATTTCGCTTTTCGTGGACACCCCCCGGCACTATATTTTGTGTTTTATCTTCTTTACTATTTTTTCTTGACAAGACCCCCTTTTTGTAACATATTATTTTTTCGTACCGATTTTATTTACCACCGCGTTCGGCTGCAGGTTTTGTTTTACATACCACCGCGTTCGGTTGCAGGTTTTGTTTTACATACCACCGCGTTCGGCTGCAGGTTTTGTTTTACATACCGCCGCATTCGGCTGCAGGTTTTGTTTTACATACCGCCGCATTCGGCTGACGGTTTTACTTATATTAATATAGGGGTATATCTTATGATAATAGACATCCATACGCATATTTTTACAGATTCACTGGCTCCGAGAGCAAAACAGGCACTTCTCGAGGCCGCTCACGGCGAATACACACCTCTGCACGACATGACACGTGCATCCCTGCTCGAATACATGGATAAAGCCGGTGTTGATATTTCAGTCGTACAGCCGATCGTCACCAAACGTCATCAATTCGAAAAGATCAATGAATGGGCCATCTCGCTCACTTCCGACAGGCTTATCTCATTTGCCGGGATGTGGCCTCACACGGATGATTGGAAAGAACAGATCGACATCATATCATCTATGGGATTTAAAGGCATCAAATATCACTGTGAATATCAGGACTTTGTAATCGATGATAAAAAAATGCTTCCTATTTATGATTATGCTTTCAGTAAAGGCCTCATCCTGCTCTTTCATGCCGGATATGATCCCGCATTTAAAGCACCGTTCAGAAGTAATCCCGAGAAATTTGCAAGTATTGCACGAGAACTTAAAGGTGGTATAATTATCGCTGCGCACCTCGGCGGCTGCAGGCAGTGGGACAGTGTTGCACAAAATTATGCCGGTCTCGACAATATGTACATAGACACCTCAATGGGTATGAAAGATTATCCACACGAGACTTTCCTTGAAATAGTAAACGCAATCGGTGCGGACCATGTGCTTTTCGGTTCCGACTCACCCTGGTCAGATGCTGTGGAAGAGATCCGGATCCTCAACAGTCTTCCTCTGAGTGATGAACAAAAAGAGCTCATTCTCTCCGGAAATGCAAGAAGGCTTTTAAACATCCAATAGTTTATTTCTATCAGCGCTGCTGCCGGAAACAATACGCAGGCCGACGTGATTCGTATAGGAATGCAGATCATACAAAACTTTTCGGTAGCCGGGGCATAAAAGCCCTGTCAAGCCACATAAATAAAGGAGTTTCATGAAAGTTAATTTTAAATTTAAGAAAGGACGAGAGTACATGCATCTTGACGAGATCATGTACCTGCTCTCCCAAACACATTGGGCAAACAAAAGACACAGAGAAACCGTTGAGAAATCGATTGCGGGTTCTCTGTGCTTTGGTGTTTTTGATGAAAACGATGTTCAGATCGGGTTCGGACGTGCCGTCACAGACTATGCAACAATGTTCTATGTTTCCGATGTAGTGATCGATAAAGACCATCAGGGACAAGGTCTTGGAAGCGAACTTGTTACATTTATAAAATCCGCCCCCGAACTTAAAGGGCTTTGGGGATTTCTCGGTACAACCGCAGCCGAGGGATTTTACAGTAAGCAGGGCTTTACACGTTCCTCCGATTTTTTCATGACACTTCCAAAAACAAACTCAGGCGATATATTCAGCATAAAATAACGACCGTATTTGCTCTTGTACGCCTCAGATCTTGAAAGTTCTTGCCGGTCCTCCGAATGACGAGAAAGTAGCTATCGCATCCTCAAATCTGAGGACTTCTGTATTGTCATCATCAGCCGAGTACATGCCTTTAAGGTTGGGATAGGCGTCAAGCATATGTGCCTTTGCCTCACGGCGGTCGTCCCTTACGAGTTTGCCTGCGACTCTGAGCCACTGACCATCCATAAACGCACATATCTCCGCCTTCGGATTCTTCTGAATCTGTTTTGATACTTCCTTTATCTTTCCTGTCTGGATGTAAAGGCCGCCCTCAAAAATATCGATCGT
>JAILKT010000031.1 GCA_024693545.1 Lachnospiraceae bacterium
GATTTACCTTGCTCAGGCGGATGTGATCCGTAAGGTTGCATCGGAGGGTCCGTGCGTGATCGTCGGCAGATGTGCCGATTATATTCTTCGTAAGCTTGACAATGTAGTGAACATTTTTGTATATGCGGACATGCCTTTCCGCGCTGAGCGTGCGGTAAGGATCGACGGTATGTCGGCAGACAAGCTCGAGGACAATATCCTCAAGATCGATAAGCGTCGTTCGAATTATCATAACTTCCATACAGGTGAGAAGTGGGGAAAGGTTGAGAACTACGCGCTTTGCATTAATTCCGGAAAGGTCGGGATCGACAACGCGGTAGAATGCATCATAAAATACGTGGAAGGTATTAAGTAACATGCGAAGTATACTTGTAGCCGGATTCTTCACACTTTTTCTGATCATTTCGGTACCCTTCTTACTTATATTCAGGTTTGTGGGGCTGTTTAATAAAAAAGCGGAAGTAGTCTGTTCTCAGAAATTGGTAAATATAGCATTTAGGATAATCCTGTTTCTCGCGGGAGCGAAAAGGACGGTTATCGGACAGGAAAACATCCCGAAGGATGTACCGGTTCTTTTTGCGGGAAACCATAAAAGCTATGCGGATATTCCGCTTGCATATCTTACATGCAATAAATATGTCGGATTTATCGCTAAGAAAGAGATCAAAAAGGTTCCTTCGCTTTCGTGGTGGATGGCAAACATGAATTGTTTGTTTATAGACAGGGCAGATGTCAGACAGAGTCTTAATGTTGTGAAGAAGGCGATAGAAAAGATAAAAAAGGGATACAGCATTTTTATTATGCCCGAAGGAACACGCAATCATACCGATACATTGATCCCTTTTAAGGAAGGCTCTTTCAAGATAGCACAAAAAGCAGGATGTCCGATAGTTCCGGTGGCCATCACCAATTCGGACGGTATTTATGAGCTTAATCATAAGATCAGGAAAGCAAAAGTAGCGATACATTACGGAAAGCCCATATACCCGGAGAAGCTTGAAGGGGGGCGCGGGCAGATCGCACCTCTTGTCCAGAGCATGGTGGAGGAAATGCTGGCGGAAGACAGAAAGCTCGTGTTCGGAGAATGATCGCTTTCTTGCGGTTGATTTTTAAGATAAGTGATGATAAAATACTGAATCGAGCATTTAGCGAAACCTGATACTTGGCTAAGTTTTTGGGTGAGGAAACCGAAGCGCGGATACGCTTCTGAAGAGGAGTTAAACAGTTTATGTGGTGGTTATTAATCGTTCTGCTTGTAGTAGTAGGAATTTTTATCGGTCTCACTTTCCTTGGAAAGAGACTTCAGAAAAAACAGGAAGCAACGGAAAGTCAGGCTCGAGAAGGTGCTAAGGCAGTTTCGATTTTCGTTATAGAAAAGAAAAAGGTAAGGATGAGGGATGCGGGTTTCCCGCAGATAGTCCTTGATCAGACCCCAAAGTTCTTCAGGCGCAGTAAAGTAGCTGTTGTCAAGGCAAAGGTCGGACCTCAGATCGCAACGCTTATGTGCGATGAGAAAGCATTTGCGGTAATTCCCGAGAAAAAGGAAGTTAAGGTTCTTCTTAACGGGATCTATATAGTTGAGGCAAAAAGCGCAAGAGGCGGACTTCTTCCTCCTCCCGTTAAAAAAGGCTTAATGGCCAGGATCAGAGAAAAGGCATCAAGCGGACAGGAACAGGCAAAGAATTCCGAGAAGCAGTCAAAAAAAGCTGCTAAAGCCAAGGAAAAAGAAGGTGCGAAGAATTCGAAATGATCCGAAGAAGCGTAAGTTCAGAGAATTCTGAATCTTAGGTGATCTACAAAAGTGTATTAGGGGCTGTTGCATTAAGGGTGTAATAGTCCCTTTTTGTATGATTTTACATAACCTTGTAAACATGTTTACTAAAGTAGCCGATATATAATAGTGATAGCTGGTAAAAGGAATGTTGTGAACAAACAGGAGAGGAGGAAGCGCCTATGAAGCCCGGCATACAAAAAGACAGCAGTGAAAAGAACTGCAAAGAGAAAAATACCGCTTACAGAGTTGGGACAAGAGGTGTTCTCTTCATGGCAGGGCTCGTATTGGCTACTGTTTTCCTTGCGTTTGCCGGAAATAAAGACGGAAGGATGGGCTCGGACGATATCATAAGCGTTGAAGCTGCGACGACCACCCCCACGCCCACTTCAAAACCCACTGTCACAGTTACGCCCACTCCGACGCCCATGCCCACGCCGAAGCCCTTGTATTTGGTGGCATCTTATTCGGGGGGAGCGGTCGTTGTCGGAAAAGAATATGATAAAAAGCTTCTGGATGTCACATTGTATTATGATGACGGAACAACAGAAAAATTAGATACATATGATGTGTCGGGTATTAAAGTTACCGCAGAGGGAGAGAATAAGTTTGTGATCATATACAGAGGTATGGTCGCTAATTTCTATGTCTATGGAAAAAAAGTAATCGGAGTATCCGCAAATCTCAGTCGATATAATTACTCTCTCGGAAACGGGCCGGATGAAAAGGATCTGACGGTTTTCCTCAGCTATAGCGACGGCAGCAGTGATGTTACAGACGAATATATTGTTTCTCCTTCAACCGTGCAAAAGATCGGGAATCAGGAACTTACCGTAGCCAGTCACGGTTATACCACGAAGATCAGTGTTTGGGGAGAGGAAGTAAAGGCTGTTCAGTCTGTGAGCGTGAGCTGGGACGCTTCCTATAAGCCTATTACAGGCGAGATCATAACAAAAAAGGACGTTTCGGTCATTGCGGTATACAAGGATTATTCAACGGAGAGAGTAACTTCCTTTGAGCTTGTCACGCAGAGATTTTCCAATCCGGGAGAAAACGAGCTGAAGGTTGCATACAGAGGCGTTGTTGCGACCACAAAGATAGAGGTGGAGGCAAAGGTCGTTACCGATATTCGGGCTGAATATAAGGGCCCCGGCGTATATGTGGGCGAAGCGCCCGATCCCGCTAACATAGAAGTATATGTTACATTCAACGATGGGCGTGAGGTTGAGGTTGACGACTATACCATGAAACCCGAAATGATCGAGTATCCGGGAGAGAATAAGATAAGGATCACTTATGATAAGGTCGGAACGGATATATACGTTACAGGCGTAGCTGAGCCAGAGCCTGATTTTGATCATGCATCGGCGGTCGAGCTGGAAAGCGACTACGGTAATTTTTCTGTAGCGGTGGCTGTACCGAAGAGACTGGGCGATGATGAGATGCTCGATGTTACGACAATGAAACCGAGCAAAGTCAGAAAGCTTATGAAGAAACTTAAGATAACGGGGGATTATATTCCGTTTGATCTGCAGTTTATTGATGATGACAATGAAGCGGAGCTTCCGCTTCCGCTCAGGATAACCATTCCGAGCGAATTTAACATAAAATACACATATTTGTATTATAGTTCAAATATTCGTACGCAGGCCTGTCGGCTCGGGATTGAGATCGATGAAAAGAACAATTGCTTAGAGCCGGAACTTTTCAGCAAGGTGGGAACTTATATCCTTGTTTGCGACCCTACGATAGAGATGACGGAAGATGAGAGGGAAGAGTTCCTTCAGGAAGAATCCAAATGATCATATAAAAAATTATTTAAATTGTGGAACCGATATAGAGGGAGCCTCGTCTATTGGAGGGTATATCGGGAATAAATAGTTAGATGTGAGGGGACATATGTCTGAACCTATCATTGAAGTAAAAAATGCAAAAAAGATATACAAAATGGGCAAAGAAAGGATCCGAGCCGTTGACGGCGTAAGTTTCACCGTTGACAAAGGAGAATTTTGTTGCCTTCTTGGCACGTCCGGATCCGGAAAATCCACGCTTTTGAATCTTATGGCAGGAATAGAAAAACTGTCGAGCGGTCAGATCCTGATCAAAGGTGAATCGATCGGTGGGATGAGCGAAAACAAGCTCAGCAAATTCCGGCAGGAAAATCTCGGTTTCGTATTCCAGTCCTACAACCTTATCGGGTCGATGACGGCGCTTGAAAATGTCGAACTGCCTCTTGTATTCAAACGTATTCGCGGCGGTAAGCGAAAGAAGATGGCAAAGCGAATACTCAAACAGGTTGGACTAAAGGACAGGATCGGACATAAGCCGAAAGAGATGTCCGGAGGACAGCAGCAGCGTGTCGGGATCGCAAGGGCATTCGTTTCAAAACCGGATATCGTATTTGCCGATGAGCCTACCGGAAACCTTGATTCCAAAACAACGATCGAAGTCATGGAACTTATCAAAGCCATGGCACAGAAGAACAACCAGACCATTGTGATGGTAACGCACGATAAAAAACTGTCCGAGTACGCGGACAAGATAATCCACATCCTCGACGGAAAGATAGAGTCGGTCGAGATCACGAATCATGAATGGTCCCTTGGGGACGGGGGTTGTGGTCCATCACCCGAGGGTGCATCACCGTCAGAAAAGCGGCCTCCCGGGGACGGGGGTTGTGGGTCACCGACATGGACCCCTGGGGACGGGGGTTGTGGCTCATCTGAAACAGACGTTTCGACAACCGAAAAACAATAATAAATTGTAATTGAGAGAGGATTGTGTAATGGAAAGAAAGAAAAAGAACAGTTGGTTATTTGACAGAGCCGCAACGATTGCGATTGTTATTGCGATGATTGTCTCATTGATTAGTCTGACTCCCGGCACAGAAGTAAATACTATCAAAGTACATGCTACAGAGGGTGAAACAACCGAAACATCTTATCAGACAACAGGTTCTGCATTTAAGGTAGCTACAGGATCTGCATTGGATTTTGTTGCGGCGCCCGGGAAAACCACGGGTGTAAGAATATTTACTAATGGATTTGACAAGTCGCTTTCTGAGGGTATATATCAATTTGTTTCTTTTGAACTGGAGACATCTGACAAGAACATAATTGCAAGCGACTTAAGCATGTCGGGAAGTGGATTGTATAATCATAATAACACGGGGGGTGGTCCTAACGATGTGTATCCTAGCAACGACAGCGGGAATGCAGATAATTATCCTGAATATGATATAAATGAAAATGGAAATATTATAATTGATTTTAATGTTTCATGCACTGACTTGCTTTCTACCGGGAATCATACTATTACCCTTTATGGGATAACATTCTTTAATGAATATAATAATTTTGCAAAAGGAAGAAAAGATAAACTCAGATCATATAAGGTTCCGCTTGCAACATTTACACTGAAAAATACAGTCAGTCCAAAGGAAGCCAAGCTTTATATTGACTCGATAACTTATAACAAGGAAAAACTAATACCTTCCAGCAACAGCGTGTTTTCTGTAAAGATTAAGAACACCGGTGCAGCAGATGCGTCTGAAGTTTATATCGTATCAGAAATGGGGGGAAAACTTACACCTGATTACGAAATGCAGAGACTTCGTGTCGGATCGCTCAAGGCGGGAGAATCTCAGATTTATAAAGTTCCCTTTACTGTTAATTCCAATGCAGAAAAAGGGAATGATACTGTTTCTTTTACGGTTTCAGGTATCGATAAATATGGAAATCCAATAGATTCAGTCAGTGAATCTATCTATATCACGGTATTGTCGGGGTCGGGAAGTACCCCTGTCGATGCACCTTCACTCACCATATCGACCAAACAGAACTACAAACTACTTCAGCCGGGAACCGATGATTCGGTTGTAGTAAAGATTTCAAATAACGGAACAAAGAAGGCAAAGAATGTACGTCTGATCTGCGAATCCGGATTAGGCGTAGCAGACGGGCTCACAAAGAATTATACGACAAATTATATAGAAGTCGAAGATATTGAGGCGGGTAAGTCAGTCTCGGTTGAAGTACCTTTCAACGTAAATGGTAATTTTTCGAAAGGTATTCACGAGCTTTCATTCTCTCTTTCATATGATGATGCTCAAAAGCATCCCTATAAATCCGAAAACATGACGATGTACGTTCAGCACTATAAGACGGCGGATGGCATGGCGGATGAAACAAGTCGCGCGTATTT
This sequence comes from Lachnospiraceae bacterium, assembly GCA_024693545.1. Classification (GTDB taxonomy): domain Bacteria; phylum Bacillota; class Clostridia; order Lachnospirales; family Lachnospiraceae; genus RUG11977. The sequence goes on from JAILKT010000031.1 coordinate 5,975, forward strand.
GCAGATCAGCGGCGTGAGTCAGGTCCCTTCGAATCCTACTGCAGGAGCTAAGGTCAGTGTATCTTTCAACATAACAAATAAGGGTAATGCTCGTGTCAATAACCTGCATTTGTACGGGTCGGGTCTTTCGTCGACAGGATTTTTGCCTGTTTCGGGAGAACCTTATCAGGAGGCAGGTAGTCTGGATGAGGGTGAAAGCAAGAAGATTACTATGACCTTTATGGCGGGAGAAGATATTCCTCAGGGTGTTAATCCGCTTACTATCGGTTATGAGTATTTTGATAATTCATATGCTATCCAATCAGGGTCGACCACAATCTACGTCCTCAATGTCATCAATCACAAGTTTGATGACATCGATGTCGGCAGACCCAAGATAATCGTAAGCAATTATTCGACAGTGCCTGACATTCTTAAAGCAGGCGAGACATTTGATTTCTCATATACATTAAAGAACACACATACCGGTAAGGAAGCGCGTAACATAAAGATCACGCTTTCACAGATCGAGGGTGTCCTGGCACCCGCACAGGGAACAAATATCTTCTATCTCGATAAGCTTGATCCGACTCAGGAAGTAACCCTTTCCCTTCCTTTGAAGAGCAGGGCGGATACGGTAACCGGAGATTATCCGATCGTTCTTAAGCTTGAGTACGAGTACGATGATATGTCGGAAGTTGATAAGGAACACGGCGGAGTAAGCGAAGAAAATACGATAAAGGTCCGTGTGATCGAGAATTACAGGCCGGTCATCGAAAATATATTCATTGATTCGTATCAGGGAATTATGGTAGGTCAGCCCGTAGACCTCAGTTTTGAGTTCTACAACATGGGTAAATCGACTCTCGGAAATGTCTATATTACAATAGAAGGCGATTTTGAACTTGCCAACAATTCGGCTATGAGCTATGTAGGCGCAGTTCAGGGTTATGGACAGGAATACCTCGCCCCTCAGATTGTTCCGCTTGTCGGCGGGGAAGCTCACGGAACGGTGACTATCCACTTTGAAGACAGTAACGGAGATGAACAGACAAAGTCGTCTGAATTTACGGCATGGGTTGACGATCCCATGGGCGGTGGCATGGAAGGCGACTACGGAATGGGCTTTAATCCGATTTCGGGACCTTATTACGGCGGCGGCTGGGGTGAATTGCCCGATGAATTCGGTGAGTTTGGTGAGTTCGGAGAAGGTTTCCCCGGTATGGAAGGCGAGGAAGAAGGCTTCTTTGCAAGCATCCCTTGGTGGGGATGGGTTATCGCAGGCGTAGTGCTTGTTGGTATAGTGGTTGTGATTATCATTGTTGTTAAGAAACACAAGAAAAAGAAGGATACAGACGAGGAAGATAATGAGGATATTTGACCTAATTAAGATGGGTCTGCGCAATCTTCTGAGGCGAAAGGCGAGGACCCTTCTGACAGTTATAGGCGTTATCATCGGTACCGTGTCGATCGTGGTCATGATCTCGGTCGGAATCGGCATGAATGAGAGCTTTGAGACATCCGTCATGCAAAACGGAGGGATGACTATTGTTCAGGTTTCGGCTGATTCGTGGTCGGAGGATGAAAACGGCGAATGGAAACAGACGCTTCAGAACCTTGACGACAAGGTCCTGGACCGACTCAGACAAATAGAGCACGTTAAGGCTATAACGCCTATAATCAATAACTGGAGTATGCAGATCTTCTCGGGTAAGTATAATACCTGGACGCAGTTTATGATCATGGATATGGATTGCTACGAGGGCTTCGGATATCCGGCTCTCGAGGATGGGACGTATCCCAATAAGGCGACCAGTCAGGATGCGATCTACATCGGTTCGCAGGCCATTCAGGGAGAGTTTCAGTACTACGACGGAAGACGCGCCAAGACAAAAGATGTGGATATATATACCGATCCGCTCTCTATAAAGATACAGGATTATCAGTATCAGGTTAATCCGAGGAAGAAGGAATTTGAACAGAAGCTTAATAGCAGATATATGATCCAGGCTTCGGAAAGCGGGTATTCGCAGGCGGATTATTCTTGTTTTATCGATATTGATACATATAAAGAGTGGTACAAAAAGTTTGCCAATACGCTTAAGATATCCGATCGAAAAAAGGCACTTGCCTCGCTTGAAAAATACGAAACGATCATGCTCAACGTCGACAATATGAACAATGTGTCGGAGGTTCAGGAAGAAATCGAGAAACTCGGATTCAAGTCGATGAGTGATATGCAGTATATCGAGCCGATGAAAGAAACAGCGGAAATGATGGAGCTGGTGCTCGGTGCGATCGGAGCAGTGGCAATGCTTGTTTCGGCCATTAACATTGCGAATACAATGATCATGTCCATCTACGAGCGAACAAAGGAAATCGGAATCATGAAGGTTCTCGGCTGCAAGGTCGGAGACGTAAGAAAGCTTTTCCTTTTTGAGGCGGGAATCATCGGACTTATCGGAGGTATAGTGGGCATAGGACTCAGTTATTTGGTCTCATGGCTCCTAAATACTTACGGCGGACAGATATTTGAGTCACTTATGAGCGGCAGTATGGGCGTTGCCGAAGGATCGGCGTTCTCCGTTATACCGTTCTGGCTGCCGTTCTTTGCGGCATTCTTCGGAATGATGGTCGGTGTGCTTTCGGGCTTCTTCCCTGCGCTCCGTGCAACGAAGATCTCGGCGATCGAGGCCATGAAGTCTGAGTAAAGCTCGTGGCGATAGGACAGAACAAAGTGAGTTGTGAATAAAAATAATATTCCTCTTTCACCCCACTGTGATGGATGGCCGGAGATGTTTTAATGTCAGCGTTGTTATGACCCCGACCAGTGCGCCGGAAACGGCGCCCGAGATTATCAGAACAGGAAGATAATAAAGGATCGGCATTCCGATCATGACTGAGCTTGCGGCGAGCTGTCCGATGTTGTGACAGACTCCGCCCGTTACGCTGACAGCAGTGATCGAGAAGGTGCCGATCTTTTTCAGTATAGTCATAAAGATGAGGGAAACTGCCGCTCCCGCGAGACTGAAAAGCATTGCGGATAGCCCGTTAAAGGTGAGACCGGCGAGGATAATCCTTGCGACGCTCACAAGTGCGGCGCCCGAAGGACCATGTGCGTAGAGAACAAGCAGAGTAGGGATGTTGGCAAGCCCGGCCTTGACTCCCGGAATCCCGCTGATCGAAGGGAGCAAAGATTCAAGGTAGCTGAGTATGAATGCGGCGGCTACCATGATTCCGAGAAGTGCGAGGGTATGGATTTTGTCTTTCGTTTTCATCTATGGGCGTATCCTTGGGTATTTTTGTTTGCTTTATAGTGGATGTTTATTGGCTATGGAAGGTGGATCGGATCCTTAAGCTACCGTGCAACTCCGTCAACCTCTGAGTCTTCCGTTCCGAGGATCGTGACTGTGATCCGGGCGGGAAGACAAACTATCGAATCTCCGCTTCTTGATATGGGACTGTGACCGACGCACAGCTTGTCTGGGCAGTCTGCTTCAATCACAGAGGCGGCGCCGTCTTTTATGAGGATCCTGCAGGTGAGTCCCGCGAAACCTTCGATCACTTCTTCTGCATCACTTGAGAGAGGAAGCCGCGCCTCTTCATGCCCGTTTACGCTTATAACAGCATAATCCCCTGTGGCACCGAGTGCGCTGCCCCATAAAAAGAAGGAACAGACGAGCAGGATGAGCACAAGGGCATATATTATCAGATCATGTTTTTTGAAGAAAGCCATACTGAAACCTTTCGTAATATTATGGACCCCAACGAGGAAGTGCTTGCGCTTCCCCTGTCCCCAAGGTGTCATGGACCCCAACCCCCGTCCCCAAGGTGTCATTCAAATTTTTTAACTATCACTGTACAGGTTGCGGTGGCGCCGCCGGTCGCATAAACGGTGATGGTGGTTTCGCCTATGCCGCGTGCGGTGACCGTGCCGCTGTTTGTAACGGCACAAACACCTTCGTCTTCAGATTTGAAAGTCAGTAAGTCTGTAGAGAAGGAGGGATACAGCGAGGCCTCAAGGACTAAGGAATCATCTGTAAACATTGAAATCTCTGTTTCACTTAAGGTTATGCTCTGCGCCGAACGTACAAAGGTCCTGACAGGTAATGTTGTTTTGTTTCCGCGGTAGTCGGTTGCCATTATCGTGTAAATGCCGGGTGACGAAGCCTTGAAACTTATGATATTGTCACTGTCGGGGGTGAGCACAGTCCCGTCCGAAAGGAAATCGGAAACGCTGTGAAGTCCCGGCAGATATTTAACGCTTTTGAGACCGCTCTGATTATCGGTTATCTTTGCGGTGACAGTAAATTTATTCCTTTTGTTGTTAACGGTGAAGGAAACATCGGTAATGGAGGGAGGGAGCTTGTCGTCTATGACGGGAATGGTCGTGACGGAAGCGTTTCCGGCATTATCATATACGTAAACGGTGTGTTTACCGCCTTTTTGAAGTATGAGCGAGTCACCGTCGATGAGAGTCCCTTCCGTTCCGCGCGCGAAGTCGGAAGCGGAACGCTTTCCAAGCTTATATAAGAGGGAGTTTACTCCGCTGCCGTCTTCTCCGTCATCGGTTACGAAGTCGAGCACAATGTTCTCCCCTTCAAAACGACGCGTCCATGAGAACGACGGTGCTTCCCGGTCACGGATCAGGTCATTCTTAGCTTTCAGGCATCGGTACAGATTGAGCAGACCGCCGCTGACACACTTCCCTGTAAGGGAGTCAAGGGGCTTGGTGTTATTTATGATCACATCTTTTATGCTCGAAGGAACTATGTTGCTTCTCAAAGAAGACAGAATGGCGGCAACGGCGCTGACCATGGGAGCGGCCATTGAGGAACCGCTCATATATCCGCATGATCCGACAATAGTGCTGTATATGTCGGTGCTCGGAGCAGCGAGGTCAACATTTTTTGCGCCGAAACTCGATTCCGTAGGAAGAAGACCGTCGCAGTCTACGTAAGCAACGCTTATGACATTCGGAAGATCGAACGAAGCAGGGTAAAGGGGAGTGATATCGTTGTCGTTACCATAGTTCCCGGCAGCGCACACAAAGAGCATCGTAGAGCGCTCGATCGCCGCTTCGAGAGCGGAGCTTGCGGTATAAGAACCCCAGCTGATATTGCAGACGGAAGCACCCTTGCTTTGCGCATATCGGATCGCTTTTACAGCGTCCGATACAGAACCTTTTCTGTCGGGGCCGCCATGGATCTTAAGCGCCATGACGCGGGTATGCAGGTATCTCGCAATTCCCGAGATCGCGGTTTGGTTATTAGCGCGTGCAACGATTATACCGGCAATGTGCGTACCGTGGTCATCGCGGTCGTTCGGATCCGCCGTATATGTTCCGTCGTCGTTTTCAATGTAATGACAGACAGAGGATTCGTTGTTATAGAAGTCCCAGCCGTAAATATCGTCTATATAGCCATTATGGTCATCATCTATGCCGTTGTCCGGGATCTCGCCTTCGTTGATCCACATGGCATCCTTGAGATCCTCATGACGGTAGTCGATACCGGTGTCGATTACTGCAACGATCACTTCATGTGCGGCACCGATCGAGGACTTATAGAGAGGCCAGCCATCTCTGGCATCAATGTCTATGCCTTCTGTTGAAGTTATCTTATAGGACGAACCTGACGGGTCGGCTTTCGTGTATGTGCCTGTGTTTTCGAGCCACCACTGCGTCGAAGAATATGTGTCGTCGGTGAGAGCCTGCGTTTCGAGAGCCGAGTCTGCCTCGATCGAATAAACATAAGGAGACTCTTTTATTGTATTGTAGGAATCCCGGTCCCGGAAAATACCAATGGAAAAATCGGAATCGGAATACTCGACATCAAAGTTACATTCATTGAGAAGAATATCATGCTCAGCGAGCGGACTGTTCTCTTTCCATGTGATTATGGCGCGTTCATTGAGGTTTATATCACTGCAGGAGGCGAAAGAGTCGTAAACATCCGGAGCAATTGAACCGACGGGAGAAAAAGAGCATAGAACAAGAGCAGAGCTTACTGCGATCCCGATGATTTTTGAAAGAAAATGTGATCTCATATATATAGACCTTTCATTAAGATGATTTCGGTATTTCTATATATGGACTGCCCAAGGTTAAAGGCAAGATTTACAGTTAAAACAAAGTCCTATAATGTATAATACAACTGTAGAATATATTAAGCAAGTCAGAAATCGGCAAAAAGCGGAGAGAATTGATAAAAGAAGTGTTGACAAAGCTGTTTATACCGTGATATATTATGGAAGCTGGCGACAGTCTTTTTTTTGTGCGCCAAACAAAAGGTTTTGCGTGGCATAATTTTGTTTGAGACGTACTCGGAGAAGTCGGCATTATTATAAGGCCACGGGCGAACAACCACATCGCTCGTGAGATTTCAAAAAACGGAGGTGGAAGTTGTGCGAACAAAGATTACATTAGCGTGCACAGAGTGCAAGCAGCGTAACTACAACACGACGAAAGAAAAGAAGAATCATCCGGACAGGATGGAGACCAAGAAGTACTGCAGATTCTGCAAGAAGCACACCCTGCATAAGGAAACCAAATAAGGAGGTTGATCCATGGCAGAGAACAATGGAAGTGCCACAGGCACTGCTAAAAAGAGCTTTTTTAAAGGCATGAAATCTGAGTTCAAGAAGATCACCTGGCCCGGAAAATCGACACTGATAAGAGAAACTATAGCTGTAGTTGTTTATTCGGTTCTCTTAGGTGGATTTATCGCTCTTGTCGATCTCGCGATCAAATACGGGATCAGTGCGATAGGAATCCCCGGAATTGATTGACACTACCATAATACTGATCAGATGAGGTAATCATGGCAGCAGAAGATGCTAAATGGTATGTAGTCCACACATATTCGGGCTACGAGAACAAAGTTAAAGCCAATATTGAAAAAGCTATTGAGAACAGAAACATGCAGGATAGGATCTTTGAAGTTTCTGTTCCGTTACAGAATGTTGTTGAATTCAAAGACGGCGCCAGAAAAGAAGTCCAGAAGAAGATGTTTCCCGGCTATGTTCTTATTCGTATGATCATGGACGATGACACCTGGTACGTGGTTCGTAATACACGAGGAGTTACCGGATTTGTAGGACCCGGATCAAAGCCGGTACCGCTTACCCAGACAGACCTTGATAATATGATGGTCAGACCCGATGAGATTTCTGTTGAGTTTGAAGTAGGCGATGTGGTTACGATTATCAACGGTTCATGGGAAAATTCTTCGGCAATCGTTAAGGAAATCAACACAAAGACACAGACCGTTAAGGTCGGTATTGATATGTTTGGCAAGGAAACACTTGTCGAACTCGATTTTACAGATGTAAAGATCGATAATTAATCAGAAAGAAAAGGGGAAATAATTATGGCTAAGAAAGTCACAGGCTACATTAAGTTACAGATTCCGGCCGGCAAGGCAACACCGGCTCCTCCCGTAGGTCCTGCACTTGGTCAGCACGGTGTAAATATCGTTCAATTTACCAAGGAGTTTAATGCAAGGACCGCTGATCAGGGAGATCTTATTATTCCCGTAGTTATCACGGTATATGCAGACAGAAGCTTTAGCTTCATTACAAAGACTCCTCCTGCAGCAGTGCTTTTAAAGAAGGCATGTAACCTTAAGTCGGCTTCGGGTGTGCCCAACAAGAACAAGGTAGCTACCATCAAGAAGTCCGAGGTTCAGAAGATTGCCGAGCTCAAGATGCCCGATCTTAACGCAGCAAGCATTGAGGCTGCTATCAGCATGATCTCAGGTACAGCAAGGAGCATGGGAATCGTAGTTGAGGACTGATCACAGTCCGACATCTTTAATAACACAAAACACAGACAGATTACGAGTGGAAGGGTTAATTACCCGATAATACCACCGGGAGGTAAAAAGAATGAAAAGAGGAAAGAAATACACAGAAGCAGCAAAGCTCATTGACAAGACAACGTTCTACACAGTTCAGGACGCATGTAGTCTTGTAAAGAAAACTGCTACATCAAAATTTGACGAGACCATTGAAGCTCATTTCAGACTCGGCGTTGACGGACGTCATGCAGATCAGCAGGTTCGTGGCGCAGTTGTTCTCCCTCACGGAACAGGAAAGAAAGTTCGTGTTCTTGTATTTGCAAAGGGTGACAAGGTTGCAGAGGCTGAAGCAGCAGGCGCTGATTATGTTGGCGGCGATGAGCTCATCCCCAAGATCCAGAACGAGGGTTGGTTTGAGTTCGATGTTGTAGTTGCTACACCTGATATGATGGGCGTTGTCGGACGTCTCGGACGTGTACTCGGACCTAAGGGCCTCATGCCCAACCCCAAGGCAGGCACAGTAACAATGGATGTTACAAAGGCTGTAAACGATATTAAAGCAGGTAAGATCGAGTATCGTCTCGATAAGACAAATATTATTCACTGCCCCGTAGGAAAGGCTTCTTTCACAGAGGAGCAGCTTAGTGAGAATCTTGATACACTTATTGCAGCACTCCTTAAGGCTAAGCCCGCAGCAGCAAAGGGCGCATATATCAAGAGTGCAACCATCGCAGCAACGATGGGCCCCGGAATCAAGCTTAACACTGCAAGATTCCAGTAATTCACAATCGAGTTTATTCGAACATAATGACATAATGTTTATGTATGAAAAGGGCATGTATCCTGTCGGATACATGCTCTTATGTTTTTACGAGGTGAATATGTAGTATGTAGCATATGGCATACAGTATATATCATATAGTATATAGTATGTAGCATACAATATATATCATATAGTATATAGTATATACTATTATATCCCCCGGCTGTACTGTAAAAGCTCCAAAAACACGGTTCCTACCTTCGCTTCCCTGCGTCACATCTGCGCGCTCTCCCGGCCGCTAGCGAAGATGGCGGCCTCCCGAGCGGCACGTGACACAGCGAAGCTCAGTCGGTGCCCTATCGTTTTTGAACCTTTTCAGTACAGCCGGGGGATTTCTGCTTTTCCCGTAAAGTTATCAGAAACGTAGATAAACACATTTTCTAAATTTATGGCATAATAGGAGCATTTCGAGAAATGTTCGGGATAATTGCAGAACTGCAATGAACTTATAATTCGACGGTATTTACAAGTGCATCCCCTCGATAGCAGAGCCTCATATTTATGCTCTCGCGCCCCTCAAGTATAGCCTTCAGGAATACCCTGTCACCCTCCCAGAGATTAAGATCGAGGATATCGTCCTTCGGTATGAATTTCAGAGTGCCCTCGGAGCAGTCTTCCGGTTTGAATCCGGAATCGTCATAATCCGAGCTTGAGAAAAGGTACATGTCCTCGTCCGGCCAGCCGTCGCTTCGGAATTCTATGACGCCGTAGAAGTGGGCGCTGCTGAGGACGATCCCGGTTTCTTCAAGGACTTCCCGCTTTACACATTCAAGGGGAGTCTCGCCCTCCTCAAACTTACCGCCGACCCCGATCCATTTGCCTCCGTTAGGATCCTCTTTCTTTTTGTTACGGTAGAGCATGAGGTATTTACCGTCTTTTTCTATGTAGCACAATGAGGTTTTTATTGGTGTGCCATTTCCTGATTTTGCCATGCGAGCACTCTCCTTTTTGTTTTCCCGGCCATTTTGAATATAGGCGTTATTCCTGATAGAGCTTTTGATGCTGAGTATCGTTGATAGTTATTATAACAAAAACTTTAACTATTGTAGCGTTTGGTGTAAACTGAGGATGTTTAACATACACGTGTTAATAGAATGGGAGTAAATTAACAGAAGGGTACGAATAATGAAGAAAAAAGCAATTTTGATCTCTACGGCAGGAGTTGTAGTTGTTGTCCTTTTGGTCCTGCTGGGAGTCAACATTTTTGAAAACAGCGACCTTAAAAGCGAGCTCAAGGACTATATCCTTGAAAACAAAGAGGACCTCGAGGCATATGTGGGCGACCTGATCGCTTCAAAAACCGATGACTTGCGGGACACATTCGACGGGATAACGGTCGATTATTGGAAACGAAACAAAATGGTGGAGTTTTCAAAGACAGGCTGGGGGGTCGGTATAGTTCCGGCCTCGACATACAGAGGGTTCTACTATTCGCCGGATGACAAGCCGCTCGGTTTCCAGGGGACATCTCTTTCTTACGTGGAGGAGGGTGCCGGCTGGAAGAGCGAGGACTATCCCGGCTCATCGATCAGGGAGTACACCGAAAGGCTCGCGGATCACTGGTTCTGGTACGAAGTGAAGTTCTGATAAATGATTTACAAACAGCGAACAGGACTTGGCCTGTTCGATGATATTATTTTTGACAGGGGATTAATGCATATATGGCAGGACTTAAGAAATTCCTCAAAAAAGAACCTATGCTCATAGTTGCGGTGGCAGCGGCGATCATCTCGCTTTTTATCACGCCGCCCACGACCGAGCTCTTCACGAAGATCGACTGGCATACGCTCGGAACACTATTTATGATGCTGACCGTTCTTGAGGGTTTTAAGCAGGAGAACCTTTTTAATCCCATTATCAAGCTCAGCTCGCGTTTCGGAGGAATGAGATCTTTATCTCTTTTTCTTGTTTTCGGGGTGTTTTTTGCATCAATGTTTGTGACAAATGACGTTTCACTTATCATCTTCGTTCCGCTCACGATCCTGCTCTTCAGGGGTGCGGGGCGCGAAGAGTGTATTCTTCCGGTGATCACATTTGAGAATATTGCTGCAATCCGAGGTTCGCTTCTTATGCCTTTCGGAAGTCCGCAGAACCTTTTCCTTTACCAGCAGTCCGGCACGAGCGCAGCAAATTTTATGTTGCACATGTTGCCGCTTTGCGTTGGATCGGCGGTACTCTTAGTTGTGTTTATATGCGTTATGTACCGAAAAGAGCATGGAAGGAGGATCGAGATCAACACGGAGAGGATTACCGAACCGTGGGAGGCATCGAGAAAGATGCGCCGCGTGAGTTACCTTGCGCTCTTTGTCATGATCCTCCTGGCGATCGTGAGCCGCACTCAGTTTTGGTATATCGCGGTCGTGATCGTGATCGCGGTTGTACTGATCGTCAACCGCAAGCTGTTCCTCAGCGTGGACTATGTGCTCTTGCTCACGTTCTTCTGCTTCTTTGTTTTCTCGTCGTCGATCACGGGCAACGAAGCGATCAGCAGTTTCCTTCACGAGAAGGTTGCCGGCAATGAGTACTGGTGGTCCATAGCATTAAGCCAGTTCATATCAAACGTTCCCGCATCGATTGTGCTCTACCCGTTCACGGAGAACTTCACGGGCCTGATTTACGGACTTGACACGGCAGGCCTCTGCTCGATCATCGGGTCGCTCGCGTCCGTCATCAACTACCGCATCTACATCCGTGAATATCCCGGCCACGGTAAAGCATTCCTTCGAACGTTTATGTGGATCAGCTGGGCGTTCTTCCTCATCGTGGTCGTTCCGGGGTGGCTGCTAACGGCATGGAAGTTCTTCTAAAGGAGGTAAAATGAGAGTCCTTACTATACCTGATGTTCATTTAAAACCGTGGATCTTCGACCGTGCGGAAGCAGTTCTGAAGGCAGGAAAAGCAGACCGTGCGGTCTGCCTTATGGACATACCCGATGACTGGGGCAAGGAGTACCGAATCGAATGCTATGAAGAGACATATGACCGTGCCATCGAGTTTGCGAAGGCTCGTCCGGACACGCTTTGGTGCTATGGAAATCATGATCTGAGCTATGTGTGGCGACAACAGGAGACCGGCTACTCTCCTCATGCGCGAGGCACGGTCCTTTCGAAGCTGGAAGAACTGAAGTACTCGCTTCCTG
>JAILKT010000057.1 GCA_024693545.1 Lachnospiraceae bacterium
CATAACAGGAAACAAAAACGGCAAGCAAACATACAGTAAAATAAGCAGATTTCATTTGACAGATTGATCGAATAAGCATTGAAAGAGTTAACAAACTAAGCATACAGGGAGGACTACACTATGACACATGAAGAGAGAAGCGCAAAAATATCGGACGGCCTTTTGTCCATCAGGGCGGTGTTTTTTAGACCCGACGACCCATTTACATGGGCAAGCGGCATAAAGAGCCCCGTGTACTGTGATAACAGACTTACGCTCACGGCACCCGAGGTCAGAACGACGATCGAGGAAGGATTTGTAGAGCTTATCAAGGAATACTATCCCGAATGTGAAGTCCTCATGGGAACAAGTACATCAGGAATTCCTCATGCAGCGATCATCGGTCATTTGATGAACCTGCCCATGGGTTATGTACGTTCGGGCAACAAGGAGCACGGACGAGGAAACCGCATCGAGGGAAAACTCGAAAAAGGCGCAAAAGTCGTAGTTATCGAGGACCTCATCTCTACCGGCGGAAGCTGTATCGAAGTTGTTGAGGCGCTTCGCGAAGCAGGCGCCGATGTGCTCGGTATCGCAAGCATCTTCACATACAACTTAAAGAAGGGCTTTGACAATCTGAAGGCTACAAATGCCGAGAATCACAGTCTTACGGACTTTGACATGATAGCAAAGAGGGCAGCCGCACTCAATTATATCAAGGAAGAGGAAATCGAAAGCCTTATCGCATTCCGTAATTCACTTGGGTGATATCGTGGAAGAGAGGAAAAATAGATGAAAAATCTGATAGATATACTCGATCTTTCTGTTGAAGAGATCGACGAACTGGTCGAAAAAGCGAAGGATATCATCGCAAATCCCGACGCTTATCGCGAAAAGTGCCGTTACAAGAAGCTGGCAACGCTTTTCTTCGAGCCCTCGACACGTACAAGACTCAGTTTTGAGAGTGCTATGCTCGACCTCGGCGGTTACGTGATCGGATTCTCCGGGGCTAACAACAGTTCCGCAGCAAAGGGCGAAAGTGTTGCCGATACCGTAAGGACAGTCGGATGTTACGCAGATATCATAGCGATGAGACACCCGAAGGAAGGCGCTCCGCTCGTTGCATCAATGCATGCGGGGATCCCCGTCATCAATGCGGGTGACGGCGGTCACAATCATCCTACCCAGACACTTACGGATCTTCTGACCATAAACATGGAGAAGGGAAGATTCACGGACATGACGATCGGACTGTGCGGCGACCTTAAGTTCGGCCGTACCGTTCATTCGCTCATCGAAGCGATGTCAAGATATACCGGGATCAAGTTTGTGTTCATATCGCCGAGGGAACTGATGCTTCCGAGTTATGTCGTTGATGATTATCTCCTGAAGAACAACATCCCTTACGAAGAAACGACCGACCTTTTGGGCGCGCTTCCCGGACTCGATATCCTCTATATGACAAGAGTTCAGCGCGAACGTTTCTTTAACGAGGAGGATTATATAAGACTCAAGGACAGCTACATCCTGACACGCGAGAAGCTTGCCGGAGCAAAGCAGGATCTCACCGTCATGCATCCGCTTCCGAGAGTTAACGAGATCTCGGTTGATGTGGATGATGACGACAGAGCGGCATATTTTAAGCAGGTCCGTTACGGCAAGTTCATTCGCATGGCACTGATACTCAAGATGCTGGGGATCGAGTGACGCCGGCACAAAAAAGACTGCGATGGCACCCCGGGAACGAGCGGGGAACCGAATAAACCGTTATTCTGAAAATCATGAACGAGTACTTGGTAAGCAGAATCCACAGGCATATCCGTGGAGCGGCAAGAAGGCATAAATGAGGAGGCTCAAATGAATATAGACGGTATTACAAACGGACTTGTAATAGACCACATTGAGGCAGGAAAGGGCATGGAACTTTACAATGCGCTTCATCTCGGAGACCTTGAGAGCTCTGTGGCACTTATTAAAAATGTTACCAGCCACAAAATGGGGAAAAAGGATATAATAAAGGTTGATGAGGTTCTTGATGTTGACCTTGATGTCCTCGGGTTTATAGACCCCAACATCACCGTTAATATCATAAAGGACAATGAGATCGTCGGAAAGAAGCATATCGAGCTTCCCAAGATGGTGACAAATCTTATAAAATGCAAGAATCCCAGATGCATTACATCGACGGAGCAGGAGCTTCCGCATATCTTCAAGCTCACCGATCCGAAGACACGCACATACAGATGCATTTACTGCGAAGCAAAGGCGAAAGAAAATTAAAATAGCACGGGAAACGATTCGGAGTAAAAGAGAATAAAAGAACGGAAATTATTGATACAGGGCGCAAAATGTAATAATATGTTATAGTGTTCCTGCATTCATTAGCAGCGTTGAAGCGTTTGACAGAGGAGGAAGTATGGATATCTACGAAGTGAGAGATTTTAGCGAAGTTGTAAAGGGTAACACTTACCCGGGCCGCGGTATTATCCTCGGCATGAGCGCAGACGGCAAGAGTGCCGTAAGTGCATATTTTATCATGGGAAGAAGTGTTAATTCGAGAAACAGGGTGTTTGAAGAGACAAAAGATGGTATAATCATTCATGCATTTGATCCTTCAAAGCTTTCGGATCCGAGCCTTGTTATCTATTCTCCCGTGAGAAAGTACGGCGAGAATCTCATCGTTACGAACGGAGATCAGACAGACACCGTTTATGACGGTCTTGCGGCAGGCAAGAGCTTTGAGATCGCGCTTGAGAGCCGCGAGTTTGAGCCCGATGCACCCAACTTCACACCTCGTATCAGCGGTATGATCACTTTTAAGGGTGGATCGTTCTCTTACAAAATGAACATCCTCAAGAGTGCCGATGCCGAGGGAAGCGCATGCAGCCGATATAATTTCTCTTATCCGGCGCTTGCGGGAACGGGACATTTCCTTCATACTTATGAGCATGACGGCAATCCGATCCCCACATTCCAGGGAGAGCCCGAACGCACCGCTGTTCCGAATGATATCGATGAGTTCACGGACAAGATCTGGAACAGCCTTGACCCTGAGAACAAGGTTTCACTTTATGTCAGATACGACGACCTTGCAACAGGCAAGACACAGACAAGGATCATTAATAAAAACAAATAAGAGCAGCGCTGCAGAAGAAACAGAAAAGCAGCTGTAACAGGGATATATGGGCGTTAACGCCTAAAAAAGTAATATTTGAACAGAGCACAGAAAGGAAGATGCCGGCAGAACCGGCAAGGGAGAAAACGATGAAAGAATTAGAACTGAAATACGGATGCAATCCTAATCAGAAACCGGCCAAAATCTATATGGAAAACGGATCGGAGCTTCCGATCGAGATCATGAACGGTCGTCCCGGATACATCAATTTCCTTGATGCATTCAACGGATGGCAGCTTGTTAAAGAGATCAAGGAAGCGACAGGATGCGTTGCCGCAACATCATTTAAGCATGTTTCTCCCACATCCGCAGCAATCGGACAGAAGCTTGATGACAAGCTCAAAAGAGCATGTTTCGTAGATGATATCGAAGGTCTCGACGAGTCACCGCTCGCGTGTGCATATGCGCGTGCGCGCGGAACCGACAGAATGTCGTCATTCGGCGATTTCATCGCACTTTCGGATGTTTGCGATGCAACAACGGCACGCATCATCAAGCGTGAGGTGTCGGACGGAATCATTGCGCCCGGTTACACGGATGAAGCGCTTGAATTACTCAAGGCTAAGCGTAAAGGCGGTTACAATATAATAAAGATCAATCCCGCTTATGTTCCCGAAGTTCAGGAAAAGAAGCAGGTTTACGGCATTACATTTGAGCAGGGACGTAACAACTTTAAGATCGACAAGTCGCTGCTTACAAATATTGTGACAAAGAATAAAGACCTTCCCGAAAGTGCGGTTAAGGATCTTATCATTTCGCTCATTACGCTCAAATATACACAGTCGAACTCCGTTTGCTACGCCTATGAAGGACAGGCGATCGGCGTCGGCGCAGGCCAGCAGTCGCGTGTACACTGTACAAGACTCGCAGGCAATAAGGCGGACAATTTCCTCCTGAGGAGATGGGACAGGATACTCGATCTTCCTTTCCTTTCAACACTTGCCCGCCCTGACCGTGACAACGTGATCGACCAGTACATCACCGGAGAGGGTGAAGATGTAGCGGGAGATTCGTCATGGCAGCAGTATTTTACAAAACAGCCCGCTCCGCTCACACAGGCAGAAAAAAGGGCATATCTCGATACAATAACGGGAGTGGCACTCGGCAGCGATGCGTTCTTCCCCTTTGGGGACAACATCGAACGTGCGAAGAAGAGCGGTGTAAGCTACGTGGCACAGCCGGGAGGATCGGTACGCGATGACAACGTGATCGCGAAGTGCGACGAATTCGGAATGGTAATGGCATTCACAGGAATGAGACTGTTCCACCACTGATAACAGGGGACCGCTCCCTTCAAAGCGGGGGCACAGGAAAGGGCCCCGGGAAGAAGGGATAGGAGATGATGTTAGAAAAGATATTTATGCGCAGGTACCGCGATAAAGAGGTAACTGCGCAGATACGCGAGAAATACGGTGTATTTGCTTCCATTGTGGGGGTTATTTGCAACGTATTTCTTTCTGTATCGAAAATATTAGTCGGAGGGCTTGTCGGCTCCGTAGCTATCGTTGCCGACGGATTTAATAACTTATCTGATGCTTCGTCCGCCGTGGTGAGCCTTGTCGGCATAAAGCTTTCTTCAAAGCCGGCCGATAAAGAACACCCTTTTGGGCATGGGCGTTATGAATATATTGCCGCGCTTATTGTTGCGTTCCTTATACTTGAAGTGGCGATAACCTGCTTTAAAGATGGTGCGCAAAGGATCGTAGACGGCGGCGAACTGCAGTTCTCATGGATAAGTATCATACTTTTAGCAGGCTCGATGCTGCTTAAGTTCTGGCTGTCGTTCTTTTACCGCAGGATCGCAAAGAAAGTTGATTCGCAGGTATGTATGGCGACTTCAAAGGACGCTATGGGCGACGTTTTTATTACGGGAGCGGCGCTTGTGTCCATGGTAATATTTAAGATCTTTGATTTGGACATAGACGGATGGGTCGGCTGCGGAGTCAGCATTATGATCTTTATCGCCGGGATCGATGTTGCAAAGGATACGATCGAACCGCTTATAGGAGAGGCTATTCCGCGCGAACTCTACGATCTTGTTACAGGTAAGGTGGAGGCGTACGACGGGGTTGTGGGATCGCATGACCTTCTCGTGCACAGCTACGGTCACAACAAGCGCATGGCATCGATCCATGTGGAATTTGACGAAAATCTCGGAATGAGAAAGATACATGAGATAGTCGAAAAAATCGAAGAGGATATACTGCGTGATCTCGGGATGTGTCTTGTGATACATGCCGATCCCGTCAATCCGAATGACGAGGAGGCTGCGAAGCTTCGCGAACTCATGACGCAGCTTTGCCATGAATATGAGCCGGAATCGACGATCCATGATTTCAGGATCATGAGAGGTGAGGAAAAAACACTCCTCGTGTTTGATGTGGTAGTCCCGTATTCGGTGTCGGATATGTCGAAGCGGGTTCTGGCCCTCGAACTTGAAAACGCACTCAGAAAACAGAATAATAACATAGATTGCAGGATCACAGTAGAAAACAGCTATATTTCCGATTGATTCGGAAAGCTCTGCAAAGAAAGGAATAAGTTATGGAAACAGTGAACGGATATAAGTATGAGGTTCATCTTCATACTGCGCAGTCCAGCAAATGCGGG
>JAILKT010000076.1 GCA_024693545.1 Lachnospiraceae bacterium
CACAACTCTATAAATGGACGAAATGATGACACCTTGGGGACGGGGGCTGGGGTCCATTCATGACACCCAACCCCCGTCCCCAAGGTGTCACACTATGTAGCAATGTATATGACACCCAACCCCCGTCCCCAAGGTGTCATCCGGTGTGGCCGCCGATGCCTTCGCCGGAGTTAAAACCGAACAGGATGCATATGACGAGGTCCGCGATGAATGAGCAGCACAGGAGTACCATGATAAGACGACGCTTATGGTCATTCATTCGACTTGTAAAGGTTGCGATCGCGGGAGCCAAAAGATATACGGATGCCAGGCCTCCGATCCCGAAGGCAGTGAGTCCTGAGAAGCAGATCCGTCCGTTAAGGTTGAGAAAATCTTCATCGTAGTTCCAGTAAGACGAATTGAAAACAAACTCAAGCACGAAGCTCACCAGGTATTCAAGAGCGGCACAGATTCCGATACCGAGGAAAAACGTTCGTATCTTGCTTGATTTGTATCGATCGAGAAGAAATACGATCAACACGCCGCCAAAACCGTATATGGGGATCCAGGGACCGTACATGGTTCCACGGTTAACGATCATGTGGTCGCGAATAACATAAAGCCCGCATTCCCAGATCCAGCCGCCGACGCCGAAAACGAAGAACATGTATATGAAATCGCTAAGCGTGTAATCGGTGAAGTGCCCTACGCGCAGCGGTCGTGTAAACTTGAGATTCTTTAAAACATAAGAATCGGTTTCGGATGAAGAAGGCGAGGGAGCATCCTCGAACTTGAGACGCGTGATATAGGCGTCTTCATCAAAAAGCGGCTCAATGAAATGCGAACGATCGATATCGGTTCGCTTGCGAAGCGTAAAATACATCTCAGCGTCAAGTATCGTGAGCATCGGCAGGCTGAATATAAGACCTGCAACGGGTATAAAGTACAGTATGAACAGATAAAATACCGATGCATGTGTCTTAAACATCTTGAACTTGTACCCGGCCGTCATATTTATTGAGAGTTGCTTCGCTTCATGCCAGGTGATACTCGGATCCTCGGCAAGCAGAAAAGGGATCATGCTGTATTGATAACGCTTATATAATCCGCCGACGATCGTGAATGCCCACAAAAGGAGGGTAAATTCAAGGCGTAGCATAACCTTGAATTCATTTCGTATGTATTCTTTATGAAAAGGTGCTATAAGGCGCCTTAGGGGAACATTACGGTCATGGCGGCACTCCATACTGTACCGGTAGAGACCGAGATTCGCCAATATCATTACGAATATTCGCAGCAAAATGGATATAACTGCGGTTATTATCAGAGCAGCGATCACTTCGCCGAGATTTTTTGTATAATATACACTGTTGAGTGTGAAAAATCTGATCACCCACGAGAAGTTTCTTGTACAACCGTCAAAAATGGTGAGCGCATATTCGGAGAGTAAAGGTGGAAGTGTGGTGACGATACCGGAATTTGCGGCGTGTTCGCGAAGAAGCTCGACATTGCCGGAGGATGGCGCATAGTCGATACCGATCCAGTGGTCGATACGGTCGACAAACGATGTTTGCGGGCTATCGGTGATTCCTATGTAAGAGAAGAGGAATACAACAAAAACGAGCATAAGCCAAGCCTTTATGCCTTTATGGTAGGTTGTTTTATAAGCCGTACCAACAATGTTTTTCCAGTTCCAAGTCATGAATCGCCGTCCCGTGGTATAATGTAATAATTGCTTTTTTAGTGTAATGATATTAAACATTGATGTCAATAAAATTTTATGATCATAAACGAGGTGAGAAAATGGCCAATTTTACGGAGAAAGCTATAAAATAGGATGGTACCTTGGGGACGGGGGTTGGGGTCCATTCATGACACCCAACCCCCGTCCCCAAGGTACCATCCTCCGCAGTCTGCTTCCGGATCGTGATTACAGATCGTAATACATAGCAAATTCCATCGGGTGGGGCTGCTTGGAAATCTTTGATGCTGCAGCACGGTTGCGGCGAATGAGCTGATCAAGGAGACGCTCGGGGAATACACCGCCGGCAGTCAGGTAGTCATGATCTTTCTCAAGCTCGCAGATAGCTTCATCGAGTGAAGTGGGCAGACCGGTAAGTTTAGCCTTCTCTTCATCGGAAAGTGTGTAGAGGTTAAAGTCGTAAGGCCCCCAGCCCATAGCATGAGGGTCGATCTTGTTCTTTATGCCGTCAAGGCCGGCCATGAGGATTGCCGCATATGCGTAATAGGGATTGCATGTGGCATCGGGATTACGAAGCTCAAAGCGCTTGCTTTCGGGTGATTTCGCATATGCAGGAATACGGATCACGGCACTGCGGTTACTCATCGCATATCCGATCGTAACGGGCGCTTCGAATCCCGGAACCAAACGCTTATATGAATTGGTCGAGGGATTTGTGATCGCACACAGAGAACGCGCATGTGAAAGAAGACCGCCCATAAAATAATGTGCCTCACGACTAAGCTGTGCATATCCGTCTTTATCATAGAATACAGGCTTTCCATCTTTAAACAGGAGCATATGTACATGCATTCCGCTACCTGCTTCGGAAGCCAAAGGCTTGGGCATGAAAGTTGCTGTAATGCCATCCAAAACAGCTTCGTTTTTGATAACATATTTTGCCGACATGGTATCGTCCGCAAGCTTAAGCATATCTCCGAGTTCTACTTCTATCTCCATCTGACCGCTTCCGCCTACCTCGGGATGATGATATTTAACATCAACGCCCCAGTCTTTCATGGAGAGGCACATGCGGCTGCGCAAATCGTTGCGGATATCGGTGGGCAGTGTGTTGTGGTAGCCTGCACCCGGAAGAACCTGATAACCGTTGTTGTTGTCGTCTTCACCCGAAGCATAAGCAGCCTGAGATGTAAAGATTTCTGCGGACATATTATAATAATCGGCCTTGTACTTGACTTGGTCGAAAAGATAGAATTCGTATTCGGGACCTATGATCATCTGATCCGCAACATCAAGCTCTTTCATGTATTCGAGCGCGCGAGCAGCAACATTTCTCGGATACTGGTCGAAGGGGCGGTTGTTCGGAAGGTCGATCACGCGTACGTCGCCTATCATAGAAAGCGTGGGGATCTCGGCGTAATTGTCAATTACTGCCGAATCCAATATCGGGATAAATACCATGTCACTGTTTTCTACAGGAGCGTATCCATAGTTACTGCCATCAAAGCCGATCCCGTATGTCATTGTTGACTCGTTCAGTCTTTCCGACGGGATGCTGAGGTGACGCTAACGTCCGTCTATATCGTAAGTTTGAAATCGACTATGCGGATGTTGTTTTCCTTAATGAGTGTCTGGATGTCTTGTAGTGTTTTTGCCATTTCTTCCTCATAATTTGATTTTGGGGTTGAACTCCGACGAGATGTCAGTTTTTAATCATTTTGATTGTTTTCCGGATATACATCTTGATCATATAACAGTCTATCAGAACAGGACAAGAAAGGTCAAGGTGGGAAAGATAATTCGGACTTCGTCATATGGGCACAGCGCTCTTGTTGCCGGCTTTACCGAGATCCATATGGGCGAAGTAAAAATGAAATACGCGCAGCTATGTGAAGAAGGATGATATCGAACTTCAGCCCAATAATCACAGCCTGACGAATGAAATGATGAGGATGTTCAAAGAGAACAGGTTGTAATGCAAATGATCATAAATCCGCACTGTCGAGGATGAGCGTTACGGGACCGTCATTTACCGAGGCTACAAGCATATCGGCACCGAATTCTCCGGTCTCAACCTTAAAGCCTTTTGAACGGCATTCTGAAATGACAAGTTCATAGAGAGGTATCGCAAGCTCAGGTCTCGCTGCTTCGATAAATCCGGGGCGGCGCTTTCTGCAGTCTGCGTAGAGAGTGAACTGGCTGACGATCAGAAGCTCTGCGCCCGCATCGGTGGGATTTACATTCATCTTACCGGCTTCGTCTTCAAATACTCTGAGTCCGCAGATCCTGTCGGCAATTTTTTTAGCGATGTCTTCGGTGTCGCTGACGTGAACACCGAGCAAAACAAGGAATCCGCCCTTGATCTCACCGACAGTTTTGCCGTCTATGGTAACCGATGCACTTTTAACTCTTGTAACTACCGCTCTCATTTATCGCTCCTTATTTCCGGATCAAATTTATATCTGCCATGGGATTTGCGCGAGGTTAACCGGATCGTTCCCGGTTATCTGCCGCAAATTCTCCACTCGGGTTATTCTACCATGTCTGCGCGGAGATATCCATATGCAAACTTTTCTTGAGGTCATGGACAAGAAGCAAAGCCGGCCGGCATGCAAAGAACTCAGCGAAAGTGCCCAAAAACGCCCCGGTACTTGAGAATGCGGATAATTCTGTAGTATAATTATCTGACCATGACACCCAACGAGGAAGTGCTTGCACTTCCCCCGTCCCCAAGGTACCATAGATGACACCAACCCCCCGTCCCCAGGGTACCATAGATGACACCAAACCCCCGTCCCCAGGGTACCATAGATGACACCAAACCCCCGTCCCCAAGGGACCACCCACAAAGGAGACCGCACATGGCTGATCGTATAAACAGCTCATATATAAGACAGGTTTTCAGCCTTCCGGATACTCCGGAGGGTAATGCCGAGCTGGCTGAAATTGAGAGTCGCCTTGAAAAGATCGCATTTGAGAACGGCGCCGACATCTGCAAGTTCGGTGCGGAATCCGACGGGATGTATTTCATCGAGTCGGGAACAGCTGTTGTTCTCAATGAGCGGGGGGATCAGGTTAATCTTTTACATAAGGGCAGTTATTTCGGCGAATATGCCGCGCTTACGGGTGAGAAGCGCCTTTCGACAGTTCGCTCTCTCGGTCGAAGTATCGTTTACAGGCTCTCAAACGAGGATGCCGTTTATTTTATTTCCAAACACCCCGATATATACGGAATCCTCATGAAACGCGTATATTCACAGGTTTCCGGTAAACATTCACAGCTCGTGGCTCTCTCCGGCATGCGACGGGGAGTACTTCGCCACCCTGCCAATGCCTCGATACTGTCGGGCAAGCAGGTTATCATTCATTACGGGATCCTTGTTGCATTATTTATTGCGGCGCTCATATTCATTCCCTCAAACACAACGGGCCCCGTTTTTCTTGTGCCGCTGCTGTTTATGCCTGTATATGCCATCTTTACAAGGCGAACGATCGAATCTTTGATCGTTTCAACAGCCCTTGCTGCGATGCTTGCATACAGAAACGGAGTATTTACGGGGTTCACGGATGCTATAGAGGGCGCAATGGGCTCTCACGGCAATATCTTCACAGTGCTCGTCATGGCCCTCATCGGTGCTATGGTAAATCTCATAACCGTTTCGGGCGGCGTTACGGCATTCGAAAAAACAGCGCTTAAAATTGAAAAAAGCCCGAAAAGCATATATTTCACATCGATGGGCATAATGGCCGCAACCTCGATAGATGACGGTCTGAATATGCTTGCGGCGTCATATGCGTCATATTTACCGGCAAAACAGCACGGGATCGTCCGTGAAAAACTCGCGCTCTTTTACAGTATGCTTCCGACGGTTCTCTCGTCGTTTTTGCCGATCTCGCTTTGGGGCATATACGTTATCGGTACATTAAACTCAGTCTCTGACGACGGGGCGCTCCTGTTCTGTAAGTCCATTCCTTTTAATCTTTTTTCAATCATAACGCTTATATCGATGATACTGTTCTCCTTCGGCAAACTTCCGCTTTCCGGGCGCATCAGAAAAGCAGAAAAGCGCTACAGGGAAGGCGGCGCTCTCTGGCCCGACGGTTCGGAAAAATATCTCAGCGTCCACGAAACGGAGGTTTGGGGCAGGAAGAGCAACGTTATGTTCCCGATACTCGTTATGGTGATCTCATCGGTCGCTTTCAGAAGTTTTGTCAGCAAGACATTTGTGCTTGACAGTGCGGTGGGACTTGTTGCGGCATTGACGTTCATGTTCTTCCTTTATACGTTCCGAGGTGTAATGCCTCCGGAGCAGTTCGTTGAAAACATGATTGACGGAATTGCGGGGACTGTTCCCGCGATAATCATGTACATTATAACGATGTGTTTTTCTTCGCTCCTCAACAAACTAAATCTGGTTGAGTATTTTGAGGATATGATCGATGTTTTCGGCGGTTATCTGTTCCTGCTGCCCGCCGGTGTATTTATATGTTCTCTGTTGCTGACTATGGTCCTGGGCTCGTCATGGGCTATGTATGCGATCGCTTTCCCTGTGGTACTGAGTCTTATACGAAGTCTCGGACTCAGCCCGGTTATCTTTGTAGGCGCTATAGCGGGCGCCGGAATTGCGGGCGAGAAGCTCAGTATGTTTACGGCGGAATCTATTAATATTGGCGTTGCCGTCGGGATCAACCCCAGGGATGCATTTCGGGTAAGACTCGCCTACAGCATCGTTTTTTCGGTTATAGCCACGGGAGGGTACGTGCTCTTGGGACTGTTCATGTGAGAGGGGAGTGTGCTGCCGGAAGGGTAGTTTTGGCAAATGGTTGCTTCTCCTGCGGAGCGACATGTAAATTCCGGCCGAAAGAATCAAAAATCCGGATCGGTGTCGAAAGTATCACAGATCCGGATCAACATATCAAATTCTAAGCGAAAGCATCACAGAGCCAGATCGACGTGCTGGATCGTTCCGACTTCTCCGGTTTCTTTGAGGTAGATGCCTGTCTTGCGAACCTCACCCTGAAGGACGTTGGAATCATCCTTGATGCTGAACTGCGTGCTTGCACTACCGAGGTATATAGCGCCTACATTTGCCTCTTTAAGGTCAAGAAGGTGATCGTTGCCCTCACTGTCCTTTGTCCAAACCTTGAGTCGGGAGTATACGGAATCATTTTCGTCGATCCAGGAGTTGCCGTCTTCGTCATAGGCGGCAAGGTCAGCAAATCCGTCGCCGCTTGTTGTTCCGAAAAGTTCACTGCCGTTATCAATCTTGCCGTTCTCGTCTTTATCGAGGGCGAGGAAACCGCTTCCTTCTCCGGCAAAGGAGATATTGTCCTGTTTTCCGTCATTATCGAGGTCAAACTTAAATTTGACGTCGGAAAGTCCTGCATACTTGCTGTCAATGTTTATGATCAGAGGATCCGTAACGATTATGTTTTCCGATGTAATGGACTCAAACTGTGCCGAAAACGATCTCGACATAGAAAGCTCGACGCCAAACTCGATCTTGCGTCCGTCTTCCGTGAATGCGAGACCTTTTGAAGCGAATGTCGTGAGCTCGCTTTCGTTATGATATCCGCTGATGGCAGTTATTCTCTGCCAAGTGGTTCCTGTAGAGGTGGTTCCGAACTGAATCGGTACGGCACCGGATAAGGGTGCAGTGCTGCCAGAGCCCGCATTTGCGGAGATAGCGGCCTTAAAACCGCTTATTCTGCGTGCCGAAAGAGACATTTCGGCTTTTTTCATGTTGCTGCTTCTCAGATCGAGAGCTTCACCGTTTTTCATTTGCTCCATTTCGAGCGGATCGAGCCTTCCTTTGCCGTTGAGAGCGGCGAGAAGTTTCCGCAGAAGTTTGATCTGAAAATCGGTTTCCGGATCGAATGTAAATTGAGGTTGTGTTTTATTTTCGTTCATCTGCTCAAGCATTCTGCGAAGACCGTTTTGAGACTCTTCGCGTGCCGCCTGAGCTTCCGATTTCTCCTGTTCCGTAAATTCAAGAATGCCTGCAATGGCGCTTCCGCTGTGTGCTTCCGCAAATGCTTCGATTTTTCCCGCAGCACCCTGCGTTCTTGTTGTGATGGTGAGTTGTTCGGCTGAGCTTGCTTCGCCGTAAAGACGTTCAGAATCCATACTTATACTGCTGGCGTTGATTTTCATTTTGGGTCTCCTTTCCCAATGCCTGTTTTGAGGCTTTGCAGAGGACAGTACGTTGACCGCTATGTCCGTCTCTCCGAAAAATCCTTTTTTCGGAGTTTATATGTATTCTATATATCGGCAGGAATCGGTGAAATATTAAGTGAAAAAACGCACGGGGAAAAGATTGAACGAAAAGTTAAATTCCGCACGGGAAAAAGCCGAGAAATCCTTGACGGGAAGTAGCTTGCGTGTTACAATCCGTAATTGCAAGCGAATGTAATATATTCTCATGCAAACTAAAGGATCCTTTTTATCAAGCCAACGGACAGGCGGGATCTGTTGCCGAGCGTGGTTAAAAAATCCGGTACATGTATTTTTTGTTTCGGGGGAAGAACAGTCTGAACAGACGATTTCTTAAAGAACCACATTATTGATTGAGTTAAGAGCTCAAATTTTATAGGTTGATTTTATTCTGTGCGAATGCACATCATCTTGTGAAACGGTCAATAAGAGTACATGGCAGTAGTTGGCATGAAGGCTTAAAGTACCACCCGGGCAGTCGTTTGTGACTTTAATAACGAAACGGATTTTAGGTGATGTGTTCTTATGAGCGCATCACCTTTTTGAGTGAAATAAGCGAATTGCATAAGCTGTCGGCGCTTACAAGGAATGACGGATAACGAGCGGACAATTAAGCAGGACGGCACAATAATATATTGGAAAACAACGGAGTTTTTTGAAATGGACAAGAGGGATCAGAGAAGAGCACCCGTATATGAGGCGCTCGAAGCATTTGCAAGAAAAAGGGTAGTGCCTTTTGACGTACCCGGCCATAAGAGGGGTAGAGGCAATCCCGAGCTCGTACAGCTTCTCGGTGAGAAGTGTGTCGGTCTTGACGTTAATTCCATGAAACCTCTTGACAACCTGTGCCATCCCGTGAGCGTTATCCGCGAAGCTGAGGAGCTTGCGGCAGATGCATTCGGTGCGGAATATGCGTTCCTCATGGTCGGCGGAACCACAGGTGCGGTACAGAGCATGATACTTTCCACCTGTAAGCCCGGAGATGAGATCATACTTCCGCGTAATGTTCATAAGAGTGCCATCAACGCTCTTGTGCTTTGCGGCGCGATCCCCGTATATGTGGAGCCCAAGACCGAAAACCGTATAGGCATAGCTCTCGGTATCACGCCCGATGAAGTAGAAAAGGTGATGATCGCGCATCCGAACGCAAAGGCGCTTCTCATCAACAACCCTACATATTACGGCATTTGCTCGGATGTTAAGACGCTTACCGAACTTGCACATAAGCATGGAATGAAGATGCTTGTGGATGAGGCGCACGGAACACATCTGTATTTCGGGAAAAATCTTCCCACGAATGCAATGGCGGTCGGCGCCGATATGGCAGCGGTATCCATGCACAAGTCCGGCGGGAGCCTGACGCAAAGCTCGATACTTCTCACCAATAACGGGATGAATTCGGACTATGTGCGTCAGATCATAAATCTTACACAGACAACAAGTGCGTCTTATCTGCTTATCTCGAGCCTCGATATCTCGCGCAGAAACCTTGCGCTCCGCGGCGCCGAGTCATTTGCGAAGGTTGTTGACATGGCGGAATATGCAAGGTCGGAGATAAATGCGATAGGAGGCTATTACGCCTATGGCCGCGAGCTCTGCAACGGAGGCAGTATTTTCGATTACGACGTGACAAAGCTCTCCGTATATACGCAGGAAATCGGACTTACAGGCATAGAAGTTTACGATCTTCTTCGTGATGAATACGATATTCAGATAGAATTCGGCGATATCGGAAATATCCTCGCATATATCTCTATCGGCGACAGAATCAGAGATATAGAAAGACTTGTTAATGCACTTGCGGATATAAAGAGGCTTTATGAAAAGGAACAGTCGCCCACCATTTCGGGCGATTATATCCAGCCAAACATTGTCATTTCACCGCAGGAAGCGTTCTACAGCGAAAAGAAGCTTATGCCGCTTGAAGAGACGGCAGGCAAGATATGCGGAGAGTTTATCATGTGTTATCCGCCCGGGATCCCGATACTTGCGCCGGGAGAGAGAGTAACACAGGAAATCATAGATTACATTCAGTTCGCTAAAGAAAAGGGCTGCTCACTTCAAGGTACAGAAGACCTCGAAGCCAATTATTTGAATGTACTTGTGTAAAAA
>JAILKT010000081.1 GCA_024693545.1 Lachnospiraceae bacterium
TGATGCACCCCGAGGTTCTTCTGCTTGACGAAATAACCGCGGCACTTGACCCGGAAATGGTAAGAGAGGTCCTTGACGTTGTGATTAATCTTGCCAAAGAAGGAAGGACGATGGTGATCGTGACGCATGAGCTTGCCTTCGCAAGAGCGGTTGCGGACCGCATGGTCTTTATCGACGGCGGACGTATCGTTGAAGAAGGAACACCGGAAGAATTTTTTGAAAACCCCAAAACAGACAGGTTGAGGAAGTTCCTGGATTCGTTTTCGTATTGAGGACGGTTGCGCACTACTGGTGGTCGGAGGATCCGAAAGTAGACCCCTGGGCATGGCGCGAAATAATCGCACGCAGCACAAAAGTCGCTTACGGGAAGTAAAGCGTTGTACAATGAGAGAATATTGCTCTTATTCTCTTCCTGTCCAAAAAGGAGTCTGAAAAGTCTGTCTTTATACTGCCTGTTTACTTCCATTAGTTTTACCTCCGGGATAAATGCTTATGATACTGTTCATAATCCGGAGAATAAAACACCTAACATAATTATAGCATAAAAAAGATTCTCTTTGATACGGTAAAAAAACACCAAAAAGATGTAAATCCACCGGTGTATTTGATACAATAGTTGATAGTGATTAATAAGAAGGATGGACAATGCTATAAAGTCATAGGAGTAGGTACCGATGATCGTTTATGAAGGGGTGAAAACAGATTTTCTGAGCAGCTGCGAAAGGGACTCTATCGCTATAGAGATAGAGGAGAATATCCTGACGAAGCTTGGAAAGCATACTCCGAAAGCAGAATTCAGGTCTTGGGAGAATTCCCTCAACTATATGTATAAAGTTCTAAATGATTCTGAGATCCCTTCCGATGCGGGAGTGGCAATCGAATATAACATACCTCAAACATCCAAAAGAATAGACTTCATTATTTCGGGATACGGAGAAAAAAACGACCCCGGAGCAGTGATCGTGGAGCTTAAGCAGTGGGATTCTCTAACTGAAGTAAAAGGTCCCGATGCGCTTGTTGAAACATATCTCGGAGGCGGGCTTACAAGGACGGTACATCCTTCATATCAGGCATGGTCATATGCGCAGCTCATACGCGACTATAACCGTGAAGTGCAGGACAGAGGGATTGTGCTTTCGCCATGTGCGTGTCTGCATAATTACATCCGTCATGCCGACGATCCGCTCGATGCTCAGCAATACAAGGATTACCTCGATGAGGCACCGGCATATACAAAAGGACAGCTTGACGGTCTGCGGGATTTTATTAAGACATCCATTCGCAAGGGTGACAAAAAAGAGGTGCTTTACCTTATAGATCACGGAAAGATACGTCCTTCAAAAAGCCTTCAGAATGCTATCGGTTCCATGCTTAAGGGCAATCGCGAATTCGTCATGATCGATGAACAGAAGGTTGCGTATGAGGAGATACTTGAACTGTCTCTTAAATGTCAAAAAGACATGAAAAAGCGAACCGTTATTGTGAGAGGTGGTCCGGGAACCGGTAAAACGGTCATAGCCATTAACCTGCTCGCCGAGCTTACGAAAAGGGACCAGATGGTTCAGTATGTATCGAAGAACAGCGCGCCACGTCAGGTTTATCTGAAGAAGCTGAAGGGACAGATTAAAAAGAGCAGCATCGACAACATGTTCAAGGGTTCGGGTACATATACGGAAGTTGGCAGCAACGTAGCGCACACCCTGCTTTGCGATGAAGCACACAGGCTTAACGAAAAGTCCGGCATGTTCCATAACCTTGGCGAGAACCAGATCAAGGAAATAATTCATGCCGCATTCTGCAGTGTCTTCTTTATTGACGAAAGCCAGAGAGTGACTATGGACGATATAGGATCGGTGGAAGAGATAGAAAAGTGGGCAAAAGAAGAAGGCTCACAACTCCATTACCTTGAACTTGAATCACAGTTCAGGTGCAACGGATCCGACGGTTATCTTGCATGGCTAGATGATGTGCTTGAGGTCCGCGAGACAGCGAATTATGACCTTGAAGGCATCGATTACGACATACGCATATGCGACTCACCAAACGAAATGCGCAACCTTGTGGTCGAACGTAACAAGGATGCAAACAGAGCAAGAATCCTTGCGGGATATTGCTGGGAATGGATAAAGAGCGGGCAAAACGATACGAATTGCCACGACATAAAAATCGGTGATTTTGAGATGAGCTGGAACCTTGGGAACGGTGAACCGTTTGCGGTAAGTGAAACATCCGTCAACGAGGTTGGCTGTATTCATACTTCGCAGGGGCTTGAATTCGACTATGTGGGCGTTATCCTCGGTGACGACATCCGTTACGAGAACGGCCATGTGATCACAGATTTTAACAAGCGTGCGAAAACCGACCAGTCCCTGAAAGGAATCAAGAAGCTTTACAAAGAGTCCCCGGAAGAAGCAAATAAACGCGCGGACGAGATCATAAAGAACACATACCGCACGCTCATGACGAGGGGCATGAAGGGCTGCTACATATACTGTACAGATCCCGGAATGTCCGAATACTTAAAAGAAAGACTAAGGAGTATCAAAAAGTGAAGAAGGAAACAATTGAAAGAATCAGAAGGTTTTCACTTGACCGGGACTGGGATCAGTTCCATTCTCCGGAGAATCTTGCAAAATCGCTTGTAATAGAGGCAGCGGAACTTCTTGAGTGCTTCCAGTGGAGCAGTACTGATTTCGATAAGCAGCATGTCAAAGAAGAGCTCGCCGATGTGATCGTCTACACGCAGGACCTGCTCGACAAGCTCGGTCTTGATGCGGACGAGATCGTGAATATGAAGATGGACCAAAATGAACGCAAATACCCCGTGGATAAGGCAAAAGGAAAAGCGGACAAGTACGATAGGTTGTAGATATGAGCAAAACCATTGATTTTTATGACAATAATGCGGAAACGTTTGTGGCCGGTACGATAAATGCCGATGTCACATACATACAAGACAGGTTCCTGAGGTTACTTCCCGAAGGCGCCCGAATCCTTGATTTCGGGTGTGGCAGCGGAAGGGATACGAAGTACTTCCTTGAAAAAGGCTTCAGGGCCGAAGGCGTGGACGGCTCGAAAGAACTTTGCAGGATCGCATCCGAAAACACAGGAACGACTGTCAGACAAATGATGTTTGACGAACTTGATGAAGTTAACGCCTATGACGGCATATGGGCGTGCTCGTCTATCCTCCACCTTCCGAAAAGCGAACTGAAGGAAGTGCTGCGCAAGATGGTCCGCGCAGTCAAGACCGGGGGATATATTTATACTTCTTTCAGACATGGTGATTTTGAAGGCTATATAAATGAGCGTTACTTCACATACTTTACGGAAGAAGGTTTCGAAGAGTTTGTCGGTGATATAAATGAGATAAAGACAGTAGACAAGTGGGTTTCTGAAGATGTGCGTCCTGACAGGAGAGAGATGAAGTGGCTGAATTTGATATTGCGAAAACTGAATACAGTCTGACTATCGGAGACAAATACCTAAACGCGCTTTACATCGATGGATTTAAGCTGATGATGAAGGATCCGTCGTATTGCTATAAGTTTTATTGGCTTGAGGCGATAGTTTGTCTTATAACACAGGACAGACAACAGGCAACCTTCGATGATGTAATAAACGAGATGATCTGCAATGCATGGTATTCGGTCAGGGAATTTCATATTCACCTAAGCGGACTTCCGGCTGATGGTGAGATCAGAGACGGACTTGAAAGAACAGTCAACTTGTTGACCGAATTGAGCAAACTTCCGGCAAATGCTTCTAAGGAAGAAATCAGGAATGCAATAAAGGAGAATGACGGAGCGCTTAAGCAGTATAAGGAGCAGTTGACAAACATGGTTCCGTATCGTGCGTTATCCGGTTTCTTTGGTGATGATGTAGTCAAATGGGAAAGCTTGAAATGGATGATCTCGTTTATCAATGAAACTAACAATAAAACGCCACTTCCATATACGCTGGGCGAATCGAGCAAGCTCAAAAAAGAGATATACTTTAACCCGGCATGGATGAAGATGATACAGGACAATGCGTTTAACATCCTGGGGTGGATACAGTATAATAAATTAGAATGGCTTCAAAAGAATAATCCTGAAGTTCCGGGACTGGTTTATAAGTTAAAACCGTTGGATGAGAAGGAACGGAAACTTGCTTACGTGAGAAAACTCTGGGAAGGAATTATGAAGATTAGTCCCGTGACGGATGTGTTTACCGGAAAGCCCATTGAAGCGCGTAAGTATGATGTGGATCATTTCATCCCGTGGTCGTTCGTAATGAATGACGAATTATGGAACCTAATGCCGATGGATTCCTCGCTTAACAACTCAAAGAGTAACAAACTGCCAAAATGGGATCCGTTCTTTGAGAAATTTGCGAACAACCAATTTATTCTGTATCAGCAGATACACGATAAACCCGGCATCCACAAGTTGTTTGAATCATGTTATCGCGACAACCTTCATTCAATCTGGGCCGGACAAGAGCTATATAGAAAAGGTAACAGTAAAACAGAATTCTGTAACATCCTACAGAAAAACATGCAACCCGTGTATGACTCAGCCAGGAGACAGGGGTATGAGGTTTGGAATAGGGTTGGGTGAGAATTACGCAGTGAAATAGGGAGAAGACAGTGTGAATAACAATCGATGTCTATATTACAATAGTTTCCAGGGATTCCTTAATGAACCCGATGCATTAATATTTGGAAATATTAATGATAAGTATCATGGAGATGCACGTTCAACCACAAGAGAGGCGTGGAAGGATGAAATCTCTATTATGAAAGATATCATTTCTCGTTTTGAAGATAGGGACGGGAGAATAATTTTTGAATACGATATTCCGCGTCTTGGAAAGAGGATAGACGTTGTATTGTTGTATAAGGGGATTGTTTTTTGCATTGAGTTTAAAGTAGGAGAAAATAAGATACTGGAAGCAGATGTAGACCAGGTCCTGGACTATGCACTTGACCTAAATAATTTCCATAGATTCAGTCAGGGGAAGGTCATAGTTCCTATCTTGGTAGCGACGAATTATGATAACTATTCTACGCTGATTCAAAAATCCGGATATGATGATAATGTAATCAATCCCTTACTTGCGGGCAAAGAAGGGGTTGAGTTATTGATATCAAAGGTCATAGAAAAATTTCCTAACGAAAAACCGATTGATTCCAATTGGATTATTAGCCCATATGCGCCGACACCAACCATTATAGAAGCTGCGAGATCACTGTATGAAAATCATACTGTTGAGGATATCACCAGACATGAAGCAGATCAGGTGTCTACAGACAGAACAATAGCTTACATCCTTGATGTGATAAAGAAAAGCAAAGAGGAAAAGAAGAAAAGCATATGTTTTGTTACCGGTGTACCCGGTGCCGGGAAAACTCTGGTAGGATTAGATGTGGCTATAAGACAAACTTATCAAGGACAAAAGGAACCTGTTAAAGACGAAGGTGCGGTATACCTTTCCGGTAATGGCCCACTTGTAGCCGTTCTGACAGAGGCTCTTGCGAGAGATAACTTGATTAAGTGTCGCGAAAGAAATGAGAAAAAGAACAAATCGGATGCGTTGCGTGAGGTCGGCAAGTCGGTTCAAATGATTCACCAATATCGAGATAACATGTTGAAGAAAATCAAGAATCCGGTTGAAAATGGCATCCTTGAAATTGATCCGGAAAAGGCAGTTAAGATGGAAGATGCCGGTTTTGCTGAGGTTGAGCATGTGGCTATTTTTGATGAAGCGCAAAGGTCTTGGACACATAAGAGGCTCGCTGACTATCTGAAACGTGGTGGAACATACGGAAATAAACTTAAGGTTCCAAACTTTCCGGTTTCGGAAGCATCATTTTTAATATGGTCCCTTGACCAACGTGAAGACTGGGCAACGATCATATGTCTTGTCGGTGGCGGACAGGAAATTAATACGGGGGAAGCTGGTATTTCCGAATGGATAGCGGCGCTAAATGATAGTTTTCCCCAGTGGGAAGTGCATATTTCTCCTAAGCTTACCGATGCCGAATATGCAGAGGGAAAGGTTAATGAATTGCTTGAGGGTAATGATCATGTTGTTTATTCGGAAGATTTGCACTTGAGTGTTTCATTACGCTCTTATAGAGCGGAAAAATTGTCGGCATTTGTTCATTCTCTGTTATCATTTAATAATGACGCAGCAAGCTTATATGCGGACATCAAAGACAAGTATCCCATAGTTCTTACCAGAAGTATGGACAAGGCTAGAAGCTGGATACATGAAAAAGTTAGAGGTTCAGAACGAACAGGCGTACTGGTAACAAAGGAAGCAGCTAGATTTAAACCTTTGGCAATTCATATTCTACCTTCGGGGGATGAAAATGCAATTCATTGGTTCCTTGAAGATAAAGAAGATACAAGATCTTCAAATTATCTTGAAGATGCTGCAACAGAGATTCAAGTTCAGGGTTTGGAACTTGATTATACCTGCTTGTTGTGGGATGCTGATATGCGATATGAATCAGGAAAATGGCAATTCTATACTTTTAACGGAAAGACAGAATGGTCGAAGCTAACAGGTGATACGGAAAGTAAGCAGGAACGTATGAAATATATGTTAAATGCATATCGAGTCTTACTCACTCGAGCCAGAGTCGGAATGGTGATCTGTGTTCCTGCGGGAAATGCTAATAAAACTCCTACAGGATTCTGGGAGGACAGTACCAGATTACCCGAATACTATGACGGAACATATAATTACTTAAAGAGCCTCGGAATTGAGGAAATCTAATTCTTGTTGAGGAAGAACTATTGAAAACAATTAAAGTAGTAGCCGCTGTGATACAAGACGGAGACAAAATCTTCGCAACGGCCCGTGGATATGGTGAATATAAAGGTTGGTGGGAGTTCCCCGGCGGAAAGATTGAAGAAGGAGAAACACCTCAGGAGGCGCTTAAACGTGAGATACTTGAAGAGCTTGACACTGAAATTAATGTTGGTGATCTTATCAAGACAATAGAGTATGATTACCCGACGTTTCATCTTTCGATGGACTGTTTCTGGGCGACTGTGAAATCTGGAAAACTCGAACTAAAGGAAGCTGAAGCGGCTAGATGGCTCACTAAAGAGCAATTGTATGATGTGAAGTGGCTTCCGGCTGATATTGAATTAATTGAAGATATAAAGACAGGAGTGTGTTTATAATGGATTATTCTATAAAAAAAGTAACAATAGATGATTATGATGCCTTAATTACCGCAACAAAAGTCTGAATGATCAGATACCTGCCAGAGAATAAACTATAATAATTGAGGAATGATGAATTGATGAAACTGAGAGATTTCAAAAAAGAAGACGCACAGATTATAGTTGGGTGGCTCCGTTCGGAAGAAGAATTATATAAATGGTCTGCTGACAGATTTAATAAATATCCGCTTTCAGGCGAAGACATAAACGAGAATTATGCGCCTCAGCTTGAAACGGGGAGGTTCTATCCGCTAACAGCAATAGATGATGATGGGGATGTTATAGGACATTTCATCATAAGGTATCCGAGAGATGACGATGACAGTTCTGTTCGATTCGGTTTTGTAATTGTGAGTCCTAAGTTTCGGGGAAAAGGGTACGGAAAAGAAATGCTCAGGCTTGGAATAGAGTATGTAAAGGAAAATCTGAATGCCACAAGAATTGATCTGGGTGTATTTGAGAATAATGAGAGCGCAAGGCATTGTTATGAAGCCGTAGGTTTTACTGAGTATGCTCAGAGAAAATGTGAGATGCCGATTGGTATATGGAATTGTGCGGATATGGAGTTGTTTATAAAAAGGACGATTGAAACAGAACGTCTGCTCCTGCGCCGTTGGGAAGACAGTGATGCAGAGGACTTATACAAATATGCCAGTGATCCGGATGTAGGTCCGATCGCTGGATGGCCGCCTCATCAGAGTGTGGATGAGAGCAGGGATGTGATAAAGAATGTTCT
>JAILKT010000139.1 GCA_024693545.1 Lachnospiraceae bacterium
CATTCAGAACATAGTTGATATGATCGGCGGTTCAGGTGATGCGGAATCCGATGACGGCTATGATTACGAAGATTCTTACGATGATGGCGGCTCGGGCGACCGGGGAGACGTTGATGAGCCGGGAGATATCGGTGAATTTGGAGATGTTGACGAATTTGGAGATGTTGGCGAATTTGGAGATATCGGGGAGAACCTGGATACCGAAAAACTGGAAGACGCTATCGGACTTCTTAAAGGTATTTTCGGAGATAAACAGTGACGTTTATCGGTGATATGGCAATGATATTAAAGCCGGATTCTCGCAAACACTTAGATGATGGCCTTTAATATAAAAATGAAAGGAAGGGTACAAAATGAGAACAAAAAAATTCAAAACGATCATTTCGATTTTGCTTAGCATGGCATTGATCGTTTCAACGCTGGCAGCTATGCCGGCAGACAAGGCACAGGCAACATACATGCCGATCAAGACTTATGAGGGTCTGAAGCTTGATATGACAGAGTTTTTGCCGAATTCTCTTAGCAACGTGCCGATAAGCACGGTATTATCGAAAATTACGAACGAAAACGGAGAAACTGTGACCGCGAGCGGAAGCGCAGTGGCATACAAATTTTCATATGAAGGTAATTATCATGTGATTAAAAGCGATGACGCTACGATAGATTTCTCCGGAGGATATTCTAATTTTTTGAACTACGGTTCAGCCATCCCGTCTAAAATGGAGATAATTTGCGGAAAGCTGGATCAGTTGAATCTTTCAAATGTAAGATATCTTATTGATGAAGTATCTTATACAAGTCCTATTGTAGATATTTCGTATAAGGATGCAGAAGGAAAAGCGCTTTATCCTGAAAAGCAAATGCGCTACATGAGGATTAATGGTATTGATCAAATTAATCTCCTATGTTATTTTGATCCGGAAGTTATGAAAGAAAATGATGAGGTGACATACACAATTACCTCTCCTTTTAAGAACGATGAATGTACAGTAAAATCAATTGAGGGAAACTTTTATTATGAAGATCAGATACCTGCCGGTTTAGAGAATCATACGGATGAGCTTTTTGGAAATGGGAAGACCTGCAAAATTGGCTTGCCGTATTATGAACAGCCGAAGTGGACCTTATGTTTTACAAAAGGAAAACAAGAATACTTATGTTCGATTAGGATACAGACTTTTGTAGATGACCCCGATATTGAAGTGCCTCAAGATATGTATATAGTAGATGGCGAAGGCACTAAGATTTTTTGCTCAACGACAGATACAGAGATCGTTGATTATGATAGCGAAGTTATTATTGAGAAGACAAGAGCAGTATATAATTCTTATAACGGCAATGACAAGGAAGTCAGGTATATTTTTAAGCCTGATGTAGAATACAGCGCAATAAAGAAAGAAGTAGACGCTGCGAAATGGGCGAAAGAAGCGATAAAAAAGACGGTAGTCGGCGAGTATAAAAATATTGCAGATGCTGAATCAGAAGAAGATATTACACAAACGCTGCTTGCCGGGAATGGTTATGAGATCGACGAGAATACGACCTTCACTTTTTTCTATAATAGTGGATATGTCCGCATAATAAGCATAGAAATCAATAAAAAGGAAAGCATCGAGCATCCGCTTGATTTTGAAATTAATCGGATTTTTAATGAGAATACGAGTGCGTATAACACATTCGCTATAAACGGAAGTATGGATAGTTATTACGACGACGGATATAGAGGGATTCTTATAAGCCGTAATATGTATGACCAAAACCTTGACAAGTATGTTGAAGCTCCGATGGCATCCGGTTCGGCTATTAAACTGCGCCCGAGCTATTTCATGCCAGATGGAGCGGGAATTTACATATCAAGTGATACCGGAGAATTGAAACCTCAGGAAAGCGGGGTGTCTCTCATTGATTACGATCCGGATAAGACGGTGCATTATGTTGTTACTCTTGGAGACGAACAACAGGATTATTATTACGATATTGTAGGACAGAAGAGTGGTTCCGAGCTTTTTACCATTGCAGAAGAGGATACTCAGGGAAACAAGAGCAGAAATATTCTATTGATCGGAAATGATTATCATGATGTTTT
Source organism: Lachnospiraceae bacterium (assembly GCA_024693545.1). Classification (GTDB taxonomy): domain Bacteria; phylum Bacillota; class Clostridia; order Lachnospirales; family Lachnospiraceae; genus RUG11977. The sequence goes on from JAILKT010000139.1 coordinate 2,087, forward strand.
CTTTGCAAATGTCGGTGATACAGATATTGAAGGACTGACAGTAGAACTTAAAGATGCGAAAAATGTTAAGCTCGACGAGTACTGGACCATCGGAGAGACCGGTAAGCTTGCCAAATTCGTGAAAATTCCTACGTATGATCACCAATATAGTGGCTATGTTGGTGATTGTATCGGAAAGATAAGACTGCTGCCGGATGAAAACGACGAGGGCGCAATCTCCGGAACACTTGTTATCAAATATAAGGGAAGTAGCGGAGAGACTAAAGAAACCAGAATTAATCTTAAAGGCTTCTCGGCAACACCGAGTATAACAACAACGCAATTACCGAAGGCAAAGGTCGGTGTTCCTTATTCAGCTACTATAAAAAACAATATGCCTGAACTTGAGGGGACGTCTGTCAACTATAAGATTTCGGGAGTGAGACTTCCGAAAAATATAGAAATGACACCGGAAGGAGAATTGCGATTTACACCTACTGCTTCTGATTATGAAGAGTATTTAAAAGGCGGATCATATTTTATAGATGTGCAAATGCAATATACTAGAAGACTTAATTCGCTAAGTTACTCAACTTATTATGAAACAAAGACGTTAACACTTGATCTGGAAAAAGAGCAGGAAACCACAAACACAGATCCTGAGCCTTCGCAAAATGACAGTACTTATACAGAGCCTTCGAATGATGATAACACAAGTTCGGGATATTCGGACAATACATCAACAA
>JAILKT010000140.1 GCA_024693545.1 Lachnospiraceae bacterium
TGAAAACGATCCGAAGGTATTTGGGCATCAATACGGCGTCGATGCGGAGGAAAAAATCCTCTTCGAGGAGCCGTATCTTCTTATTAATGCAACGGATATCCCTTTTGACGGCGTTGAAGCACCGGTTAAGGAACGGGGAGGCGTTATGATCCCCGCACATCTTGATAAATCCACAACAAGTCTTCTTTCAAGTCTCGGATATGTCCCGCCGGAAAGCACTTTTACGATCTTTGAACTGAAGAATATGAGCAAACTGCATGAACTCAGGCAGGCTCACCCTTATCTGCAAAAATGCCGCGTGATCACGGATTCGGACGCACATTATCTCGAACATATCAATGAGCCTGTGAATTTCCTGAATGTTGAGGAAAAAAGCGTGAAGGGAGTTATCGGGGAACTTTCGAAACCGATCGCAACCGGATGATCGCACGGATTTTTGAGTGGGCGGATGATCGCACGGATTATTGAGTGGACGGATGATCGCACGGATTTTTTACATTGACTCTTAGATGATACTGTCATAAAATAGAAAAACACGGGGAGGGAGATTATGAAAAAAGCTCTTATTATCACGGGAATTTTTGTTGCAATCTTTGCTGCTGCAGGCTTTCTTATATATTTCTTTTTATTCAGGGAAACCGATTATCGTTCCATAAAGGTGTTTGAGATAAACGGCGTTTGCGATGTTGAACGTAACGGGGAAAAACTGGAAGCGTTTAAGAATATGTCGCTTTCGTCAGGTGATGTCCTCACGGTTGCGAAGGACGGTTTCACCCGCTTAAAGCTCGATGATGATAAATATGTATACCTTCAGGCCGACACCCGTGTGCGTCTTACCGCTACGGGAAGTGAAAAGAACAGTAGGACAAAGGTGTTTGTTGAGCGCGGAATGATGACGACCGAGGTGAAGAAAAAACTTTCGGCGAAGTCGTCTTATGATATTGTTACGCCGAATACCTCGATGTCGATCCGGGGAACTATAACAAACACTAAGGTTGTTCTTGCCGATGACGGTGAAGTACAGACAAGCAGTGCGGTTGTTGAAGGTAAAGTTGACTATACCGTTTATAAGAAGGGCGAAGACGGAAAGACGGTTGCGGTTGAAAAGCAGCTCGCAGAAGGAGAAGCTTTATCGGTTTCGACTGCAAAGAATGATCTTGTTGATGAGAAAATCCTCGAAGAAATCATTGACAGCGGTCTGAAGGTTTCTGAAAATGACGAGGTAACGGTCATGACACCCGAAGAGGCGGATGTTGAGTTTGAAGCGCCCGCATTTACGGCGGATGAGCTTGCCAGCTTACAAAAATTGATCGAACAGTTCGGCCCGTTTATGTCCCAGATTTATGAATATGTGAAGGAGAACTACGGAAGTGAACTGGAAGGGATCGAGGGGTTAGAAGGCTTTGATCCCCTTAAGGGTGTGGAAAGTCTCAAAGACCTCGAAGGGCTCAAAGGCATTCAGAACATAGTTGATATGATCGGCGGTTCAGGTGATGCGGAATCCGATGACGGCTATGATTACGAAGATTCTTACGATGATGGCGGATCGGGCGACCGGGAAGACGGTGATAAAAGGGGAGATATCGGCGAAAATCTTGACACGGAAAGCGTTGAACAGGCAATCGGCTTCCTGAAGGGAATATTTGGAGACAAGCAATGACATTTACTGGCATTTTTAAAAAATATTAAAGCCGGATTCTCGCAAACACTTAGTTGATGGCTTTTAATATAGAAAATGAAAGGAAGGGTACAAAATGAGAACAAAAAAATTCAAAACGATCATTTCGATTTTGCTTAGCATGGTATTGATCGTTTCAACGCTGGCAGCAACGCCTGCTGACAAGGCACAGGCAACATATATGCCGATCAAGACTTATGAGGGTCTGAAGCTTGATATGACAGGCTTTTTGCCGAATTATCTTAGCAACGTGCCGGTAAGCACCGTATTATCAAATATTAAAGACAAAGACGGAAATCCTGTGGTCGCGAGCGGAAGCGCAGTGGCATACAAATTTTCATATGAAGGTAATTATCATGTGATTAAAAGCGATGACGCTACGATAGATTTCTCCAGGGAATACAGAAATTATTTGTCGAATAATATGTATAACTACTCATCTTCGATGGAGATAATTTGCGGAAAGCTGGATCAGTTGAATCTTTCAAATGTAAGATATCTTATTGATAAGATAGAATTTGCCAGTCCAATTGAAAGCATTTCATATAAAGATGCAAATGGGAAAGATCTTAAAGCTTTCACTCAAATAAACTACAGTTTACTTGGCGGAAATGGCGGTTATATCGATCAAATTAATATCTTCACTACCTTTGATCCGGAGGAAGTGAAAACTAAAGATAAAGTGACATACTCAATAAAATCCCTTTTTAAAGATAATGGTGTTACAGTAAAATCGATCAAGGGAAATTTTATTTATGAAGATATGATACCCGGCGGTTCACAGGATTATACAGAAGCTCTTTTCGGAAATGGGGAGACTTGTGAAGTTGGCTCATCGCTTGAAGACCTGCCGAAGTGGACCTTAGGCTTTACAAAAGAAAACCAGGAATACTTATGTTCATTTAGAATGATTGTTATAACAGACTCTCCACAAATTGATACACCTATTCAGATAGCACAAGTTGATATAGATGGTAATTATCTCGAATGTTGGTCGGAGGGATCTGAAATTACCGATCTAGACGACGATGTAATTGAGAAGAAAAAGGTTTCGTATTCATTAGACAGTACAAAGGAGAAAGGTAAGTATATTTTTAAGCCTGTAGTAGGATACAACAGAATAGATAGAGATGTAGATGTTGCAGCATGGGCAAATGAAACTATACAAAAGACGGTTGTCGGTGAATATACAAATATAGCAGATGCCGAGTCAAAAGAAGATATTACACAAAAACTGTTCGTTGAGGATGGTTATGTGATCGATGACGATACTGATTTCACTGTTTTTTATAAGGGTGGAGATATCCTCATAATAAGCGTAGATATATTTATATTGGAAAGCACCGAGGATCCGCTTTATTTTGGAATTTATCAGATTTATAAAGATAATACGTATAATAACCCGTATAACACATTCACTATAAACAGAGGTATGGATAGTTATTACGACGACGGATACAGAGGGATTCTTATTAATCGCTCACTTTATGACGACAATACGATTGATATGTTCCAAGCCCCGATAGCATCCGGTTCGGCGATTTCTTTGCGCCCGAGCTATTCCGTGCAATATGGAGTGGAATTATACATTGTAAATGATAACGGAGAAAAGGAAATTCTTGATAGCGGGGTGTCTCTCATTGATTACAATCCGGATACGACGTTGCATTATATTGTGACTCGGGGAGACAAACAACAGGATTATTATTACAATATTGTAGGACAGAAGAGTGGTTCCGAGCTTTTTACCATTGCAGAAGAGGATGCTCAGGGAAACAAGAGCAGAAATATTGTATTTCTCGGAAGCAATTATCATGATGTTTTCTTTGCAAATGTCGGTGATACAGATATTGAAGGACTGACAGTAGAACTTAAAGATGCGAAAAATGTTAAGCTCGACGAGTACTGGACCATCGGAGAGACCGGTAAGCTTGCCAAGTTCGTGGAAATTCCTGCGTATGATGACCAATATGATTACTATGTTGGCAATTCTATCGGAAAGATAAGACTGTTGTCGGATGAAAACAGCGAGGGCGAAATCTCCGGAACACTTGTTATTGGGTATAACGGAAGCAATGGAGAAAAGAAAGAGATAAAAATTGCACTTAAAGGCTACGTTGCAACACCGAGAATAACAACAACGCAATTACCGAAGGCAAAGGTCGGTGTTCCTTATTCAGCTACTATAGAAAACAATATGCCTGAACTTAAGGGCGCATCTGTCAGCTATGAATTATCAGGAGGAGATTATCCGAGAAGTTTTGAAATGACGCCTGACGGAAAACTCTCCGGTACACCGGATGCTTCGGATTATGAGTACTATTCAAGAAACGGAAGCTATTCCATTAATGTGTTGATGAAATATGTCTTAACCCGTCCCAGCGGAACGACAAGTACTTTTTATACATCAAAGACGTTAACACTTGATCTGGAAAAAGAGCAGGAAACCACAAACACAGATCCTGAGCCTTCGCAAAATGACAGTACTTATACAGAGCCTTCGAATGATGATAACACAAGTTCGGGATATTCGGACAATACATCAACAA
>JAILKT010000016.1 GCA_024693545.1 Lachnospiraceae bacterium
TTACGCACACCTCTATAAATGGACGAAATGATGACACCTGGGGGACGGGGGTTGGGGTCCATTCATGACACCCACCCCCCGTCCCCAAGGTGTCATGAATGGACCCCAACCCCCGTCCCCAAGGTGTCATCATTTCGTCCATTTATACAGTTGTGCGTAAATCCCCTGCTTTGCCATCAGTTCATCATGCGTGCCGGACTCTTCGATACCGTTTTCGGTGAGGACGAGTATCCTCTCTGCATTTCTGATCGTTGAAAGCCTATGCGCAATGACGAAAGTCGTTCTGTTCGCGGCAAGCCTCTCAAGCGACTCTTTCACAATGTTCTCGCTCTCATTATCAAGCGCACTTGTCGCCTCATCGAAAATGAGGATCGGCGGGTTCTTCAGGAACACTCTCGCAATCGAAAGCCTCTGTTTCTGCCCTCCCGAAAGTTTCACGCCCCGCTGCCCGATATCGGTATCATAACCGTTCGGAAGCTCTTCTATGAACTCATGCGCGTTAGCGAGCTTCGCCGCCTGCACAACTTCCTCGCGAGTCGCATTCGGCTTTCCGTAGAGAATATTCTCGTAAACGGTTCCCGCAAAGAGGTACACATCCTGCTGCACGATACCGATGTTGTCCCTCAATGACTTGAGCGTTACTTCCCGTATATCCTTTCCGTCAACGCTTATGCTGCCGTTTGTCACTTCATAAAATCTCGGTATCAAGCTGCAAAGAGTTGTCTTGCCGCCACCGGACGAGCCGACAAGCGCCACATATGAACCGGCCGAAACCTCAAGATTTATATGTCTCAGAACTCTGTGGGCACTGTCTTTATATTTGAACGATACATCATCAAATCTGATATTACCCTTAACATCTTTAAGTTCCTTCGCTCCCGGTACGTCAGCAATATCCGGCTCAACTGCCAGTATTTCCAGGAACCGTTCGAAACCTGTATATCCGTTTTGGAATTGCTCCGTAAAATCTATGAGCATTCTGATCGGATCGGTAAAAACGTTTATATACAAAAGAAATGTCACAAAATCCTCGACCGCAACGAGTTCCTTCGCCATAAAGATTCCGCCGGAAACTATCACTACAATGTTGATAAGCACGGTAAATGCATTGATTCCGGAATTAAAAAGCCCCATATAGTGATAACTGTTTCTTTTTGCAACAAGAAATGCATCATTGCCTTTTTTGAACTTACCTTTTTCTATATCTTCATTTGCAAACGACTTGACAACGCGGATGCCCGACAGATTATCCTCAATCTGCGAATTTATCTCCGCTATTTTTACCCTGTTTTCCCTGAACGCCCTTTTCATTCTTTTGTTCATAAAAAACGCATATGTGAACATGGGCGGAAGTAGCGCAAATGCAGCAAGCGCCATATAAGGGCTGATGCTGAAAAGAATGATAAATGCGCCTATGATCTTGATAAAAGAAATAGCGATATTTTCGGGTCCGTGATGCAAAAGCTCGCTTATCTCAAAAAGGTCGCTCGTTACCCTGCTCATGAGCTGACCAACCTTCTGTTCGTCATAAAAGGCAAACGAAAGCTTCTGATAATGTGCAAAGATTTCCGCTCTCATGTTATATTCCATCTTCGCACCCATCACATGCCCGACATACGCAATATAATACTGAGCAACAAACTGTATGACGACAAGTACTATAAGCGCAATGCCGATTTTGATTATGAGCGTAACCGCCGAATCGGGCGTCATCTGATCTATATTTTGGGTAATATATCTCACCGGGAGCGGAATGATCAGGCTGACAAGTGATGCGATAAACGCAAAGAACATATCGAGACAAAATGTCCCGATATATGGTTTGTAATAACTTGCCATCTTTTTTATGTTCTTACGCATACAGATTTCTCCTCAATATCACAGCTATGCCGTTTCCAACGTACCGATTTCCATACATCCCATTCGCTCCTTCCGACTATTTATCACCCTCGGGTGAACTACTCGGAAACAAGTCACCTTAGTAACATTTCCATTGTTCTTAAGGAGGTCTTCACCTATTTCCGTAACCAGATAAGAGTGACCGTTTACTGCGACATAGTCCGGTATTTTCTCTTTGACCAAACGCCCCACATACATTACCGCTCGGAACCGGGGGATTTTTCCGATAAAAGTTCTCCGTAAATCATCACTGCATTTCTAACACATTCTTCGCAGGGACACAGCGGTTTTCCGTCTGTGACGGTTTTCAAATCCCTGCATTTTAATGCTCCGCACCGTTCCTTAAAAGTTTCCTGCATTTGGCGCGCTATCTTAAGCGTCCCTTTGCCCTCGGTTTTCATCCCTGCAACCATAACAGCGCCTATGAGTGCTCCGCATGTAGCCTCAAGGTTCCCCATACCTGCGCAAAAGCCGGCCGACAGGTTCTTTAACTGTTCTTCGGTAAGATTTGTCTCATCGGCCAAAGCCGCGGTAACTGCCTGCGTACAGTTGTAGCCTCCGAAAATTTTAAGTTCTACAGCCTTTTTTGCTCTCTCTTCAAATGTCACAGTCATCATCCTCCTATATGTTTCACCACCCACGCAAATGCCTTTGCGGTCCTTAGCTCGGCATCCCTGAAGTGATTTCCCTCATTAATTTCCAAAACCGTATTTATATTGTTTCTTCCAAAGCAGTCGTAGGCCCTGCGAATCCTATCGCCTACAGTTGACAATACCGGGTTACGCGCCTTTTCTTCTTTGTCTCCGATGCTTAAATATACATGCCTGCTCTTTATGCGGCATCCGCTCAAACTTTGTTCCCCGTCATTTTGATTTTCTTGACATGCGTCTACGTCTGTGTTGCCGGCCGTAACCTGCAATTCATCATTTCTCTCCATATATTCCGGGAATCCCGGAAACCACATCGATGGAGACGCCGCCGCAACGCCGTAAAACAAATCGGTTTGACAGGCAGCCCAAAGCGCAAAAAGCCCGGCCAGGGAGTATCCACCGATAATATAAGTCTTCGATCTGTCCTTACAATAAGACACAATCTCATCAAGCGTGCCTTGCGCACCATCGCCGAAATCATCCTTGCCAAACACGGCAGGAGCCTTCCACGGAGACAAGTCCTTGTTCCAATCGTTGACCGTGAAGGCAGCAAGCAGGAAGCTCCCGACCACACGTTTTTTTATCTCGGAATATTCACTTTCGAGCGTAGCCACGTCTCGCTCATCGATTGGCTGAATGAGGATAGTCGAGGCATCTTTGTTTCCGTACCCATATATGTCCATACACCACGTTCACTCCTTTCATGACAGATTCCGACTCGATCGTGTGCCTTGCGCACCGGTAATGAGGGTTGCGTGCAGTTCACGGATACGATTTTACTGCATACAACTCTTATGACAGTATAGCAAATCCAAGGACAAGTGCAAACAGTGGATAAAGCAGCGCAAAAAATAGTACTATATAGAACCTTGACATAATTAGTTCTATATGGTACTATTTTGATCGTAGGAGGAAAAGTATGATTTTACGCTTGCAAGCATCATACAAATTGTTATATGGAAACTCGTACAGGTTTTTTGATATCAAAAATAAAACAGATTCAGGCGCGTCTTTTTCAAAGGATTTTGCAGGAAAGCGGGGTTGAGGAATTCAACGGTCCCCAGGGCAGGATTTTATATGTGCTGTGGCAAAAGGACGGTGTGCCTATCGTAGAGCTGTCCGACCAAACCGGTTTGGCGAAAAACACTCTTACAGCTATGCTCGCGAGAATGGAAGCTTCCGGCCTGATTACGCGAACTCCCGATAAGGCAGATAAGCGTCAGTCGCTCATTTCGCTGACAAACAAAGCCAGAGACCTTGAAGCAAAGTACAATGAGGTTTCAGATCAAATGAATGAGTATTTTTACGAGGGCTTTTCGGAAAACGAAACGAGTCGGATGGACGAATATCTCTCCCGTATTCTTAAAAACCTTGAAGACGCAGAACAAAACTACAAAACAAAGTAAGCCCACACGACTCAGGTAGCGAGGCTTCTCACAAAGAAAGGAACAGGATTACTGCTATGGCAAAGATACAAAGCAAAAATCACAATGACTTTTGCCCTCAGGCGTTATTTTTATACGGAACTTATAAGGAGGACAAGACTCCCGACTTCGGTCTTTTCTGCTGGTTCAGCTACACATGGACACAGACCGATAACGGAACGGGAATGGGCGTTATGGCCTGCATAGGAACCGACAAACTCACAAAAGATCTCATCCGAAAGAACGGCATGTTCTCGGCAAACCTTGTTACAGAGGATATTCTTCCGCTTGCGGACTACTATGGGATTGTTAACGGACGAAAGGTTCCTGATAAAATGAAGTATATGCCGACTGTTGAAAAAGGTGTGGTACTTGACGTGCCCACTATCGCCGAATGCCCTGTCGCATGGAGCTTCGCGTCGATAAAGAAATTCATTTGTGTGAAGAAAGCGATGTTTATCTTTGTACCATCATGGGCGTTACGATGAAGGAAGAACTCACCGACAAGTCCGTTCCCTTCATTGAAAGATTCCGCATGGCCGCTCCCGTCTATGCCCCCGGAGAGGATCGATATTGCTCATTTGACGGTCGCGACCTTGGGAAATGGGGTACTCCGATGAAATCTCTCAAATGAAATCAATCTTCACACACGAGTCTTATTTTTCTTCTTGTTTATGATTGCGGTTGAAACGATTACATAAATTATCATACCGATAACAACAAGGATTTCAAGCAGAAGAATTTTGTCACTTTCCATAAGCGTTGCGAGTCCGACAATAAGAAAAATAAGACTCAAACAACAAAAGACAACCCCGCTCTGGATGTAGTAGGGTTTCTTATCCATGGTTTCACGTTCCTTATCGGATGCATAAAGATATGCATTGTTTAAAAGGCGACCTTTCCCCATAAACGAACGTATTCCCAGGCACAGAATAAGTGCCGCTGTTACAAATATTACAATTGATATAATCATTTTTCTATTCCTCCCTTTGATTTATAACACAATTTAGTGTTTTATTGGCAACTCTTACAATACGTCAAAAGACATATATTCTCTGCCTTCAAGGTCCTTCCACTTAAAAATTTCGTCTTCAAGAGTCATATATCCGTGCTTCGAATTCTGCTTGGGAATAGACACCGACCCCGGATTCATATAGACGTAATCATCACCGAAACGTTCGCAAACCGGAATGTGCGTGTGTCCGTGAAGCAGTATGTCTCCTTTCTTCATGGGCGGAATATTTTCGCAATTAAAAACATGTCCGTGAGTCGCAAATATCATTCGTTTTCCCACGGGGATCAGCGCGTAATCCGCCATCGTAGGGAATCCGAGTACCATCTGATCGACTTCCGCCTCACAATTTCCGCGAAGTGAATAAATCTCATCTTTCTTTGCATTCAGCATCTCAATGACTTTTTTCGGCGCATATTCCTCAGGCAGATCGTTTCTCGGCCCGTGATAGAGAATATCTCCGAGCAGCAGCATTCTGCCCGCTCCCTCACGCTCATATGCCTCAAGCATCATCCTGCAATATTTTGCCGAACCGTGAATGTCCGACGCTATAAAAATCTTCATAAAATTGCCTCCTAAAATCCTCCGTTTGAAGCCGACTTTAGATTATAAGTATAGATCAACGATCTGTGCAACTGATTTTCTCATCATTGTACATATTATTTCTTCCCTGTCAGATAATAAACCGCGAGAGCTGTCCTGTGCGACAGGTTCTCCTTCGAAAGGATCGATGTGATATAATTCTTGACCGTACCTTCGGAGAGGAAAAGCTTCTCGGATATCTCCTTGTTGGAAAGGCCGTCGGCAACCGCTTTGATGATATCAAGTTCCCGTTCGGTATACTTCGAAGCATCGAAGCCGATATTGCCTGTCGATATCTCCTGTTTTGATGCATTTGCAACCGTCAGGGATGCAAGGATGTTTTCTTCCATTACGCCCGTCCCGTTGTATACGGATTTGATCATCTGTTTTAAGTGATCCGGCGTATGATTCTTGATAAGATATCCCTTGGCACCGGCTGCAAGTGCACGCGCTACAAGCTCATCATCATCGAAAGTTGTCAATATCAGAACTTTTCCGAGCCCCCGCCTCACAATCTCGGCAGTTGCGTCGATCCCGTCCATGAGAGGCATCTGAATGTCCATAAGGAAAACATCCGGGGCCTCTTTCTCAGCGATTTCGATGGCCTCCTTCCCGTTCGAAGCACATCCGAGAACACGGAATTCATCGTCCACATCAAGGATGATCTTCATTCCGTCACGCACAAAATCGCTGTCGTCTGCAATTATCACTTTAATCTTTTCCATGTACACCTCTGTATATTCGGCTTGTGCCGTGTTCCCTTTATGCGGCCTTGCACTCTCACACCGCGCGCGGGTCTCTGAACTTGATCATCCGTGCCTACGCTTATAATCCTAAAGCGGCAGCAACATCGTCACCTTAAAGCCTACCTCTGTTTCAAAATCTATCGTTCCGTTTGCAGAACGAACCCTCTGACGCATGCCGGAGATTCCCATTCCGTCCTCAAAGCCCGGACACCCTGAGCCGTCATCGCTGATACTGCACCTGACCATCTTGTTCAACACCACGATCTTAATGTCGATATGACGACATTTAGCATATTTGAGCGAATTTGTAATCGCCTCAACCGCATTATCGAGGATCACTTCCCAAACCGGATTGCTTATCTGCGCAGCGTCCCCCTCCACTTCAAGTTCGGCCCGGACTCCTTTATCCTCGCAGTTTTCGCAAAGTCTGTATAGTTCAAGCAACGCCAGATCCTTTTTTTCGGGGCGTTCTTTTCTGAGAATTCCCCTGATCTCGTCCATTCCCGTTCGCATCTGATCGATCACCGCCTGAAGCATATCTCTGGATTTCTGCGGGTCCTTCTCCATGAGCACCTTAACACCCTCAAGCTGATATATCGACCCGTTAATACTGTGGCCGAGCTTATCATGCAGTTTCTGCGAAAGCGACGCACGCTCCTCAAGTATCCTGTTTTCTGCCTGAAGCATATTTCTTTTCAGTTCGTTCTTCGCAGCATATTCGTTTTCCCTTATATCCCTTTTGAGTCCCTGCTCAAGAACCGTATCCTCGATCATTCTCTTCTTGTATTTTTTGATAATGAAGACGTGTTGAACGTAAATGATCGAAAGCATGCTGAGTCCGATGATACGGGTAACGATCCCTACAGGACTGTCAAGCACCGCAAGCGCGAGCGGAAGAAAATAGACAGGCAGTGGGATTCCCGGGAACTGTACCATTATCTCATAGATCACCAACGGGATCAGTATCATAAAACCGTTTCCGCATTTAACGCACATGGCCATAAGCGTTACAGCGGCGCCCGCCATTAAAAGAAGCCTCACCTTTTTTCCGACCAGTTCTTTTACGGACATAAGACCTATAAAAACCGAAACAAGCAGGAATGTCTCTACAGACACCCCCGCATCCTGTTCATATGCATCGTCCACCCCGAGGTTTGCCATGATGCCGCACACTGAAAGTACAAGCATCAAGGCAATCCTCACGGCAGGAAAATAGTTTTCCAAAAAACGTTCTTTCATAATGATATTCTGGTCTTTCAAAATTGTTGCCACTTTCATGAGCATTTCTGCGCTTCGACGGACTCTTTAGTCCTCTGCGTTTCTCAGCTTAAGCCCGACGCTTCCCAGACCGATGAACACAAACAAATACGCTACCGTAACCAATAATAACACAATATAGGCGTCGGTGTCGCCCAAAAATATCTTTTCGGTCCCGTCAACAAACCATTTCTGCGGCATCAACGAAGAAATCACACGTACGAATTTCGAAGTTCCCGTGAGCGGGAAATAAAGTCCCGCGAGCATGCTTGACAGGCACCAGATCGTGAAAGATGCGACCGATGCGCCCATCACGTTTCCGACAAGCACTCCCGCAAGCAGCGACAGCGTGCAGAAAATAAGGCCCATGAGGAATATCATCGCGATGAGGCTGAGTCTGCTCATCCCCATTTGCCCGGCATCGAGGAAAAGCGTGCATACGGCAAGCACTCCCGAAAGCATCGCAGAGATGATGACACCCGATAAAAGCTTTGCGACAAAATACATGATCTCACTTGTTCCCGTCAGCTTGATCCTTTTTATTACATCGTTGTTTCGCTCGCTGATAACGGACGACGCGAGAAGCACGCCGCAAAGTACAAATCCGAGACTCATAAAGCAGAACGCATATCCCATATTTGTTTTTTGATCTATCTGCTTTTTTGTAAGATTGACGTCGTTCCCGACAGCAAGAAGTACCGTGTTCTTCTGAGGAGCCGCCTCATCCGCTTTCTCAAGATACGCGAGGAGATTATCCGTTGCGGGCGCCGTGACTGCCTCCTGTGTTCCCGTGGGTGCCGTGATTTCCTCTGTTGTTCCCACAGGTACCGTAACAGCCTCCTGTGTTCCCGCGGGCACCCCGCTTCCGCTTCCTGCATTTACCACTGCATTCGCGGTATTTATCTTCCTCATCGTATAAAGAAGCTTTTGCTCAAGAAGGTCAATACGCTCATCATCAGAGAGCTTGTAAACAACAAGTGCCTTATCGTATTCGCCTTCTTTGACGTGTTTTTCAAAATCCCTGCTGATATAGAGCGCAGCGCCCATACGGTCGTTTTGTCCGTCCGAGAGGACCTTTTCATCGGCATCCGCCTTTGTCATATCCGGAGTTCTTGCACGTCCGACTTTAAAAAGACCTGTTTTTACAAGTTTATCGAGCATATAATCCGTGAGCTTACTTTCGGACGGATCGTAAACTTTGACCACATACCGAAGGTCACTTGCGTAGTAGGCGACCTTTTCGTCCGCATCGGCCAGCTCCAAAGTCGTCATATCAGAATTGTTATGATAATAATATGACAGGTTTTCCTGCTTAATGCCCAGCATATACGTTGAAAGGATCGGCAGACATATCAGACAAAGCCAGAAGCCTGCATTTCTGAAAAGTAGTTTACACGTGGCTTTCAGTATATTTATCATGTTCTTGTTCTCCTTATCTTACCTGCTGTCACAGCGAGTGCGGAAAAGACGATGCACATGCCGGTTGAAACCATGAGCGTTATCGGTACAAAGTCGCTTTGTCCCATGCATGAAAGCTCGACGAGCGATCTGTTGGCATAGTAAATGGGTGATAGATTTTTGAGTGTTTGCGAATGATTTGAAAACATATACGTTTCAAACGAACCGCCCACAAATCCCATGAGCCAGACGATCGCAAACGTGATTATAACCGTTGCCGCCATGCTGTTCGTCACTTCGAGAATAAACAGCTCCATCGCAAGTGTGCCGAGAATAAGCATGAATACTATTCCCGCCGAGAGCAGTGCGTTTCCCCACCTGACTCCCATCAATGCCGTCAGGACAAGCGTTGCCGCCAATATTCCGATCGATACGGCGATAGTGATCGAAATGAGCTTTGCGAGATACACTTTAGCTCCCGAAATATTCGAAACTCTCAGTTTTCTGTCGATCCTGTTTTTCTTCTCGTTCGAAAAGAACGCGGCGCCGCAGACAATGGCGATAGCTGAAAAATATACGATCTCTATTATGCCGTAGTAATCTGTCGAATCGATCGCAGGTATATACTCGGGATACTCGGTTGTAATATGTCCGCCCACCTGAAGCATCCCGGCATTTGTGGTCCCCTGCGTACCACCCTGAAGCGTTCCGGCATTTGTGGTCTCACACGTGCCTGCCTGCGCCGTGCTCATAATCGCTGCCGCCATAAGCGCTGTGTCCGTGGCTGTTTCAAAAGTGTTCTCAAGCATATATTCGAGTATATGCCCCTGAGCCCTCGTATCCTTTGTTTCGTAGATTGTATAATCGTTTTTTCCGAAACTCACAAAACCCGCAAGCTGCTTTCTCTCGATTGCCTCTTCAGGTTGCTCGTTCATGTAAAGAGTAAATTTAATGCCGTTTTCATCGAAAGTATCGATCAGCGTCTCAATACCTGCCTCAAAAACACTTCCCTCTTCTATGGTATATCCGACTTCAAAAGTATCGACTCCCTCATATGTTTTCATCAGATTGGTGAATGCGCTTATAAGCACAGCCGCCACAACGGTAGGCCCCAAAATGTATATGAGTATCGTCAAGGGACTTCTCAGCATCATTTTTATGTAATTTTTGATCAAATATCGTACCATTTTATCTTTCCTTTTCCCTGCAAATCCGGCTCGCGCGGATGCTCTATCTGTGTTCGCTCATTCTCGCGTCGTTTGCATTTTTGTTTCAGTCGCACATGGCCTCTCACATGTCACGCAGATTTTTGCCCGTAAGCGTCAGGAAAACCTCTTCGAGCGTCACCTTTGATGTGTCGTCAACCACGAGCTTCTTGAGTTCCTCGCTCGTTCCGATCGCGATGAGTTTTCCGTTGTCCATAATGGCTATCCTCGTACATATTGCCTCAACCTCTTCCATATAGTGGCTTGTGTAGATCACGGTCGCACCGTTTTTGTTCGATTCCTTTATCTTCTCAAGGATAAAATTTCTGGACTGCGGATCGATCCCGACGGTCGGTTCATCGAAGATGAGCAGTTCGGGATGATGCCCGATCGCACATGCGATATTTAAGCGTCTCTTCATTCCGCCCGAAAATGTTTTTGCGTACTCGTCTCTTTTATCGGAAAGACCAACGTACTCGAGGCTCTCGCTGATCCGTTCCTTCAGTTCCTTGCCCTTGATGCCGTAAAGCGAAGTAAAAAGCTCTACATTTTCCCATGCTTTAAGGCTTCCGTGGATTGCGAGATCCTGTGGTATAAATCCCAGATAGCGGCTGAGCTCTTTTTTGTTCTTCTTGAAATCCTTTCCCTTAAACTCAACATTCCCAAGGGTCGGCTTAACGATATTGCTTATCATGTTCATCGTGGTACTCTTGCCGGCACCGTTCGGGCCGAGCAGCCCGAATATCTCGCCCTTTCTGATCTCTATGTTAAGATTGTCCACAACTATGTGATTACCGTACTTTTTCGTAAGGTCGGTAGTCTTAAGGATAACCTCGCTTTTATTATTCGCGGAGTCCGTAGTTTTAAAGATAACCTCGCTTTTATTACTGTTCGGATCCATTGTTTCTTCCTTTCCGTGTTTGTTTTTTCGCAGCCCCACGCTTATTCGCGCTACGCTTACCGATGTATGTGCCCCGGTCCTGTGATGTAAAAAAATCAAGTGCACCGGATCACTTTACATCCGATGCACTCATTTTAGTTTTAGATATGAATGTTTGGTAGTGAAAAAAGAAATGATTCACGGGTGACTTTCGTCATGCTTTCAGCACTTAAAACCACTCACATGACTTCTCAGCGTTGACGAGATTTTATCGATCGACTCGGCATCATTACCAACCTCAAGCGAAGCACTTACAAGATCCTGTGAACCTTCCGCTACGGCGATAATACCGTGGGTATTATCCTCAACCGCTGAGTTAATGGCAGAAATTGAATCGCTTATCGTAACAATTGTTTCGGAAATATCTCTGTTGTCTTCTGAAATTGACGACATAGCCGAATAGCACTCGTTTAACGAATTGATAAATTCGTTAATAAGCTGATCCTTTTCTTCTGTATTTTCCTTGGATATCTTGAGCATTATATCAGATACTTCCTCTGCTGCCTTAACAAGCTGCTCAACGATTCCGAGCACTTCATCCGAAACCTTTTGAATATTGTCAGCCATACTTGCGGAATTGTTGGCAAGATTTCCTATTTCATCGGCTACTACCGCAAATCCTCTTCCGGCCTCTCCTGCTCTGGCTGCCTCAATCGAAGCATTTAATGAAAGGAGGTTCGTCTGTGAAGCTACCTCTGCAATACCTTCCGTCATAGTACGGATTTCTTCAACCTTCTTTGTATCGCTGATCTTTTCCTGCAATTTTGAGATCGCCGCATCAAGACGTTCCGACATATCCTGATCGTTACGCTCGATTTCATTCTTGCGGACATCGATATGTTTGAGATTCCTGCTGATTTCCTCTGTCTTTTCGGCCGCATTCTTGCTGACTCTTATTGTAAGCGTATTAATATCATTTACCTGCTCGGAAACCTGAGCTGTGGACGCCGATGTTTCCTCTGAAGATGCGCTCATCTCTTCCATCGTAGCCGAAATAGTCGAAACATCGTCAGAAGTTTTGGCTGAGGCAGCCTTAAGCGACTCCACATTCTTAAGCAGTTCGCTCGATGCATCGTTGACATCGCCTATGATCCCGCCCATTGCATTTTTCAGTTCATTTACAGCATTGACCAGTTGCCCGATCTCATCCTTTGACTTTATCTGAATATCTACCGAGAGATCGGCTTTTCCTTCTTTAACATCTGCTGCCAGAGCCTTAACTTTATTGCTTGCATCGATGATCGGCTTTGTTATCAGCAATCCGGCCACAAGCGCAAATATTATCGCAACGATCATACATATACCGAGAATGGTAATACCTGTTGTTTTGATCCCTCCCGTAACTATATCATAATTGGCTGCAGGATTTACGTAGAATACTTTCCAACCGGAACTTCTCATATTCATCTGCGTCACATAAACATCTTCACCGTTATAATCGGTAATCACCTTCGATCTGTCGGATGAAGCTGCGGCAAGATAATCAATACCGAGATCCTCTAATTTCATGATCTTTTCCGTAGTCGATCTGAATTCGGGATTAGGGTGATAAATGAGCGTATCGTTCTCATTTGTAACAAACAGATATGATCCCTTTTCACCGTTTTCACTTACGAGTACGTCAATATCTGAGAGAAGCTGTGAAACAAAGATATCAATGGCCGCAATTCCTTCCCAGCCATTGGCATTAAAATATTTAGAAACAGCAAGAACCAGTTCACCCGAGCTGGCATCGACATAGGGCTCGCTATAGCAATAAGCGCCGTTCGCTGCCACTGCATTCGTATACCATGCTCTTGTCAAACCGTTAAATTCCGGTGTGGGAACCCATCCGGAACCGTTAAGGAATACACCGTTTGATAACTGTATATAAACCATTGCAAGCGAAGGATTGTTTCTGGTTATTTCCTCAAGTGTCGTGGTAGCTGCTTGCTGGGACAAAAGAATCTGTTCCTCAGAAGCTCTCGAATTGGAAATAAGAGAAGCTTCAGCTGCCGCTACAACGCCTCTTGATTCAAGAAGCCATCCGTCGATAACCGCTCCAAAAAAATCTGTTCTGGCAGCATAATTCTCTTGCAAAGTTCTTTCAAAAGTAACTCTCGTTTTATCGTATGTAATAAAACATTCAGCAGTAAGAAGTATCGCGCACAGAATCGCAACCATCATAATCATCTTAATCTTCAGACTTTTAAACATTTCCTTTCTCCTTTCAAAGGCAATCGGTCATTCAATTCCGATTTACTGTACGCTTAAAAGTATATCATCTGATTTCATGATAGTCAATTATATTTTTCACATTTCGACATCTAATTAGCGAGCCCGTGTTTGCAATTTGTTTATTTCATTATGTAGTATGCGTTTTTGTGGATATTTAAATATACCTACTCTTCCGTCTTACTATCAAACCAAAGAGCCTTATCTGCGACTATTCCGTCACGTTTAATATCAAGAGTGTTCAGAGTCTCTTTGAACGATTCCGGCTTACAACCCAAAAGTATACAGTTTGCCGAGAACAGACTCATATCCATAGCTGCATTGTCTATAGTTATATCAGCTTGCAGATCGCGGCATCCCATTCCCGTAGCGGTATTACCCTCGATCGTGAGCGACAGTCTGCAGTGCCTGCAATCTATCGAAAGATTACCCTTCATAGCGCCTATAGCCACTATATTTGAACCCTTTATCATTATATGAACACTACAGTCGCTGATCGTGATATCGCCCCGGGTCTTCTCGATCGCTCCTATACCTGTCACATGATTGCCCGCGCCGACAATATTAAGCGATGTTCCGTAGATATGCGTATCCTGTTCTCCGAAGAGCGATCCTATCATCGTTCCCTTGTCAATTCCTATATTGATCGAGATATCCATATTGCTGATATATACCGGCGGCTTATCCTGATACGAACCGATGCAGACACAATTGGAAGCTGCGCAGCTGCTCTTAAATGAACCGGATCTAAGGTCGATCGCCTTCTCTCTGTCGGACGATTTTCCACCGATGCATATACAGTTTTCGCCGCTGATATTAATTTCAAGCACACCCGACATTTCCGACTCGATCTTCCCGAATGTGCTGCGGTAATCGTTGCCGATACCATAGGCGTTGGTAAATGTAGGTTTGATCAATAAGCTTCCGTTTCCTTCGAGCTTAAGCTCAGCACTTCCCGGAACGCGTATGCCGTTTCCGGTGAATACATTGTTTCCTTCAATATTCAGGATAAGCGAAGACTTCTTCCCCAGATCTATGCACGGCGTAGTATCAACATCTCCGATGCTGACGTTATGGATCGTAAGACGGCACTTCGAGCGATCACTGACGCGTATGGAAACAGCCGACACAAACTCCGGATTACCCACCAGCGTAAGGTCGCCGTCCGAAAGCAACAATACATTGTATTTCTGGAGCGACAGGTCTATAAGCGAAAGCTGCGTTTCATCCTTAACAACATAAACCTTCTGTCTGGAATTATTGGAAACCATATCAAGATTGGCTCTGCTTATATGTGAAAGCAATTCGGTGGACAGAGCCGGAAGTAATTGATGTTGCGGCTTTGCCGTAAAATAGCCCTGAATAAGATCTACGCCCATTCCGATAACGGCATTGAGTTCCTCAAGCGTTTCAACTCCTTCTGCGAGTGCCAGGAAATCGTTATCATGCGCGAATTGGATGATCGTATTGACAAAGTGCTGTTTTCTGGGATCGATCTGCAGTTCAGATATAAGAAGCCTGTCGATCTTTACATAATTAGGAAGGAACTTAAGCAGATTTGTCACATTGGAATAACCGGTGCCGAAATCATCTACCGCAACCTGGAAACCGTACTTCTGGCAGCGTTCGCTGAGCAGGCCGACGGTAATATCTTCCATGTTGGTTTCTTCCGTAACCTCTATAACCACCCTGTCAAACATTGACTGATACTTATCCGCAAATACCTGAAACTGTTCATCTGTAAGATAATGTCCGGGAATACTGTTGATGAAAACCTTTCGGTTACCAAGTTCATCTTTCAGCTGCGTCATTTTCTCCATGACGTTAAAAAGAGTCAACCTCTCAACATCATCAAGTCTTTTTTCTTCGGTTGCATATTTCAGCAAAGTCAGAGGCGTCAAACCATACTTTTGAGGCATACGCATAAGTGCCTCATAACCGATTATCTCACCGGTCTTTGCACTGACTATAGGCTGAAAACAATAGTCGATCTCATTATTATCAAGAATATTATTAACAAGGGTGCGTAAATCGTAATCCTTATCCTGCGCAGTATTTGCTACATAGCGGCCGTTCACTGCATCAGCTACGGGATCGGACGCACATATGCGGCTTTTCATCTCATTTATGAAGAAGTTAAGCGCGATCCAAGTATATACAGAATAATAATATCCGTTCTCATCACAGCCGTTATTCATATATTCGCATGCCTTATCCAAAGTCACGAGCATGTAGTCCCCGATACGTTCGGCTTCCTCATTGCCGGAATATGTGATCATGCAAGTATCGGTAATATGTACATGTGCGCAAACAATGGCATTGCTTTCATCTGTAAGTCCGGGCGTACTGAACAACAGCGGATTGATGATGGAGATTCTGTCACCGTGGGTGATCTCTATACCTGTTTCTTCACGAATCTCTCGTATTGCAGCTGAGATCACAGGATTAGATTTTTCAAGATCTGCTTTATCGATCAATCCTGCCGGTACGCTGATAAGTGGTCTTCCGGCGGGATACCTGAACTCATGGGTAAGCAGAAGTCTCGGCTCCTGCTCCGGCATCTCAACGATCACAATACAGCTGACCGCATCCGGTATCATATTGACAAACTCTTGTTTATCTTTAATTGCGACAAGATTATCAGCCTTACGTCTGGTAGCATTATAATAATGTTTTCCTTCAGCATATCTGTAATCAAAAACATTAACATAATCCGACGCAAATTCTGTTCTGACCATGTCTTGCGTTATTTTTAAATCATCCATCAAGTTACTCCATCCCAAAAAACTTCAATTACAATTACGATTCATGTAATTTTCACGACCACTTTTTTTATTATCTTGTCCGACCATGTCAGACATCATATTATTATATAATAATTTCAAGCATTTGAAAACAATGTTTTTTTTCATAAAATTCGTTGCGGTCCATAATCCCAAACATCCTCGCGGCCAGCCCCGCGATGTAACGCGCCGTCTCGCACAGACAGTCTACATACTCTTCACGATCTTGACCACGCGGCTGGTTCCGAGGCGACTTGCACCGAGTTCAAGGAACTTCTCTGCGTCCTCGAGTGAGGATATGCCGCCGGCTGCCTTGATTCTGACGTTCTTGCCAACGTGCTTTGCAAAAAGCTCAACATCCGCAAACGTGGCACCGCCTGTCGAGAAGCCCGTAGAGGTCTTGATAAAGTCAGCGCCCGACTCCGTAACGATTTTGCACATCTTGATCTTCTCCTCATCAGTCAGGAGGCAAGTCTCGATGATGACCTTGAGGATTTTGTCGCCGCAGGCTTTTTTGATTCGCTTTATCTCTTCGACCACATAGGCGTATTCACCGGCCTTGAGCATTCCAATGTTTATGACCATATCGATCTCATCGGCTCCTTTTCTGATTGCGTCCTCAGTCTCAAAAACCTTGGTTTCTGTAGTCATGTTGCCGTTCGGGAAGCCGATGACGGTACAGATCTTAACCTTGTCACCGACGTACTCCTTCGCAGGCTTTACGTAGCACGGAGGGATGCAGACCGATGCCGTCGCGTATTTAATGCCGTCATCGCAGATTGCCCTTATCTGCTCCCATGTTGCGCTCTGAAGTAAAAGTGTGTGATCACACGCCGATAATATTGAATTTATGTCTCTCATTTCAAATCCTCCAACACATTTATTACCAAGCAGTTATCGAGGCTGATCCGTATCAAGTATTATGGTCACCGGTCCGTAATTTACAGAAGCTACCTTATCTTGGTCACCGGTCCGTCATTTACGAAAGCGACCTTATCTTGGTCACCGGTCCGTCATTTACGGAAGCTACCTTATCTTGGTCACCGGTCCGTCATTTACGGAAGCTACCTGCATTCCGATGCATTTTTATACGATACTTCATAGCCAATAGCCATGGTCTGTTTTGATGTATATATTATAGCTTGTCCTCCCTTGGTAATGTCAATTGATTATAGGGATATATGTGACGAAATCCAGCAAGTATTTAATAATACCCGCCCGAATTCTTAAAACACCTCCGAAAAGTAGCGCAACAACTCAGATTTACTATTCAGAAAGCCTTATTTCGATGTGGTCAGTATTATAAGATGTTTGAAGTCAATAATTAACGGAAGCGTTCAGCGAAATTGCGTCCAATAGAAAATGAATGCCCTCTGTGGACCACATTTTAGAGGTGTTTTTGCCAAAATTTCGCATTGATTTCGTATTGGACGCAATTTACCTATTTTCATCGGAAAGAGTAAAAAAAATGCGTCCACACGAACGATTGATTTCGTATTGGACGCATTCTACCATATAAGCACTCCTGAAGCGTTCGCCGCAGCAAAGCTAAACATGAGTTCAGTAAAATTGCGTCCAATAGAAAATGAATGCCCTCTGTGGACCACATTTTAGAGGTGTTTTTGCCAAAATTTCGCATCGATTTCGTATTGGACGCAATTTTCCTATTTTCATCGGAAAGAGTAAAAAAAATGCGTCCACACGAACGATTGATTTCGTATTGGACGCATTCTACCATATAAGCACTCCTGAAGCGTTCGCCGCAGCGAAGGCTTCTGACCCGTAGTAAAAGTTGCCACGCTTCAAGGCAACTTTTGCGGAGGGCAGCGACGTAACGAAGTTACGTCGGCGGCTTTAGCCGCCACCTCGAGCAAAAAAGGGATTCGCTTTAACGAATCCCTTTTTGATCGAGGTGACTGGACTTGAACTATAAAACTCATTCTGAAAGCCTTATATGAACAGATTTCCAAAACGAAGTCTACAACAAAGTCTACAAATCTACGAAAGGAGATTGCACAGTCTCTTTTTTAATGTTCTACATAGAGTTCAAACGAATGCAACCTTCAACTCGTGCTGAATACAGTATGTCTTATGAGAGAACAAGAACGATAAGATTGTAATCATTGTCTTGTTCGGTGTATAATCAAAATAGTAATATAAAAACATCAAAAGAGAAAATGACGAAAGGAGACAAAGAGTATGACGGCTGAACAGGCATTGTTTGAAAAGGTGAGAAAGAAACATTCCACGTCCGAAACCACATTGAGAGACGATATTGACCGAAGAGCGCGGGAACAGTACCTAAATACCCATGATACTATACCGACACTTGAAGAGATAGATGAAGTCATTAACGAATATAGGAAGGGTGAAGCAAAAGGCGGTGGAACTATTCCCGTGGCAGATGATAAAGCAGACATAGACACCCGTTAATTCCTTCTTACGAAAACGCCCCGAGCGGAGCAGGATATAGTCTCAGTCCTGCCCTGCAATGATAGGCGGGTGAAAACCGATTGACGCTATGCGGGAATCGGGGTCTCTATCTACTCGTCGTGATTGCTTTGCAATCACTAGAAAACATTTCGATGGGTCACCGAATGTTTTCGGATAAGAGGTAGTAGAGGTATATCGTGATTGCTTTACAATCACTAGATAAGTGGTAGTAGAGGTATATAGTTCGGAAGTAACTATCCGTGATTGTTTACAATCACTAGTTCAATTCAATCTCTTGTTCTTTATCTTGCTCCTTAAAGTCCTCAAAGGATATAGGACAAGCCTCTCCTTTTTCATTATACAATTTAACGAGTTCTACATACGCCTTTTCTGTTTCGCCCCTACCAACGAAGTTATTTAGTGCATAGTTGATTCCATGAGGTCTTACACCGTAACAATCTTTATGCCAGTCAGAGAAACAAGAATCGTTATATATTTGACATAGCTCATCTGGAGCGGGCTTGACTCCCCGTATAAGACGCATTTAAGAGGTATGACGCTTCCGCACCTTTTATCTCACCGATGATGAATATATCCACATCACTCGTAAGACCCGCTATGGAAAGGTCTTTAAGGTCATACCTGACTGCGTTCTCACCAACGCCCTCGAATGAGTGCAAGAACATCATATCGGGATGTCTCTTCGTTGTGAGTTCGTCCGCTTGCTGGATAACGAGTACGGAACGATTATCGGGTATCCTTTCCTTTAAGGCATTGAGTAGTGTCGTCTTTCCGCACGCATTAGCCCCGCATATGAGGATAGAACCTTTTGTCCATTGATTTATCAGATAATCACTCATTTGCGGTGTGAGCATTTTCGCATTTACAAGGTCTTCCATTTCGGGAAAATCGAGTAATGATTTACGGATTACGAGTTTGAACTTCTTATCGGAAGTAAGGAACGGTGTGTAGAGCGTAAATCTGAGGATACAACCGTCGATACTCGAATCGTCAACAAACCTCTGTATCGCATTTTGTGTACTTGTATTTACCTTATTTCGAGTGATTACACCACTTACGAAACGGTCATATTCTTCTTCACTGTCGAATGTCACATCGGAACTCATTCTCTGCCCGTTCTTTTTAATAGTGATGTGGTTATAATCATACAGTTTGATATCCGTTATCTCTTTATCGTAGATAAGGCTCGTGATGATGTTATAACCGAGTACGTTGTTGATTATGGCATCCGCAAGGTCTTCGGCATTATCGTTAGGGAAATACTTTACCGCATCCGCAATCAGTTTTTCCCTAAATTCTTCCTTACTCCGTTTCTTATCTCTGACATCAAAGAGGAATTTTGAGTTTTCACTCTCCTTTGTGTACATTCCGAGAAGTGCGTCATAACTTACTTTGTTTACTTTCATTCTTACCCTTTCTTTTGGGGAGGGAAAGACTGCGCTCTCTCCCTCTCCCATTTAATCTTACTGGTCTACTATTACCGTGTGTACTCCGTCATGGATACTCTTTGTGAGGTCTACCGTAAATCCTATCCCGTCCTGTTTACGTACACCATCATGTTCCGCTATGAGCGATAATGTGTAATTTGACGAGGCGTTACTTTCGGGTATAAGGAATACATATACGACTTCACATTTGTTCTTGTATTCCGTGTATATAACATTCACGGTACTAAGGTCTTCACTATGGACAGTTCCTACAACGCTATCGTATGTACCTTCCCTAAAGACGTTTAGAGGCGTCATGGAAGGTGTAAATAGTGACTGCACGGAATCCGCACCACCGAGTATCGTTGCCGTTACATATACCGCTTCTCCTAAACAGAAATTACTCTTTGCTACTCTGTCGGTATAACTTCCGATACTCGTTATCTTAATCTGAAGGTCACCGAAGTTATCGATATACTCCGTTACGTTTCCGAGTTTGTCTTCGAGATGTACTTCTATGGAGAATCCGTTCTTAAAGAGGTTCTCACTCGTGTTGACCGTAACATTTCCGAAGTCGATATAATCTATCCTTCCGTAAGCATCAATATGAGGTGTTCCCGTGAGAGAACGCTCTGCTCCGCTCTTACGGTTTGTTATCTTTACAGTCGTTTTCGTACTGTCAAGACCAACGAAATAGTTATTTCCCGAAAGCGGATTGTCACGGGCGATATAATGACTTGTCTTACCGTTTAAGGCTTCCGAGTCCTTTCCGTTTGCTTCGTATATCGCTTTGAAATCATTAGTACCCGTAAAGTCAAGCCTCGGGGCTTCTCTGTCAAAGACGAGTTGATAACTCTGACTATCCGTTATCACTTCATTCTTTGAGGTATGTCTGTCGTTCCATCTGTCCGTGTATCTCCACGAAGAAGTAAGTATCCGACTTGTTCCCGTTTCGCCGCTTACGGAAACGCTACTATTTGTAAATATCTCCGTCTTCTTATAATCACCGCCTGCCTGTACTAGTGAATACGACAGTCCGTTACTCTTATCGTAAACAGTACCCGCATCACTTACACGGTAGTAATCAACCGTAGTATATGAGGGTGTTCTTATCGAGAAGTTTATCGTAGGCGTATAAGGACTACTACCTTTGAGATAATAAACGGGATATCCCGACAAAGGAATGTCACTGTAAACGTAATTTCCTCTGAACCCGATTTCCTTTGTTATCACGGGATTGACGTGTTTCCATATTGCTACGAATGTTACCGTTGACCTGTCATTAGTAGTCAGATTACGAAGAGATGTTCCCGCGGGAAGTCTGACCGCAACACTACTACTCGGGTCTGTATTCGTAGAACACGTATAAGATGTACTTCCGCTATATGGTTGCCAACCGAGGAAAGTATATCCTTCCCTACTTACATTCGGAAGTGATACGGTATCTTCGTACCTTATGGATTTATTATTACCGCTTACCGTACCGAGATTACCGTCAAATACAACACTATACTCTATCGGTTCGTAGTAATAATATCCGCATACACTACAACCGAATTTCCTGTAACCCGTTCTATCGGAAGAAAGAGCATTAAACGCATGAGGTTCTCTATTTATAATCTCTGTACCCGTAATCTGTCTGTTCATAAGATGATTACATACGGAACAGTATGCGATACCATAAATAACTCTGTTCTTCCAATGCTCCGTTTCGTTACCGTCTTTCTTTCCGTTTCCGTTATCGTTAAATACCCAGCCCGATATCTCGGTTTCATTTCTTCGTCCGTTACTGTTATGATATTCATAATCATCTGCAAGACTTATCGTTTCACTACAAGGACTCGGTGTTCCGTTACAATATTCCCATTTTGAACGGGCGTGATATGTATTGTTATAGTCGTACCAATTTCCATATGACGTTACCCAACTGTGAGTATGAACTAAACCGCCTCTTTCATTCTCTAACTTTGTGTATCCACAATAACATGTTGAGGTCTTCGTTCTATGGTAGTATCCATCCGAGCCTGCTGTCCACGAACCATATGATATCGTAAAGGAATGACCACTTTCACTTACTGTATTCTTTTTCGTTTCCTTATAACCGCAATTCAAGTAACATACCTTATTCACGGTTTCTTCTTTCCAATGCTTCGAATCATTGTATTTCCATCCCGAAACACTTTTGTTTGTTATTACCATGGAATGCGATTCATATTCATAACTTGTTTCGAAAGATTGGTTACAAATAAAACATTTCGTAACGACGGGATATCTGTGCTTTGCGCTGTTATAGGATTCAATATCACCTTTAACTTTTATTTTTTCTGCGGGAATAAAAATCTTTTTTTCTTTTATCAATGAATGCCCGCCGCTACATGCCCTACAATCTGCTTGTGCCGTTGCTGTGTATATGTATGTATATCCATGTCCGTCTGAGCCCACGCCATCACAAGCGATTGTCGTACAATTGATGCTAACGGGTTTAAGAGTTACGTTTGCTTCATGCCACTTACAAGTAGGGTTAATCAAACTACTTGTTGCCGTTAACATAGGGTGTACGTAATTGTTCCCTATCCATCCACTCGGACCATTCTCATGCCAAGTTATGTCAAGCGTTAACGCACAACCGCCTGCCGCACCGAAATCAGTACAACCGCAGTCTCTATAAAGAGTTCCGTCTGAATCTTCGCACGTACCGCTCGTACAACTTCTTCCCGTGAGTTTGAAACCACATTGTTTGCACTCATTATTACTGTTGAACTCACAAGGCACATCTTCACTCCAAGTACCATCACAATACCGACAAGTATAAGTCGCTTTGTGTACCTTATTACCGAGGGATTTATATGTGGTCTTGCTATCATCTTTCGTACAACTCGTATTACCGCTGTTTATTATCTTTTTACAGCCCTTGCATACTTTGTACCAATTATGAGTTCCACCACCGCAACAATACCTCGCCATTTCCGTATTCGGATGAGTACAAGACGCAGAGGGTTTTGTATACCCGCAATACTTACATGTATTGCCTTCAAAAGTACAGGCTTTATTTCCTGATTTATATTCCCCACATGCACATGTTGAATAGTAATAATGTGTTCCGTCTCCATTTGATGAACGGGACTGAACTTTCCAATCATGTGTATGTGCAGAGGGTTTTGTATATCCACAATACTTACATGTATCACCATTGAAAGTACAACTTGTGTTCCCTGATTTATATTCCCCACATGCACATGTTGAATAGTAAGAATGCGTTCCATCACCATTCGATGAACGGGACTGAACTTTCCAATCATGTTCATGTGCGGGTTTTGTATACCCACAATTTGTACAAGTATTTCCCGAGAATGCGTGACTTACTACATTCCCATCATCCGAACTCGATGCTCCGCATTTCGAACAACTCTTATGATACGTACATGTCGAATCATTGTTAGCTGTATAATAGGATGACCAACTATGATTCGTAGAACTATCTACTATGGTAGGTGTACTATTTTTGGGCTTATCACCATACCGCCATGTATATGTCGTACAACCTTCTGTGGTAGTATAAGTATGCCATGCTGCCCAAATATCTTCCGCAGGAATTATAACACCTATCAGCAAGGCAAATAAAACTACATATGTTACAGTATTTTTGACCTTCTTCATGTCTTTTTTCCTTTCTGTATATTCTCTTCTTTCGGAGTTTCTTTGAAGATTTTGCCATTACAAAACTTTCTTAAACACTTTTGAGTAATAATAAGAAAAAAAAGAACACCCCGTAGGATGTTCTTTCCGATATGTATGTCTGTTTTAATATTTTTGGAAATATCTGAGGTCATCAAAGCCTTTATCTATACAGTCCTGTATGTTTAAGCAAGGAACTTGAACACCTACATACATTTTCTCTCCGTCTGTTTTTTCAATCTCAAATGTCAGTTTAAGTGATACACTGTATGCGTAAAGGTAATTTCCCCATTCGGGATGTGAGATATTAAAGTATGTTCCCGCTTGATTCATGTGAATATCATGAGCGATATCTTCTATAGGCAAAGGTTCTTTGACATATACGGTAGCCTTATTGTCTTTACACTTGACTACTAACCAATCAAAAGGGTCTGCGTTCCATTTAATCGTTTCTTCTTCACCGAGGTTATTGTATGTGTAACCGTATATATATCCATTAGAACATAACGACCCGCCGTATTCTTTTACAGAGAGTTTTGCACCTTCAGGAAAGTTCTTGAATGTAATCTTGAACTTCTCTCCTACTTCAAGGTAATTTCCCGCTTTAAGTTGCTTCCACTTCTTGTCGATGACGTTTACTATCGACAAATTACTTTTCACGGTCTTATTGAACTTCTTATCCCATGTGTACTTTGACTTCGCCTGTGCATTTGTCGTGGGTAACATACTACACACGAGTGACAGAGCAACCACTACACCGAGTAACCTTCCGAGTATCTTTTTCATAATAATCTCCTTTATGTTGAGTAGTATCTCTACTTCGTTTCTGTGTATATTATCTCATAATAAGATAAAACTGTCGAGGGTTATCGTACAGATAAACCCTAGAAACAGAGCGGGAATGAAAGGAAATTTAAGTCCTTTCTTCCTCGTTTTTATATAAGTCCTTACATGAACTACCGATTGTATCATATATCCGATTAAAAATCCTATCATTACGGTGAGCGGATTTCCATAGCATAGTCCGTAAAGACAATAACCCGTCATGAGAACCGTATCCGCAAATCCTCTTGTCTTAAAGGTTGCTATCGTAAATATCAGAGGAAGTAATTCAAATATCAAGTCCGCGGGTAACACAAACCGTCCCGAAAATATCTGAATGATACATACTACCGTTCCGTAAAGGACGGGCGGGTATATGAGCCAGCCATATACCATTTTCGTGTGATAATCCATATCCGCAGATACCGCAGAGAAGATTATCAATACATAAAGCCATATCAGAGCAGATAAACCGAGTTTGTCCGTAAGGAAAGCGTATAAGCCTATAGTCAGTCCGATTAGTCCGAGTATGTCCCAAGGGCATAGGGCGCTCGTCCGATAAGACAGCCCTTCGGATTTCCTTGCCTTTTCTGATAACGCTTTTAAGAATGCAAGTCCAAACATCATTCTGTCCCTTCCACAGTCAAGATATTCTCCATACTACGCATGTATTCCTGCATACTCGGAAGAACTTGTTTTAAGGAATAAATATCGGACGGGTCTATCTTACGTAAGGCTCGGTACATATCCGTTCTTAATTCTTCTATCTTCATTTGTGTTTCTACACTCATCTCTTTCATGCCGCCACCAAATCAATCCATACTCTGTAACCAAGGGATAACATACTGATTATCTTATCCGCATCCTTTTCGTTTACGGTTATATCAAAAGAAGTCGCAAGTCTTATCGTATCATCATTCGGAATCACAATTCCGTCCGCATCATATACGGCGTCAAGTACAAGTCCCGCATATGTTTCGGATAGTGCCGTGAAGACTGCCGCCTTTTCCTCATTTCCGTCTTCTTCCGTAGTCTGTGTTTCCTCTTTATAGGATGTGGGTATCAGATACAAGTCAATCTTATCACTCGCCCTCAGTCTTCCGTTCACCGCTTGAGAGATATCCTCAACTCTTATCGAAAGTGTTCGACTGTCTTCATCCTTTAAGGGTAAATCACCAAAACGGTCAGTCGTACAAAGTGTTCGTTCCGATACATCACTTAAAACATATTTCCCTAAAAGTGAATCCGCATCAAGAACACAGTTCTCGGGTACTACGTCTTTATTGATGTTGAGAGTGGTGAACACCGACAAGTCCTTTATCTGTGTTCCCTTACCGAGAGATGTGTTGAACGCAAGATAAACTTGTGTGTCATGCTTACTCAGTATCGAATCCTCAACGAATATGAGCAATCCCCAAATACTGACAGCCAATACTATAGCGATGATACCCGCTACGAGATAACCCTTTGCGGAACGCTCTTTACTCTTCTTCTTTATTTTCTCCATTGTAAATTACCTCATTCTGATGTTTACGAAATCCTTTGGGAACTATAAGTACCTTACACCACGGACAACGCATTTTTTCTACGTCACTACAGGGAAGTTCGTTCCCGCAAGACGGACAATCAAACAATTTCTTACTCTTACTCTTCTTCATACCTCTCCTTTACTTTAATGCAACCGTCATCTCTTTATGGTTAGCATACTCAATTCCCATGAACCTTATGGGATAAATCATGTTCACATAACAACTCGTTTTCTCAATCACCGTTCCGTTCGGAGTGACGGGAGAAGTGTTCTGTTCATAAAACTTCTTCTCTACACTCACACCGTTAGATGTGTATTCGTGTATCAGCCACTTTCCCGTTACATCCTTACAGTAATATATCGTTTTAGGCAGATATATCGTAGTCTGTGAAGAACCACTCAGTCTGAAACCGCTTGTCGTTATCCCGCCGATGTTATACGGAACTCTTTCATAATTGAAGTTTAATTCCAAAAGGTGACATAACGAATTGTAATTTTCACAATTATGTTTCACAAACTCTGAAATCATATGCTCTTTATCGAGAGCATGTGACGGTCTGTCGTAAATCATACTACCGAGAACGGAAGCCGTTATCTCGTCTTCGGCAATCTCGGCATCACCCGTGATACGATACCAACCGAGTATCATGAGCATGAGTGTAAGTGCCGTCATGATGATATACACCCCAAGTAACCATGAATATCCTTCATACTTTTTTCGTAACTTCTCTGTCATGATACTCCTCTAGTGCTTTGCGATGGAATCTTGACTCGTGTGGAATGTCTGTACATCCCCGAATAATCCGTCTATTCCCGAAATGTCGAGGTCTGCCGAATCACATGTTACGGTCAGGTCAAAATTTACATACTCTCCATAACCTACTTTTCTGTTAGTTCCGTTGTATCTGATATCTATCACGGCATTCGGAAACTGCTCTCTTATCTTATTCGTTATGAGTGTTCTGTCCGAAGAAGTCAGTTCCCCTTGTTCTTCGAGAAGTAATATCGCCGTTCTTCCGATACGTTCTACAGACCTACTCAGACTAAGAATCTGCGTGTACTGAATGGTCACAACGAGAATAGTCATGAGAAGTACCATACACATAGCAGTACCGAGGATATCTCCAATGCTTCCTTTATATTTTCTGTACAGTAATCTCATGACCGTTCTCTCCTTCTCCGTTAGGGTGTACTGTGGCTAATACCACCATTAAGCGAATCAAGGTCGGTTTTCGCACCGTTGAGCAAACTCTCTACGGTAGCGTAAATCTTATCCTTAAAGATAAGAAGTACAGCAACAACGACGATGATAAGTCCAACGGCGACTACGATACCGTCAATACCCTCTCTCTTCTTCGATAAGGCAACCTTTGTACGTATCATTGCGTCAGTAACCTTCGCCTTCATGGAATTGAAAATCTTACTCATAATTTTTTCTCCTTCTATTATAATTGTGATGTGAGACTCACAATGAATCTCCAAAATACAAATCCGATACCGTCTGCGAATAAAATGAGCATCGCAATAGTTGAGGTTCGGTCGAGATGTCCTTTCTTTGCACTGAAAGCGGAATCTCTGTTTGTAAGACACTGTTTCGACAGGTCTCGACTGCACTCTATCATTCTTCCCGTTTCAAGTCCTTGCTTTAGTACCGTACATAACGCAAGTATCTCTTCGGAAGTGAACTTTTCGGAAAAGTCGTCAATATTTTCCGTAATGGTAAGGTCATTACACTTTAAGTGGATATCAAACTCTTCAAGTGCCTTTTTAAGTCTCGGTGTATATACGATATCCCTACATTCCGCAAGGGCGATACCGACATATTCACCACCCGTTACCTGTATGGACAGAGCCGAAGATATAGTCATTACGTCCTGTATCATCTTATTGTTATCACTCTTATCAGTCTTTCCGAAGTACCAGTCGGGAAGAAACGCACCGAGGATACCAAAGGGACACAGATAGACCGAAATCAAGGATAACGAGAGTGCTACGATTACTACCATTCCTAAACATAACAGAATGTACATATGCGGTTTTAAGAACGACGGGTGATGAAATTCCACACCCTCGGCTCGTAACTTCATACGTTTCCTTGCCCAGTTGAACCTACTCGTTGTGTCCTGTACACGTCCGTCTATCCATGCAAACACTTTCTCGCCCGCTTCCGAACGCTGTTAACGACAATATTTCCGATGCTATCCTTATCGGGCTTGCGTATATAAAGGAGTTTTCATGAAAGAGAAGTGCGGTCTCTCCCCGCCCTCATTGAAAAAGTGCGAAGAGTTGTATAAAATGCTCATAGAGACTGTGCAGACCGATATGGAAAGGAGAAACTATCTCAATGAGCATAAATACTCAGTATACACGGATAAACACGGGAAATGGATAACTACACTTCCCGCAGATAACAAAGAGGGGCGTAGGATAGTAAGGCGTAACACTCGGGAAGAACTCGAACGGGTGATAACCGATTACTATAGAGAACATGAAGAGACGGGAATCACTTTAAGTGAGTTATATCCGAAGTGGCTTGAACTCAAAAGAGATGAAACCGCCTCGAAACCTAAGACATTACAGAGGTACATTTCGGATTACAATACGTTCCTTAAAGGCAGTAATCTTTCAGAAACTCGGATAAAGGATATCACGCCTGTTATGCTGATAAAGTTCTTCCGAAACGTAACGAAGTATAGGAGTTATACTTCGAAACGTATAACGGCTCTTAAAGGGTTACTGTCGGGAATACTGTCTTATGCGGTAGAAACG
Source organism: Lachnospiraceae bacterium (assembly GCA_024693545.1). Classification (GTDB taxonomy): domain Bacteria; phylum Bacillota; class Clostridia; order Lachnospirales; family Lachnospiraceae; genus RUG11977. The sequence goes on from JAILKT010000016.1 coordinate 28,786, forward strand.
GGGATAATAACCCACAATCCCGCTCTTGAAGTGAATATAAGAGGGCTTCCTTACAAACAGGAACAGATAAGATATAAACAAGTATATCGTGAAAGTGATGTCAGAAAATTACTTCTTCATTTACGGAAAGTAAAAGATATCTATGCTTATGCGATAAGGCTCATGTTCAATCTGTTCTGTAGGATAGGCGAATTAAAGGCGTTAAAATGGTCAGATTTCGATTTTGAGGGAAGAACGGTATTTATTCACGCTCAAGTCCTAGAAAGCCAAGAATGGACACAGGAGGGACTCTTGCCGAGGAAATGTACGTACTCGGGACAGACAAAAGGAAATACTTCACGCGGAGCAAGGTATCAATATCTTACCGATGAAACACTTGAAATCTTAAATGATTTACGGAAAGATATGACGAGTGAATTTGTTTTTACCGTTAACGGACACTTCTTACTCACGAACATATTTAACAGGCACTTAAAGAGGTACTGCGAAGAAGTAGGTATCCCGTATTATTCTTCTCATAAGATACGTTTCTATAATGCGAGTGTATCTTATACAGGGGATAATCTTACGGAATTACAGATACTCATGGGACATTCCGAATCATCTACTACTCTGCATTACTTACGGAATGTACACAAAACTGACTTATCACAGAACTTTACACGTTTAGGTCTACAAGGGTCTACAGACGTGGAGGAAAGCGAAAAAGACGGAAACCCTTCGGATTAAAGGATTTCCGCCCTCAGTTTCAAGTCGAGGTGACTGGACTTGAACCAGCGACCTCCACGTCCCTAACGTGGCGCTCTAGCCAAACTGAGCCACACCTCGTAACATATTAAATTTTCCTCAACCGAGCCGTTAATAAACACGGCAGAGCTACTAACCAGGATTGAACTGGTGACCTCATCCTTACCGAGGATGCGCTCTACCGGCTGAGCTATAGTAGCAAACATGACTCTTTCGTGAAGTCCGTCGATTATATTATCACAGACATTTATTAAATGCAAGCATTATTTTAAAAGTCTGCCTCTTTTTGATAATGCTCAAAAAAGGCAGACAATCCAATTATTTAGAACCTGTCTTTACCGCCCGGGATGTCGTAGTAAGGAGTTCCTGCAGGACCTTCTTCCTGAGTCGAGTTGAATTCGGCATCAATCTCCGCCTCAATATCCTCTGAAATCGGAACAACAAAATCCACATCACCGGAATATTCTTCATGAGGTTCATCCGTAGAAGAATAGTAAAAATCCATGTCGTATTTCTTTATGAGCATCTTGCAGAATTTCTTAGCTTCCTCTTCTGTCTCATACTGCTTTGCTTTCTCAAACTCCTCCGTGAGTCCGGGGAATTCACAACTCTGAACCACCTTTTTCTTTCCTGTAAAAAAGGCTCTTCCGGTAGGAAGATCTACCTTGAGTACGTACATATTTACCTCCTCTAAGGAAACGTTTTAAACGCACCTTCCGCCATTACCACAAACGCACATATAGAACTGCGATCACCCTCTCGGCTGACTCTTTATCAAATTTCGCTGTTTGTAATGGCTAACCGATATCAAGCACCCCCGCAAACGGAGCGAAATACGGCTATTTAGTCCTTACACATGTAGGATTATAGCATAACCATAATTAGTTGTCCACGATATTTAAAACACAAAATATAGTCATATCTCCAAATATATTCCGCGGACCTCGAAAACACCTATGCACAAATCTCCCGATCCTGCTCCTCAGACCTCGAAAACGCCTATATATAAATCTCCCGATCCTGCTCCGCGGACCTCGAAAACGCCTATGCACATATGCGTTTCATGCTCTCAAGCAGCTTTTCAGCGTGAAGATCTTTGCTATATCGTTATATTTTTCGCCCATATTCCCGAGCGATAAATAAAGAATCCGACGGTCACCTTTATTATATCAACTGCCTGACAGCAAAGGTACAGGATAGCTATATTAAGACCGGTAAAATGCGACAGCACGTAAGCGACCGGGAACACGATCAGCCACGTGTAACCGCTGTCAAACATAAATGTAACAAACGTTTTTCCCCCGCTTCTTATCGCGAAATAGACAGCATGAAGGAACCCGTGTATCGGCATAAAATATGCGCATATGCGTATGAGCGTAGCCGCTATATCCTTGACCTCGTCAGTCGTATTGTAGACATTCGGGAACCAGAACGACATGGCGATCATAAGAATCCCACCGATCGACGCACATATCATAGACATTACTATTATCTTCTTCGAGGAATCCTTTGCCTCTTCGATCTCGCCTGCGCCGAGCAGCTGTCCGACTACGATAGCGAGTGAATCGCCCATGGCTATAAACATTATATTAAATATGTTATAAAGCGTGCTCTGAATATTTGTCGCTGCGACCACGGAAAGGCCTCTTTGAGCATAGCATGAATTGATCGCAGTCATTCCCGCTGCCCACAATGTCTCGTTGGCCATAAGCGGTGCTGCAAGAACTATAACCTTTTTGAAAAGTACTCCCGAAAGCTTAAAGTTCTTGTACAGGCCTTCGAAATAAGGATTTTGCTTTGTGTGCGTGTGCGAATATGCAACCACAAGTGCCGCCTGTATATATCTCGAAACAACGGTTGCGATCGCCGCACCCGCAACTCCGAGCTCAGGTGCGCCGAATTTTCCGAAGATAAGGATATAGTTGAGCAGGAGGTTCACAAACACGGCAACAATCGACGCGAGCATGGGAATCTTTGTCTGTCCCGATTCGCGAAGTGTTGACGAATAGCTCATTTCGATAGCAAGTGGAGGCATTCCGATCAGCATAATCGCCAGATATTCCTTTCCGTAAGCCAGCGTGGCCGCGAGATCCAGGGCCTCATCCGTTTCTTTCAGAAAGATTGATATAAGCGTGTCATCAAATAAAATGAAAACCGCCCCGGCTATAAGCATAAGCGTCATCGAAATAACAAGCTTTATCCTCATTACCTTTCTGACGCCGTCCACATTGCCCTGCCCGTAATATTGCGCTCCGAGGATTCCCGCTCCCGAAACCACTCCGAACATGCACAAGAGAAAAACAAAATTAAACTGATTAACGATCGAAACACCGCTCATCTCCTCGGTTCCGACCTGTCCTATCATTATGTTGTCAAGCAATCCGACAAAATTCGTGATGCCGTTCTGTATCATGATCGGAAGTGCTATCCATAAAACTTTCTTATTAAATTTTTTATCACCTATCAAACTCATATTTCTTTAATTCAACCTCTTACAGACGCTTATAATTTGATCCCGCGTCTCTGTCTTGCCGCCTCAAACATGATTATCCCGGCCGCTACGGACGCATTAAGGGAGTCTATGTCCCCTTTCATGGGAATGCTTGCCGTAAAATCACAATGTTCCTTCACAAGTCTCGAAACGCCGTCTCCTTCGGCTCCGATCACAAGTCCGAGAGAGCCTGTGAAATTACACTCATACATGCTCTGTCCGCCCATATCGGCACACGCGAACCACATTCCCTGCTTCTTGAGATCCTCCATCGTTGCAGTAATGTTGGTAACCTTGGCAACGGGAGTGTAATTGAGCGCGCCGGCGCTTGTCTTGGCTACCGTAGACGTAAGTCCCGCCGCTCTCCTCTTGGGGATGATCACACCGTGTGCTCCCGCAAGATTTGCGCTCCTGATGATCGCACCGAGATTGTGCGGATCCTCGATACCGTCGAGGATGATAACGAAAGGTGCTTCACCTTTTTCTTTGGCGGCTTCGAGTATATCGCTGACCTCGGCATATTCGTATGCTGCCGCATATGCGATAACGCCCTGATGATTCTTCGTCTGTGACATGCTGTCAAGACGTTCTTTCTTCACAAACGTGATGATCGTGTCATTCTTCTTTGCTTCGCGCAGGATGCTCGAAATAGCACCCTCTCTGGCGCCGTCAAGGACAAAGAGTCTGTCTATCGTTTTGCCCGCGCGGAATGCCTCAAGAACCGCATTTTTCCCTTCTATCGTACTTTCCTGATATCTCATGTTATCGCTCCTTTTTTATCGAACCGGCCGTAGCCTCCGTTACCGGCTTTCCATTTATTGCTTCGAACCTGCCGGCAGCCAAAGTTACCGGCTTTCCCATTTGTTACTGCGAACCGGCCGGCAACCAAAGTTACCGGCTTTCCATTTGTTACTGCGAACCGGCCGGCAGCCAAAGTTACCGGCTTTCCATTTGTTACTGTGAACAGGCCGCATGTGCCTGTGCGCCGTTAAAGTCTGTCAGAATCCCCGCCGAGAAAAAACAAACTCAGCCGAAGCCGGAGCCGGGGCTGAGTCTGAATCAACTCTCTCTGTCACTTCTCAAGCTTTAGGTCGCCTTCCTTGATCCAGCCGACTTTTCTGAGCAGCAGGCCAAACGCCCATGTGAGCACTCCGGGAAGTACAAAGCTTATAAGCACAAGTCCTATCCAGTCCATGGCTCCTGCCATACAATGTCCTGCCTCGTCAAGCCAGCCCGTATATACGCCGATCTGTCCGACAAGACCGCATGTACCCATACCGGAAGATATGGGCGCTCCGTTCATCTCCAGTTTAAAGATACACGTAGCGATCGGGCCTGTGATAGCCGACGCAAGAATCGGAGGTATCCAGATTCTTGGATTTTTAATTATGTTACCCATCTGAAGCATACTCGTACCGAGGCCCTGTGAAACAAGTCCGCCGATCTTGTTCTCGCGAAAACTCATTACGGCGAAACCGATCATCTGAGCCGAGCATCCCGCTACAGCCGCACCACCCGCAAGTCCCGTAAGTCCGAGTGCCGCGCAGATAGCTGCCGAGCTGATGGGAAGTGTAAGTGCGATACCGATAACAACCGAAACTACAATTCCCATTACGAACGGTTGCTGATCCGTAGCCCACATTATTATATTACCTACCGAACTTGCAGCCTCTCCGATATAAGGTGCAACGAGCATCGAAAGTCCGACGCCGGTGCAGATCGTAACGGAAGGCGTAACAAGGATATCCACTTTTGTTGTTTTCGACACAAGCTTGCCCATCTCGGTCGCTATGATCGCGATAAAGAATACCGCAAGCGGTCCACCCGCTCCTCCGAGGGCGTTAGCCGCACTTCCGACTGCGATCATTGAAAAAATTACGAGAGGCGAGCCTTTGAGTGAATATGCGATAGCGGCTGCCATTGCCGGACCTGCCACTGCTTTTGCATAATTACCTGCTTCAACAAAAAATTCGATATCAAACTGCGTTCCGATAGTCGAAAGTATCGTTCCGATAAGAAGAGATGCGAATAATCCGTTCGCCATGGCACTCATAGCGTCAATAAAGTACGCTTTGGCCGAGAATACAATGTTCTGCTTTTTCAGGAATGCCTTAAAACCTCCTGCTTTTGCAGTATTGTTTTCCTTTGTCTCTTCCTTTTTTTCTTCCCTTTTTTCTTCCATGTTACTTCGTCCGCACTATTTTGTGCAGACTCTCCTTTCGCCTTTAGGCTGTATTTGTAAATCCCCGTTACAATAGCCCTTGCTACCCCGTCAGCCCTATCTTTGACAAATCCTTTTCACTTCGGCCTTTGTTTTTTCATCAGCCCTATCTTTGGCAAATCCTTATCACATCGGCCTTTGTTTTTTCATCAGCCCTATCTTTGGCAAATCCTTATCACATCGGCCTTTGCTTTTCGTCAGCCCTGCTTTTTACGCACAGCTTCCTGCAAAAGCGGAGTACATATCTCCAATATTCTTTCCGTCTTCCCCGCCAGAAAGAGATAACCCATCAGCGCTTCAAATCCGGTCGCCGTGTGGTACTCCACTCTTGTTGCCGATTTCGGGATCGATGTACTGTTTGCATTTTTTCCTCGTCTGTAGGCATCTTTTTCATCGGGTTCAAGCATTTCTTCGATAGTCTTCATAAACGCTGCCTGTGCTTTGGCACTGACTATTCCGGTAGCGATCTTATTGAGTTCGCTCACGTGATTCATTCCTTTTTCTACAAGAGTAGACCTTACAACTATCTCAAAAACACAATCTCCGACATATGCCAGTGTCAGACCCGGAAGAGTCTTCGGATCCCTCTCCTTGAGACCCAGCCTCTCGCAAATGTCATTCACCAATCCTTCACCTGTCATTTTGTTTTCTCCCAAACAACGCCTTCACGTGTATCCTTGATAACGATCCCCTTGGACGCAAGTTCGTCACGGATGCTGTCGGCAAGTGCGAAGTCTTTTGCCTTCTTTGCCTCGGCACGCTTTGCGATCATTTCTTCAACATAAGCTTTAAGTTCTTCATCAATACTCTCTTCTTTTTCCTCTTCGGGTTTCAAGAGATCGAGTCCGAGCACGTAATCAAAGGATTTAAGCAGTTCTACTTTTGTAGAATTACTGATATCGGCCTTGATCACTTCATATACAACGGTGAGTGCAGACGATGTATTTACATCATTCGAGATTGCCGCGATAAACTTGTCTTTGTATTCACGAACGGCAGCCTCATCAACACTGCCCTGCTCTCCCTCCGTCAAACGAAGAGCCGACTTTCTGAGCTTGTCATAGGCGCTGACAGCGTTATCGAGAGCATCATATGAAAACTCAAGCGGTTTACGATAATGTGACTGAAGACAGAAGAACCTGTATGCAAGAGGATTATATCCCTGCTCTTTGAGAACCGTCACTGTCAGGATATTTCCCTTTGACTTGCTCATCTTTCCTGAACGGTCATTGAGGTGATGAACGTGGAACCAGTAATTACACCACTTATGTCCGATGAACGACTCACTCTGGGCGATCTCATTCGTGTGATGAGGGAAAATGTTATCAACACCGCCGCAATGGATATCCATATACTCACCAAGGTGCTTCATACCGATGCATGAGCATTCGATGTGCCATCCGGGATATCCCACGCCCCAGGGGCTGTTCCACTTAAGTGCCTGTTTTTCAAATTTTGAACGTGTAAACCAAAGAACGAAATCGTTCTTATTACGCTTATTTGTATCTTCCTCAACATCGTCTCTTACGCCGACCTTGAGTTCATCCTCGTTTTGATTGCCGAACACATAGTATTCGCTCAGTTTTGACGTATCGAAGTAAATGTTCTCTCCTGCCTTATAGGCGTAGCCCTTCTCAAGAAGGCCTTCGATCATCTTTATAAATTCCGGGATGCAGTTTGTTGCCGGCTCAACAACATCGGGAGTCTTGATATTGAGGGCTGCGCAGTCACCGAAAAACGCCTTCGTATAGTAATCGGCGATCTCCATGACCGACTTATGTTCACGCCTCGCGCCCTTGAGCATCTTGTCTTCGCCCGTGTCCGCGTCGCTTGAGAGGTGTCCGACATCTGTTATGTTCATAACTCTTTTGACATCATATCCCACGTATCTGAGCGACTTTTCAAGGACATCCTCACAAATATAGCTTCGAAGGTTTCCTATATGCGCATAGTGATAAACCGTGGGGCCGCATGTGTACATGCTAACCTTTCCCTCTCTGTGAGGAACGAATTCCTCAACCTTGCCGGTTAAAGTATTGTAGATCTTGAACATAGCTTTTTACCTGTCTCTTTCCTATAGTTTTTACTCCCCTGTCTCCTGCGCGGATCTCACTTCTTTATCTCCGGTCCGGATCTCACTTCTTTACCTCCGGTCCGGATCTCACTTCTTTATCTCCTGTGCAAGTTCCTCAACCATTCTCCTAAGCTGCGCATTCTCCTCGCGAAGCTCGTTTATATTCTGCATAACCGGGTCCGGAAGATGTACCTGGTCAAGCGTTTCACGCGGTATCTTGATCTGTTCGTGTCTGACGATCCTGCCGGGAACGCCGACAACGGTAGAGTTCGGAGGGACCTCCGAAAGTATCACCGCTCCGGCGCCGATCATAGAGTTCTCCCCGACCGTAAACGATCCGAGTACCTTTGCTCCCGCGCCGATCATAACGTTGTCACAGATTGTCGGATGACGCTTACCTGTCTCTTTTCCGGTACCGCCGAGCGTCACTCCCTGATAAAGAGTTACGTTGTCGCCGATTATCGCGGTTTCTCCGATAATAACGCCCATGCCGTGATCGATAAAGAATCCTTTCCCTATCTGCGCTCCGGGATGGATTTCAATACCTGTTTTACGGACAGTTTTCTGGGAAATCTTTCTGGCCCAGAAATAATGACCTTTTTTATACAGCCTGTGAGCAAGTCTGTGTCTGAGTATAGCCTTAAAGCTCGGATAGAGGAACACCTCCATCACGCTCTTGATAGCAGGATCGCGCTCGCGGATCACAGCTATCTCTTCCTTAACATATTTTAAAAATCCCATATCAGAAGATCCTCCATCCACAGATGAAGCGGTTGCTCCACCACGAGGACAGCTTTCTGTGCATAATCTGCTGGCGTGATGACGATGCATCGATAACGGTGCCGTCTTCGCCTATAATACCCACGTGACCTGTTACAACGATGATATCGCCGGCCTTGAGGGATGAATACGAATTGATCTTTTTGTACTTACCTATTGTACGCCACTGATAAGACGTTATATAACTCTGCTTTACGCCAACCTGATTGAGACACCAATATACAAAGCCCGAACAGTCGAACTTGTCAGGTCCTTTTGCTCCGTATTTGTAAGGACAACCAAGCTTTGAAAGCGCAACCTTCAGGAGCGACTTAACAGAGCCACCGCTTGCACCTCCGGTTTCAACCGCACCCGAAGATCCCGACGAGCTCTTTCCGCCGTCCGTGAGCATAGCCATCGTCTTTCGTCCGACATTACCGTCGGCAACAAGTCCGTTATTCTTCTGGAAACTCTTGACCGCTTTATCCGTAACATCACCGAAATATCCGGTTGCGCTGCCCTTTGAAAGGTAACCGAGTTTTATGAGAAGCTCCTGAACACGCTTAACGGTATCACCCTCATCTCCGATAACCAGACCGTTGGGTGTGGCCGATGAGCTCATAAGCTTTTCTCTTGTCGTGGGTCCGAGATAACCGTCAACGACGAGGTCATTTCTCGACTGGAAGAGCTTAACAGCAGCAAGAGTATCTCCGCCGTAAAGCCCATCGGGACTCGTCGTCAGATATCCGAGATCCTTAAGTTTGTTCTGGCATTCAAGGATAATATCGCTCTTATCGCCGAACGAAAGGAGATTTGCCTTAACGTCGCCGTAATAAAGCATTTCGGTTGTAGCTGCGCCGATAAGACCGTCTGCCGTAAGGCCGTTGGCTTTCTGAAGAGCCCTGACGGCATCTTCGGTATCGGATCCGAAAGAACCGGTAATAAGTGATTTATTTTCAAGATATCCAAGCTCGTACAAACGTGTCTGGATCATCTCGACATCATCACCCTCCATACCCTTTTTAAGAAGGTATGCTTTTGCTTCGGGATCGAGTATCATAGCGATCGTTTCCTGACCCATGATACCGTCCTGCTTAAGTTCGTTCTGCCTCTGGAAGCGTTTTACCGCATCCATCGTAATACTTCCGTAGTAATCCGTAGGTTCCGCAGGATCCATAAATCCGAGATCCATGAGCTTTGACTGGATGACCGCCACACTGTCGTCCCTGGTTCCGTGCGTGTAGATCGGCAGAAACTCAACTTCGTTAATATCAAGGATAACTTCTTCGTCGTCTTCACCGATCATTGTCAGCTCATATTGTGAAAGGATTTCTCCCATGATTTCCTCGGTCAGGTCCCCGTCAGACACCACCACCGGATCCCCCTCCGGCTCGGTTGTTTCAGTATCGATCTGTTCTGCTGCCGGATCACTAACCTGATGTTGATCGGCGTCAGCAGAAATTACCGCCGGCGCTTGCGTAGGCGTCGGCATTTCTTTCGATATCACGGTTGTAACACCTGCTTCTGTTTCGTTTTCCTGATTCTCGGAAACGGTTGAAACGTCCGGTTCTTCTGCGGTTCCGGATGTATCAAATAACACAGAGCATATTATCATACAGGTCATCACCACGATCATGGAGATGATTCCCACCCTGTACTTCAGGATATGCGATTTAAACATTTCTCAGTAGTTTTCCTTCCCCGGAACAAATCCGTCATAAACGCCTGCTCGGTCCTTCTCCCTTACAGTCCGTTATCTAAAGCTTCTCGCACGGGACAACGCCCATGTGATCCGCCGTTATCTCTCTCCCGGCATACAGATTTTTACCGGGATATACAGGCACACAAATTCACCATGATATTATAGCAAAAAATATTGATTTTTCAAGGAAAACCGTTATAACACAATCCGAAATCATCCTTGCCGAAACAGGGCATGAAATATCCATGTGTTCACGGGCAATAATCGACGCGGATTACATGTCCGTTTTTACACAGAAAAGGTCTCCCACATCCGTGGAAGACCTTTGTTTTGGCATCTTAAAGCTGTGCTACGACCCGGTATTTTACACATATACGTTAATCCGGTGCTCTGCGCATATGCATCAGAGAGGTGTACCTCATGTGCATACCGTTTATCCGCGCTCTGCGCATATGCATCAGAGAGGTGTACCTCATGTGCATACCGTTTATCCGCGCCTTACGCACATACAGCATTTTCCGGCGTCACATCAGAAGAGTGACTTTAAGAGATCGCCGTAGCTTGAAAGCGAACGTGCTGCAGCTCTGCCTGCAATGAATGAGCCGTATCCGCCCATTGCCAGGTTAGCGATAACAAGTACTCCTGCGATTATGATAGCGAAGAGGAATACCTTGTTGGCATCTTTAACGTACGTACTGATGAACATTACATAATATACAAGTGAAATAAGGAGTGCTGCCGCGAAGAAGAATCCCGAAAGGAATCCTGCCGCAAGACCGAGTGTCCCGTATAAGAACCAGCAAATGGTTGCGGGGATCGATGTAGTGAGGCAAACAGCAAGAGACTTCTTAAATGTAATGCCGGCGCCTTTGGCAAATACACTGATAAGAGCGGCAATGCCTACTCTGAAACCACAAACAACAATGGCTGCAAGAAGAGACCAAATGATCGACATGGGACCTGCTCCCGAAACAAATCCAACGATCATGAGCATGATCCAAACAACAACCGCATAAAGTCCGCCAAGTACCAGGGTTGCTTCAAAAGGAATCTTTCCTTCAACAGAATCGGTAATAAGTGAAACCGGTTTCGTGAAAAATGATCCGAACTGAGCAAATGCTTTCCCGAAGAATCCGTTTCCTGCAGGGTTTCCGGGATACGGCTGATACATGGGAACAGGCTGAACTGCGGGTACGGGCTGCTGACCTACGGGTGCGGGCTGAGGAGCTGCAGGTGCAGGCTGAGGAGCCACAGGTGCGGGTTGAACCGCAGGTGCCGGCTGAGAAACATTCCCCGCTGCTTCTGCTTGAGCCTGAGGACAATTACAAACACCACCCTCCGGGATCTGAGCCCCACAATACTTACAAAACGCCATGTTAATACCTCCTTCACATTTATAAAATATCTGTTTTATATTATATCATACATGATTATCCGATGTGCAATTATTTCTTTATTTTCCCGATATTTTTTATCACAATGAGGATGCGCGGAACCCGGTTTGGAGATGCAGGCTTTTACCGGCCCGAATCCCCCGCCGAGTCTTGTAAGCGCGGCAGCGGCTCATTCAGAGATCCATGATAACAGAAAAAGACTCTTGTAAGTACAAGAGTCTTTTCTTTATAAGTAGCGAAGGGGGGATTCGAACCCTCGACACCGCGGGTATGAACCGCGTGCTCTGGCCAACTGAGCTACTTCGCCGTATAACGGAAGCAATCGCTTCCGTAAAAAGTGGGACCTATAGGGCTCGAACCTATGACCCTCTGCTTGTAAGGCAGATGCTCTCCCAGCTGAGCTAAGATCCCCCATGACCACCAAACTTGCGAAGCAAGTTTGCGTGCTTTGCGGTAAGAATCGTGAAACGATTCGTTAGCAAAGTCGCGGAGCTTGCGAAGCGAGTCATTAGAAAATTTTCGAGTCTCCCGAAGGGTGACGATGAAAATTTTCGATTGTAACACTTCTCAAAATGGCAACGATGAAAATTTCCGCGCAACAAAGAGATTATACAGCCCTGATTCCCTTCTTGTCAAGGAGAAGTTTTTACTCTTCTCAATCAACCGTCATCCTGCTGTTCCGGCTTCTGTAATAGCAGTCACATCGGCGTTATCACCGATAAATGTCGCGAACTCGGCACTCTCTACTTTTTCGGTGATTCTCTTTTTCTCTATCTCGTTCTGTTTCATACGCTCTTCATATTCATTACCGGGCATGGGTTTTGCATAATAATACCCCTGGATCATATCGCAGCCCTGGCCTGCAAGGAAATCAACCTGTTCCTTGACCTCAACGCCTTCCGCAACAGTACGCATGTTCAGACACTTTGCAAGCCTTATAGCTTCGCTGACAACAATCTCTCCCCGAGTATTGTTGTTCCCTCCCCTGAAGAATTCCGCATCAAGCTTAAGCACATCAAGCGGCATATCCTTAAGGGAATTCAGCGACGAGTAGCCCGAGCCGAAATCATCCATCGATACCATAAATCCATATGATCTGAGCTTTTTGATCGTACTTACAAGTGCCTTTTTGTCATCAAAGAAAGCACTTTCCGTAAGTTCAAGCTCGATAAGCTCGTGAGGAGTTCCTTCTGCATCGACCATATCCCGTATCTGCTCCGCAAGATCGTTTTCAATAAAGTGGGCTCTGGAAATATTGACCGAAACAGGAACACATTCGAAGCCGCTGTCGATCCACCTTTTCTGATCTCTTGCCACATGTGTCACCATATAGTGATCAATCTCGGTAATGAACCCGTTTTTCTCAAATATAGGAATAAACTTACCCGGAGGTACAAGCCCAAATTCGGGAGATATCCATCGTATAAGCGCTTCCGCGCCTTTAAGTTCATCCGTCTGAGGGTCATATTTCGGCTGATAAAATACTTTAAACTCCTCGTTTTCAACAGCATGTCTCTGATTCTCCTGAACCCTGTCAACCCAGCGCTGTTCCTCAACCATTCTCTCGTCAAAGAAAGCAAGACCCGACTCTTCCGTTCCCGCGAGGGTTGCACGGGTTGTACATGCGTTGTTATATGCAACCTCCATATCGAAGTAGCGTCTTTTGGTTACTTTCCCGTTTGCGTTGCGGGCCACGCCGATAAGTTCAACACCCGCCTGGAAATGGAAAATGTGTTCTCCGTCGACACTCGAAAGTTCTTCGATGATCTCCCTTATTCTTGCCTCAAGTGCTCTTTTGTCATGGAATTTAAGCAAAAGCGCAAATTCAGCGCCTGTAACTCTCGCACATATCTCATTACGATTCAGCTTGGCGTTTATCCGTTTGTCAATCTCTTTTAAAAGATCGTCTCCCGCTGCCAGAGAATGGCATACACAGTAATTTCTGTAATTGACAAAAACAAGGTTGACGATCGCAAATGTATCCTTCTTGGCGAACGTGCTTTTCATATACTGCTCGCCGTGAAGGAGGAACCACATCCAGTTTCTTCCTCTGGTGGAAATATCCGTAAAGAATATTTTTGCTGCATTCCTTTTTCTGACAAGTCCTTTTATGAGATTTACGAAGATTATCACGAACATAACCATCACAAGGACGAAGAGCGACAAAAACAGCGCGCTGATCCATGCGAAATCGCTCATATTTACTTTAATGAACGTCTTTCCGCAAAGTACATTTCCTTCGTTTCCGATCGGCAGTTCAAACCATATCGGTATCTTGGCCACTGTGCCCGGTTCAATGTCAAATATCCTCGTCAGGAAATTATCGTTTCCCGTTGTCCCTATCTCATTAGATGACTCGACAATTTCGGGGAACTGCATGATCAGCCCCAACTCATCAATGTCTATATATCCTTCATCATCCGTTGAAAGAAGATGGCGCTCCGAGTCAAACCTTATTATTACCTTTTCAGCCTCAGCGGCTTCATTTTCCCCATCCGTCATGTATGAAAGGAAAGCGCTGACCTTTTGAGGTTCTGCTGTATTGCGACCGTATTCATAAATTATTTTTCCGTCTTTCGATGTGATAAAATAATCGCGGCCTTCCACATTGAGCAGCTCGTATATCCGATCATCCTCAAGTTCACCTTCGGCAGTCTCGTAAATCCTCGTCATGTACTGAAGGTCTCTGTACTCGGAACCAAGCTTAGAATCGATTATATAACTTATTATCAACGATGCTATTGTGCCGACCAAAAGCGTCAGCGCAACACACAAAGCCACAAACATGCCGATTGAAACGATCGGATGTCCTTTTTTCAGGGCTCGAAATTGCTTTTTTCTGCGTTTGTCCATATATCATTAACTCCAATTACCAATAGTTTCCCAGCAAAAGCGCGCGCCCGGTACCCTTTTATAATTGATCCGATATTCGTTTTCAGCTTATGTTATATCATGAAAAAACTCTGAGCGCCACTTTTTTATCATTTATCCTCTGCGTGATATCTTTACGGTTGTGTCAAATTCACTGCCGGAAAGGCCTCTTTCTTCAAATTCCGCCTCACCGTAAAGATTGTATTTTTCATCCGAACGCCTATGATCCCTCGCCGGATAATGCCCGGCTCCGAGCCGCGATGCCGTCGGTACGCGAAGTGCGTCGATCCCACCGAAATAAAAGTCTGCAAGTTCTCTGTCGCCTTCCCCGATCGACTCGTAAGCAGCCTGAGCATCCATATATATCCATCCGTAAGGTGCTGCATGCACGATTGCCCAATCTGCGGCGACCGCAGATCCGTCTTTCAGCCTGAAGCCTCCCTGCCATCGCGCAGGTACCCTGCAGGCCCGCATAAGCGTTACAAGCGTTTCGTTCCGCGAAAGGTTTTCGGCGGACACTTTAAACTTTTCTCCGGCACAATAATCAAAGATCGTCTTTATCAGATTTCCGGGTGTCTTCCACAGTTCTTCGATCCCGCCTTCGCCAATGCCCATCAGCTCTGCCGCCTCCCCGATTCTGGGAACCTTCAGCCACGTTTCCGAAGTAAGATCCATGATCGATATTTTTTTTGCAAGCGGCCCCGTATAAGATGTGCAGTCACAGTGGCTGATCTTTTCATATTCCTTTATCATTTCGGGATCTACCGCGCGCCCCGGCTGTTGTGTTTTATTTATTTCGTCCGGATCCGGCTTTATCGTTTCCGTCGCACTCTCAAACGCATATGTGATACTGAACTCTCTGTTCTCGTCAATGACTTCATCAAACCATGCCGACCGCTGCGGATGATCCTCAATGCTTATCATTCTGAACTCAGGCGAGGAATCGAGAACCTGACCCATGAACAGCCAATCGGCGTTTATGGGCGCCGGTAAATGCACTCTCACTCTTCCGGGTCTGAATACTTCATCTTTGATCCTGAGAGAAATCGTGCATTCCATCTCCGCCTCAAGTATAGGACCGTTCTTCGCGTTTTTTGACATCATGTGACCCTCTTTCCGAATTTGATTTTTCTCCTGCCTCGTGGTACAACTAGTATAATGATTTTAAAACAATCGGACCGATGCGGCAAATCCTTTCATCCGGTTCAGTTGTTTAAGATCCGTTTTTCGGTACAGGCATGGAACGAAAGGATAATGTATGCAAGATACTTCACTTTATGAAAAAGCGGTGGCATTTGCATCAAAGGCTCATTCAGGTGTTGTACGTAAAGGGAAAACGATCCCTTACCTGCTTCATCCGCTTGAGGCTTCCGTAATTGTATCTTCCGTCAGTGAAGATCCGGAGCTTCTTGCCGCAGCTGTTCTTCACGACGTTGTTGAAGATACTCCCGCAACACTTGATGATATTTCCGAGGAATTCGGCCACAGAGTTGCCGAAATCGTTGACGTCCTGACTGACCGCTTTTCTCCCTTGAATGTGGGACTCTCTCCCGCCGAATCATGGCGCCTCCGCAAGCAGGATTCTCTTGCCCGCATCGCTGCCGCATCCCGCGAGATCAAGATCGTCGTCCTCGGTGACAAGCTTTCCAACATGCGCTCAATCGCACGCGACGCCGTAAAACGTGACGAACGCCTATGGTCCACCTTCAAAGCCGGCAGCCGTGAAGCCATCGGCTGGTATTATTTAAGCCTTGCCGAGGCTCTCAAAGAGCTTTCCGACCTTGCACCCTGGCAGGAATTTGATGCCCTTACCAAGGCCACCTTCGGCACTCAGGTAAAGTAACATCATTCATCGCCCGGTGCTTCGCCCCCCGGATCATGTGATTTCATTCACTGCCCGGCGCTTCGGCCTCCGGATCATGTGATTTCATTCATTGCCCGGCGCTTCGGCCCCGGGGTTACTTTCAGATTTATTCCTCACTTATAGAATAACATATGCTGACGACCGCGTTGTCCTTTATTATAAACTTCAGTTTTATTCCGCCTTTAACGTATGAAAGGCTTCTGTCATTCGTATCATCGGCTGTCCCGCCGAATTCCGGATTTGCATTTTCGTCCGGCGCCTCATCATCTTTCCCGGTTTCATCCTCACCGTAAAGCGTCTCTATCATATTTCCGGAGCAGCCGATATAAGCGCCTTCGGGAGTTGTTATGGAATCATCAAGCAGATAAACACTCGACACTGCCTCACCGCCCGATCCGTCGGGACTCACATCCACCTCGAATCCCGGATAAGTGTACATCCTGTCGATTCCCTCAAACACACAGCTCTTCGCCTCAAAATAACTGATAGGTTCGCCGAGTTCGTTCCTGATCTTCTCATCCCATTTCATTCCGGGGACCAGAGACGAGCCTTTATATTCGAATACATAGGCGTCAGTCTCCGAATTTTCCTTAGAATCTGACGGAGCCGAAGGCTGAGTTTCATTATTATCCACATCTTTGCCCGCGTCTGTGACTCCGTCCACGTCTTTGTTTTTCTCTTTATCCGCTCCGCCGGTTTGTCCGATTTCAGCGGCAGGAGCCTTTTTGTCTACAATTGTAGTATCAGTATTTACAAGGGTTTTGAGCGGTGCGGAAAAGAATCTGCTAAGCTCCCCGGCTCCCTCTTTGTTGAGGTGAAGTCCTCCGTCGTAAGTATGCTTCGCAAAATCGACCCCGGTCTGCCCGGCAAGCGTCCTGTCGAGAAGGTTCACGTATGAGAGGCCGTTTTTTTCGGCATATTCCGATACCTCGTCATCCCATTCATCATACCAGAACGGATAGACGGAAGGTGCCTTGATCAGTATGAGCTTGATCCCGTTTTCCTCGCAGAGCGTGCGGATCTTCTCCATATATTTCCATGCATTGTCACCGAATTCATATGAATCAAGCGGTTTCCCCTCCGGAACATGCTCCGCCGGCACAACGCCCTCTCTCAGATACGCCCCGTCCGCGGTAAGCTTCGGCGACTCAAAGAAATACTTAAAGTCATCTGCGCTCAGGTTCCTGATCCTGTCGTGATATCTGAGGATAGGGAAGATGTATGTGACGAGCGACTCCTCTTCGGTCATCGACGCGTTGATCGCAGCGATCTTCGAAGTTGACCACTCCATTCCCTCAAGGGTCATTCTGTTGTAGGCTTCGTTCTGAGGCTCGTTGTATTTGAGTGAAAGAACGTTAAAGACGACGGCCTTCGGCGTTTCGTAGCGAAGCGTATCTTCGAGAAGATAGTATGACTGCCATATGAGCTGCTGCGCACTCCCTCGTATATAGCACTTCAGGCCCGATTCCTTTTCAATGACCTCGGGATCGAAATTCTCGTAAACCTCGCAATCACCGAGGAATATGACATCATGGTTCTTTTCCGAATCATAATACGATGCGATAAGCCCTCCTTCGGCCATATCGCCTTCCGTATATTTGGGAGTGACGAGCCGCTGCAGTGCCGCAAAAACAACCAGGCAAACGCCCATAGCGCAAAGGATTTTCGCGATCTTCAAACTCTTCGAACCCGCCGAAGAATTACCGGCGGTTTCTTCCGTCCCTTCGATTGTTTCGCCTTTTACGGTTTCTTTTGTATCTTCCACCTCTCGTCCCTCCTTTCCTTATGGTATGCGGACAACCGCGCAACGCTGCGTTTATTACTCATGAGCGCACGGCACTTCATGTCCTGCCTCAAAATCTGTTATATATGAACTGTCCCTCTTAGTGTCCTGCCTCAGAATCTGTTATATATGAACTGTCCCACGTCGTATCCGGGACCATAGGCGCCGAGAAGAATGAGTGCTGCCAAAACAGCGATCACGACACCCGCGCGCAGTGCGAACGGAGCCGCAAAGAGACGTTTTCGCACGCTTCCTTTTCTCTGCACCATGCTGACCGCAAACAAAACGATCACTCCGGCGATAAGAACCGTCAAATCAAACATATCGAGTCCGATCGTAGCAAGGAATCCTGCCGAGGCCGCGCCCGC
>JAILKT010000024.1 GCA_024693545.1 Lachnospiraceae bacterium
ATGATAAAATGGTCACCTGTGATATATTATTCCTTGTTATCCGCAGGACGGATAGCCAGAGACCAAAAGGAGGTGCAAGCAACTATGAACAAGTACGAGTTAGCCTTAGTTGTCAATGCAAAAATCGAGGATGAGGCCAGAAATGCCGTAGTCGACGAGGTTAAGGACATGATCACCAAGTTCGGTGGTAATGATCTCAAAGTCGAAGACTGGGGTAAGAAGAAATTGGCTTATGAAATCCAAAAGATGAATGAAGGCAATTATTACTTCATCCAATTCGAAGCTGAAGCAACGACTCCCGCTGAACTTGAGCAGAGACTCAGGATCAAGGAAAACGTGCTCAGATACTTATGCATTAGACAGGACGAAAAGTAAGGAGGTCCACTAATGAACAAAGTTATTTTAATGGGAAGATTGACCAGAGATCCCGAAGTT
Organism: Lachnospiraceae bacterium; assembly: GCA_024693545.1. Taxonomy (GTDB): domain Bacteria; phylum Bacillota; class Clostridia; order Lachnospirales; family Lachnospiraceae; genus RUG11977. The sequence goes on from JAILKT010000024.1 coordinate 436, forward strand.
AGATACGGAGATAATCAGAGAGCGGTCGGCAGATTCAGTATTGCCGTTGACCGCAGATTCGCGAGAGAAGGAGATACCACAACAGATTTTTTCAATTGTACAGCGTTTGGAAAGCAAGCTGAATTTGTTGAGAAGTACCTTAAAAAAGGAACAAAGATGCTTGTTACGGGCCGTGTTCAGAATGATAATTATACGAACAAAGAAGGCCAGACGGTGTACAGTGTACAGATAATTGTTGAAGAACTCGAATTCGCAGAGAGCAAAGGAAGCCAGAGCGGGTCACAGGCCGCAGGAACTTCTACAGCTGCTTCCTCGGGAGAAGCTCCGGCAGAAGGATTTATGAATGTTCCCGGAAGTCTCGGAGAAGCTGATGAATTACCGTTTGCGTAATCAGTAGCAACCTATGAATTGGACAGGAGGAAATTAACATGCCGTTTACAAAGAATAAGGAGCAGTCGGATAAGGAAGCTCCCGTTAGGAAAAGAATCATAAGAAGAAAGAAGAAGGTTTGCAGCTTCTGCGCAGAAGCAGATGCAGTAATCGATTATAAGGATGTTAACAAGATCAAGAAGTACATCTCTGAACGCGGAAAGATTCTTCCCAGAAGAATCAGCGGAACTTGCGCTAAGCATCAGAGAGCACTGACTGTAGCTATTAAGCGTGCTCGTCATCTTGCTCTTTTACCTTATACTGTTGAGTGATTTTTTGCCGATAAAGAACAAATGGGAGGGACATCCCGGTCAAGGGTTGTCCCTCTTTTAATTTTGCATAAAATGTGATAGAATAAACTTGATTTTGGGCAAAATCGGGAAGGCAAGATAAGATATTGTTTAAGCCCGGTACATAGGGATGCGTTTGACGGCGGAAACGTGGTAACGATTCTTTAGAGGAGGGAATATGCGATTAAAGGGGAATATGCGACATATAATAGCAATGCTCCTACAGGTTCCTTTATACATGTGTGTACTGCTGGTTATAATGGACATATATCTGTTCACGATCAGTACGGATGCGGGCCTGACCGGCCTCGTCTTCACGGCGGTGTATGCGCTTATCTGTGCAGTATTATTTGTGATAAGATGGAAAAGGCTGGACAGAGAGCTCGTTAAGTTTGGGATCAGTTTTGATCAGACTCAGCGAAAACTTCTCAGTGAAATGACTGTTCCTTATGTCATTGTTGATGAGGAAGGATGTATTCTCTGGGCAGACAGTGAGTTCCTGCGCCTTTCGGGAGAAAGGATCAAGAACCGGCAGCATATTGATGAAATAATTCCCGAACTGAATATTTCGGTATTTCCGCCTGCTGACGGTAAAGCCGAGATAACGTTTGAATTTAAGGAAATGAGTTTCAAGGCCGACCTCAGATCGTTTGAGATGGACGGTTTCTGTGACGGCTCGTTTTGGAATTCGGAGAAACGCAGGCCGGGTGGCGGAAAGTCCGGCAGGGCTATAGGGATTTATCTTTACGATGAGACTCTTATCAGAAAGTTACAGAAGGATATCCTTGATCAGGAACTTGTTATAGGACTTCTTTATATTGATAATTACGATGAGGCTCTTGAAAGTATTGATGAGGTGCGTCGGTCCCTTCTGACTGCACTTGTTAACAGAAAGATAAATAAATTCTTCCAGAATTACGACACGGTGATCAAGAATATTGAAAAAGACAAATATATTCTTGTTTTCCAGAGACATTATCTTGAAAAATTGAAGGCCACCAAATTCCCGATACTTGACGAAGTCAGAAGTGTCAATATCGGTAATGATATGTCGGTTACCATAAGCCTCGGAATCGGAGCCAAGAACGGAACGTACATCCGTACATATGATGCTGCGAGAGCAGCGATAGATCTTGCACTTGGACGCGGCGGCGACCAGGTTGTAATAAAAAGCGGAGAAAATATCGAATGCTACGGCGGAAAGAGCGGCTCTGTCGAAAAGAATACGAAGGTTAAGGCACGCGTTAAAGCACATGCACTTCGTGAGCTTATTGAGAGCAAGGATAAGATTTTTATCATGGGACATTCGATGCCTGATATAGATGCTTTCGGTTCGGCTGTCGGAGTATACAGGATAGCGAAAGGGCTTAATAAGGAGGCACATATAGTACTTGACCAGATCACCAGTTCACTTGAGATCATGGTTGACAGGTTCAGAAACAACAGTGACTATGACGGTATGATCATATCTTCACAGCAGGCACTTGATGCGATCGATCCGCTTTCAATCGTTATTGTTGTTGATGTGAACAGGCCGAGTCATACCGAATGCCCTGAACTTCTTGATAAAGCAAAGCAGGTAGTGGTGCTTGACCACCACAGACAAAGCTCGGAAGTTATTGTCAATCCGTCTCTTTCGTATATTGAGACTGCCGCTTCGTCCGCATGTGAAGTTATTGCCGAGATCATACAGTATATCGGTGATGATATAAAGCTTAAGACTCTCGAAGCAGACGCAATGTTTGCAGGAATTATGATCGATTCAAACGGATTTGTTACGAAGACCGGCATAAGAACGTTTGAGGCAGCGGCATACCTCAGAAGATGCGGAGCCGACGTTACGCGTATCAGAAAGGCATTCAGAACAGATATGCCCGAATATATCGCTAAAGCGCGTTCCATAGCATCGGCGCAGATGTTTATGGGGTGTTATGCGCTCGCCGTATGTGATGCCGAAGGTGCGGCAAGTCCGACGGTACTCGGAGCACAGGTTGCCAACGAGCTTATGGATGTGAGCAATATTAAGGCAAGTTTTGTATTTACAGACTATAATAATATGATTTATGTCAGTGCAAGATCGATAGACGAAGTTAATGTTCAGGTAGTAATGGAGAAACTCGGTGGCGGAGGGCATATGAGCGTTGCCGGAGCACAGTTTACGGACTGCGATTTACAGGGAGCTATGGACAGAGTCAGAAATGTTCTTGCCGAGATGACTGAGGGAGGAGAAATCTGATGCAGATTATTTTACTTACAGATGTTAAGAGTCTTGGAAAAGAAGGAGATGTAGTTAAGGTCAGTGACGGCTACGCAAGAAATTTTATCCTTCCCAAGAAGCTTGGTGTGGAAGCTACACCGAAGAATATGGAAGAACTTAATGTGCGTAAGGCTGAAGAGGCGCAGCGACAGAAAGAAATCTATGAAGAGGCTAAAGCCTTCGGAGATAAACTTTCGGCAGCGTCGGTAAAGCTTTCGATCAAAGGCGGACAGGGCGGCAGGACTTTCGGAGCCGTTACGGCCAAGGAAATAAGCGCAGGCATTGAGGAACAACTCGGATATGAGGTAGACAAGAAGAAGATAGTACTTTCGGACAATATCAAGAATGCCGGAGTATATAATGTAACGATCAAGCTTCATCCAAAGGTTAGTATAGAGATGAAGGTTGAGGTTGACGTGATCTGATATATGATGCCTGAACCGGCCGATATCTGACCAACGATACAGATTAAGGCCGCAAAGGATGGATATTAAACGGTAAAGAGATATCGGGGAGCCCGGTATTTTTGGCAGTAAAAGGAATATAATGGACGAGACGATCATAAAACGAACGGTGCCTCACAGCAGCGAAGCAGAGAAGGCCGTGATCGGAGCAATGCTGATTGACTCCAATTGTGTCAGAGAGGTGGGAGACATCCTTCACGCGGAAGATTTTTACGATTCTGTGCTGGGGATGTATTTCGGATGCATAATTGACCTGGATTATGCGGGGATTCCGATCGATCCGGTAACGTTATCGGATAAGATAACAGAAAAGATCGGGTCGGAAAAGGCAGGAGATATCCAGAAGATATTGACGGAACTTGTGCTTAATACCCCCACTTCGGCCAATGTCAAGCATCATGCGACCATCGTTGCCGAAAAAGCTCTTTTGAGACGCCTTATCTCAGCGTCCAAAGAAATATCGGATAAGTGTTACAGAGAAGGTGAACCGATCTCGGAAATATTATCATCTGCCGAAAAAACCATATTTGATATAGCACAGAATCAGAGAACGGGAGATATAAAATCCACGAGAGAGATTTTTTCGAATGCTTTGTGCACTATAGAAGCAGCGTCCGAAAAGCATGGTGCCGTTACGGGAATACCCAGCGGATTTACCGATCTTGATTTCATGACTGCGGGATTCCAGCCTTCCGATCTGATCCTTATCGCGGCAAGGCCTTCAATGGGGAAGACCGCCCTTGCTCTTAATATAGTTGAGTACGCTGTTCTGAAAAAGGACATCTCGGTGGCATTCTTCAGTTTGGAAATGTCGAGTGAGTCGCTTGCAAACAGGCTTTTGTCTATGCATTCGAAGGTTGAGTCCCAGTCAATGAGAACGGGCAATATTGACGGCAACGACTGGACGGAACTCGTTAAGAGCGGAACGATGCTGGGAAGTTCAAAACTGATCATTGATGAAACACCGAGCATAACCATAGCCCAGCTGCGCTCAAAGTGTAGAAGATGGAAAGTGGAAAAGGACCTGAAACTTGTTATTATCGACTACCTGCAGCTGATGTCGGCAGGGCATAAGACTGAATCCAGACAAAATGAGATCTCGGAGATATCGAGAGAACTTAAGAACATTGCCCGTGAGATAAAATGCCCGGTAATAGCGCTTTCGCAGCTCTCGCGTGCGCTTGAATCGAGACCCGACAAAAGACCTATTCTTTCGGATCTGCGTGAGTCGGGAGCGATAGAGCAGGATGCCGATCTCGTAATGTGCATTTACAGGGATGAAGTATATAACTCTGAAAGTGAGGATAAGGGAACAGCTGAGATAATCATTCGTAAGCAGCGTAACGGACCGATTGGGACCGTTAAACTCGGCTGCCAGCTTGAATATACAAGATTTGCTAATTTGCTTAAACATGAGTGAGCGGAAAGGAGGAAAACCTAATGATCGACAAAAATACACAAATCGGAGCTCTTTTAAGAGAGAATCCGCAAGTTGCACCTGTTCTTATGTCTGCAGGAATGCATTGCCTCGGATGCCCCGCAGCACAGGCAGAGAGCCTTGAGGAAGCTGCCATGGTTCATGGTATTGATGCAGATGCACTCGTTGAGCAGATCAACCGTTTCCTTGAAGTGACAGCAAAATAATTTAAAAGACCGCAAATTTCGGATAGCTGTGTCTTATGACAGAGACCTTTAAATGATCTGATGAAAGCGGTCTTGTTTTTTGCGGTAAGATGGTATATGATAACCTCGTGCGATGAGTAAGGTGTTAAGCCGAACTCAAAATAATCACTGTTATTATTATCAGGAGGTAGAATATGGCTTATAAGATTACTGACGATTGTGTTAGTTGCGGTTCTTGTGCAGAAGCTTGTCCTGTAAGTGCTATTTCAGAAGGCGCTGAGCATTACGAGATCGATGCAGATACTTGCCTTGAGTGTGGTTCATGCCAGGCAACATGCCCTAACGGAGCAATCGTAGAAGGCTGATCGTTTTAAAATCGAAAAAGAATCCCCCCGGAACGCTGCGCGAACCGGGGGTTGTTTCTTTATATGGGTAGATGTCGAACGAGTATGTAAACCATCAAATACGGGAAAGTGCCTGAAGCGCATTGCCCTGAACAATGATTTTATAATGCTCGTCGAAATATGCAGTGCCCGCATTGGAAATTTTTTCAGTCGGAGCGTAGTCGGAGATGATGTTTATTACATTGTTAAACTCACCGACTGTGTGCTCGGACATACCAACTATGAGATGGTATTTCCCGTCGGGATCCTTGTAAAGTGTGTTCTCGCCGTGATAAATCTTCTTAAGTTTTTTAGCGAGAGAAATAACCTCGTCAAGAGAATTGAATTTGAAAATCTTGCAAAGGTTCGGTACGGGTCTTGCACTTGATTCTCTTTCTTTAAGAACATTGCGAAGACTTTGGTCTTTGGCCTGTGATGCGCCGAGTAGTTTTTCGGAAAGCTGATCGCCGATGAGGTCGGAAAGGTGATTGAAGCAACTGATTATTTCGTCCGCAAAGGAACGTCCGGTTATTTCAAAATCGTCATCATCATCATCTTCATCATCCTCCGGAGATTTTGTAAAACTAGAGAATCTGGTATCAAGTTCTTCGGGATCGCTGACCTTTGTGATGAGAAGAACAAGGCAGTCTGTCGAGAGCGGGATCGCCTCGATCATGAGCGGAATGTTCTCTGCGTCAAAATCACATTCGGTTGAGGCCTGCATAAGCATATCACGGAATAATGCGTTGGCCTTGTCTGACCCGTAGGCGAGCTCGCTGATTTTAAGTTGTCTGTCGACAAGATCTTTCTTGTAAAGGGTACAACGAATTTGATTTTCACTGATCTTTTCGAATTTCATAAACAAGCCCCCTTTCGATTCGGTCTTTCTGCCTAATACTTCGTTGAAGTATTCGGAGAGGATTCGGAAATGATAACTCACTTCCTTTGAAGAGTGTAATTCAGTATAAGCATTTTGACTTAACAAGTCAATCACATTTGTATTATACGTTGTCCCAAAAAATGTTGCACAAAACGGGTGGCTGATTTTTGTGGATTATTACAATAATGATCTCCTTGTTATATATATATCGGCTGATTTATAATATTTCTACAGTCGTTCAAGAAAAAAAGAAAGGAGGAATTTAATATTCTTGACAGATACAGGATCATAAACCGGATCTGTGCTCATAAACACGGCACCGTGTGGCTCGCAGAGCATCGCTCGTTGCATGTGAAAAGGATTATTAAAGGGATCAGAAGATCGGGAGCGGCCCATGATAAACTGGCATCTGAAGCGGTTACTCTCATGAGGCTTTCGCATCCGGGGATTCCGTCGATTTTTGATGTGGATGAGGATGAAGAGTATATTTATATAATCGAGGAATTCATTGAAGGAGATACCCTAAAAGATTTTTATCTGAAAAATACTGTCTGTGAAGGACAACTTCTGGATCATTTGGAGCAGATCTGCTCCGTTCTTGAATATCTGCAGGATCGTTCGATCCGGCTCACCAATCTTGATCTGAAACCCGAAAACATAATGATTTCTGACCGAGTCCGTATAATTGACCTGGGGACGGCAGAGTGTGAAGGTGAAAAGTCTGATTTCCGTTTTTATACGGCAGGATATACAGCACCCGAAATTTTAAAGGGGGAAGAGCCGGGGAAGGAGAGTGATATTTACAGCCTCGGAAAACTCATTTACTTCATGCTTGATCATTCGTTGGCAGGGAAAAGAACCAAAAAAAAGTTGGAAAAGATAGCACAGAGATGTACCGAAGAAAAAAAGCGCAGTAGGATTGGATCGAGTATCATAGTCACAAAAATGATAAAGGGAGCGACAAAAAGGAAGAAGGCTGTTCGAGCCGGAGTTGAGGCGCATAACAGACGCATCGCAGTTCTGGGATTGTCGAGGGGGTGTGGTGCGACACATGTAGCCGTCAGCCTTGCAAGTGTACTGGCGGAGTACGGGCCGGTTGCATTTGTTCAGAGAAAAAGTAATAAAAGGCTTGAAGAGTTTCTTGCCGAGGCAGGCAGGGGACGATTGAAAAGAGGTATTCGCTACATAACGGCAGGGAATGAGGGCGGTTGGGACCAAAGTGAGTCCGGACCCGTATGCGAGGGAAAAGCCAAAAGTATTTTCGAAATCATTAGGATGGGCAATGATACGGAAGGGATGCGGTTTGTGGCCGATCTCGGAAGTGACCCGGTCAGATGCTTTCGTGAAGCGACTGTGGGCTTTGATATGGTAATCCTTGTAGGAGGCGGAGCTCTTTGGAGAGATGAAGACTATAGCTTCCTTGAAAGAATGACGCGGGAAAAGCCGGATAGTTCGGAATGCCGCGTACTGATCAATATGGCCGGAAAAGAATCGGCGGAACTGTTGCCGTGCGGTATAAAAGCATTTAAATTTCCATATGAAGAAAATCCTTTCTCACCGGGGTATGAAACAAAAAAACTCTTCGGAAAATTAGTCGGAAGATCCTGAAAGATCCCGTGAGACGGTAATATTGTCCGGGCTGATATAATATATCACAGAAAAGAATCGGCGGATCCTCCTGTCCGCAAAATATCAAAGCATCTATCAGCCGTTCGGACAGAAAAAGGATATGTAAACGTTTAACGACCTGAAGGCCTTAAAACCCTATAAAATCCGCTATCCTCGGCTTGCCATACTGCGGATTAGATGGTACAATAAACGCAGCTTTTGGGCTGCGTTTATTGTGTTGTAAATTGTGGTCGGCAGGGGTGTGTCGAGTCTTTGCGATCGGAGGATGAATCAGCGGTCGAGGGCGAGGAAAATATCGAGATTCGGAAGGTAAGTAAGATGAGGAAACTTTTTAGGCATGCAGGCTTTATGTGCCTGGTGCTGGCATGTGTGGGGGTACTGGCGGGATGTTCACTGTTTGCCAAAGATGAGGGGAGTACAGTGGTCATGAAACTCTCGGATTATTATGAGGTTCCCGAGGGAAAAGCGATGATCATCATAGATGAAACGGTATATGACAAGTATGCGCTGTTTGAGGACGGTATGACATATATTGATCTGGAGACTGTTTCAAAGATGTATTCGCATCGATTCTTTGTTGTGGAATCGGAAAATGCGGTAATTTATACGACACCTACGGAGGTTTATGATTTCACGCCTGACAGCAATCGTTTCTCCTGTAATGACGATCCTTCGGAGGCAAACGTACCGATCATAAAAAAATCTGACGGAGTATATTATGTTGCCACGGCATTCCTTGAGCAATTGGGGATCACGTACAGATTTGAGGAAGATCCCGCAAGGCTTATTATAACTTATAATACGGAACAGTATCTTTGTATGGATGTTAAAGAGGATACTCCCGTCCGTGCGGGAAAAGAACTTCAGGCGGACAGACTTAAGGAACTTAAGGCCGGAGACAAACTTCGGGTGATAGACGGCGGTGGTATTCGCGAGAACGGATACATAAAGGTTCAAACCGAAGACGGAGTCCGGGGATATGTTCTCCAGGATGATCTTGGAGAATCGTATTATGAGGATCCGAAGTTTGCAAAATATAATGCGCTTGAATATACACATATCGATGTGCCCGGGAATATTTATCTGGGATGGGAGCTTATGTATTCGGACGATAATGTCGGAATACTAAAAGAGCATCTTGCGGCCGCGCCGGAAATAAATGTTGTTTCTCCCACATGGTTTTTCCTTGACGGAACGGACGGCAACTTTATCTCATATGCGTCGCATGCATACATGGACTATGCCCATGAAAAAGGCGTCAGCGTTTGGGCTACATATAAAAATGACACCATAGACGGTCATTTCAGTTGTACCGAAGATTCACACGCTATTTTCTCCTCAACTGCAAAGCGAAGGGCTCTTATAAACTCTATCATGGAAAGTGTCAGGGAATATGGATTGGACGGCATAAACATTGATTTTGAGATGCTTAAGCTTGACAGCGGTGTTTACTTCGTTCAGTTCCTTAGGGAACTGTCGGTAAAGTGTCGGTTGAATAATATCATCCTTTCCGTAGATAACTATGTACCTGAGGCATATAATGCATATTATGACATAAAGGAACAGGGAAAGATCGTGGATTATGTTGTGATCATGGGATATGATCAGCATTATTCGGGATCGGGTGAATCGGGATCGGTATCATCGCTTGATTGGTTTTCCAATGCATTAAAATCTACCGCTGATATGGCTCCTTCAGAGAGGATCATTATGGGCGTCCCTTTTTACACGAGATTGTGGCGTGAGGAAAGCGACGGAAAAGCCTATGTAGAGGCTACACTCAGCATGCGTGAGACGCCGGATAAGGTATCGGGGAAAGAACTTACGTGGAAAGAAACGAACGGGCAGTATTATTCCGAATGGGTGAAGAAAGGCTCGTTTTACAGGATCTGGATCGAAGATGAAGAGTCGCTCAAACGAAAAGCGGATGCGGCGAGAGCCGCCTCGGTCAAGGGAATTGCGGCGTGGAAGCTTGGAGACGAGACATCGGGAACATGGTCACTTCTTAAAGATTATCTTGAGAATGACCACTCGGCAGAGTGCAAGCTGCCGCCCGAAAAGGAAGAATGAACAAGTGGATTTGAAAACTCTCGTATAAAGTACTATAATGTGAAAATGTTCGTATGAATGCCGCACCTTTTATGTGCGGCATAGTTATGAGCAGTTCGGGTAAGCAAAGGACTAAGTAAAAAATTGCCTGCCGCAGCAGGGAAAGGAAGATAGAGATGAAAGATTACATGCCTCGTGACATTGAGGCCAAATGGCAAAAGTACTGGGAGAAGAATGAGACCTTTAAGACCGATATCAGGGATTTTTCGAAGCCGAAGTATTATGTGCTCGATATGTTCCCATATCCGTCGGGTGTCGGCCTTCATGCGGGGCATCCCGAAGGTTATACGGCGACCGATATCGTTTCGCGTATGAAGAGAATGCAGGGGTACAACGTCCTTCATCCCATGGGATACGATTCGTTCGGACTTCCTGCTGAGCAGTATGCTATCAACACCGGGAACCATCCCGACGGTTTTACACAGAAGAATATCGAGACATTTTCGAAGCAGCTGAAGGAACTTGGATTTGATTATGACTGGTCGAAGATGGTGGCAACCTCCGATCCCAAGTTCTATCACTGGACACAGTGGATCTTTAAGAAATTGTATGAGGACGGTTATGCAAAATGTGTCGATATGCCCGTCAACTGGTGCGAGGAACTCGGAACGGTTCTCTCTAACGACGAAGTTATTGACGGAAAGTCGGAACGCGGCGGATATCCCGTAGTCCGTAAAAACATGAAACAGTGGGTCATCGATCAGCCGGCATTTGCAGAGAAGCTGCTCGAAGGCCTTGACGAAATAGACTGGCCCGAATCCACGAAGGACATGCAGCGCCACTGGATCGGACGTTCCGAAGGTGTAGAGGTAAGCTTTGACATCGTCGGCGGAGGAAAGTTCTCGATCTTCACGACATGTATCGAAACCATTTACGGTATAACGTTTATGGTCCTTGCACCCGACGGTGACCTTGTACAGCAGCTTCTTCCCCGCGTTAAGAACAGGGCCGAGGTGGAAGCTTACATCGAAGAAACCCGCAAGAAGAATGATATGGACCGTACAGAGCTTAACAAGGGCAAGACCGGCTGCAGGCTTGAAGGCGTTAAATGCATCAATCCCGTAAACGGCAAAGAAGCGGAGCTCTTTATCGGCGATTTCGTGCTTGCAAGCTACGGAACCGGCGCCGTTATGGCTGTTCCTTCGCACGATCAGAGAGATTTCGAATATGCCGTCGCTCATAACATCGAGATGATCCAGGTTATCGACGGAAGCGAAAAGGCAGGTCATATAGACGTCAGCGAACATGCGCTTGAAAAATATGATTATCTCGGAAAAGGATACAGGCTTGTCAACTCGGAGGAGTTTACGGGTATGACTGTTGAGGAGGCAAAGGAAGCCATCACGGTTAAACTTGAGAAGATGGGCGTTGCGAAGCGTACCGTCAACTATCATTTCCGCGAGTGGATATTTGCACGTCAGCGTTACTGGGGCGAACCCGTACCGGTTGTTCATACCGAAGACGGCGGGATACATGTTCTCGATGATGACGAGCTGCCGCTTGTTCTTCCCGAACTTGAGGATTATAAAGGAAGGGGAGGAAAGGCGCCTCTCGAGAATGCGGAAGAATGGAAAAAATACGATCACAACGGGATCAAAGGAACAAGAGAGACCTCGACGATGCCCGGTTCGGCAGGATCGAGCTGGTATTTCCTCAGATATATCGATCCCGATAACGATAAGGAACTTGCAGACTATGAGCTCTTAAAACACTGGATGCCCGTTGATCTCTATATCGGCGGACCCGAGCATGCGGTAGGGCATCTTATGTATTCGAGGATCTGGAACAGATATCTCTATGATAAGGGAATATCTCCGGTAAAGGAGCCTTTCAAGAAACTCGTTCACCAGGGAATGATCCTTGGCGAGAATGGAATCAAGATGGGTAAGCGTTTCCCTGAGTTCGTTGTAAATCCTTCGGATGTTGTCCGCGATTACGGCGCTGACACGCTTCGCCTCTACGAAATGTTTATGGGACCGCTTGAGGTTTCAAAACCTTGGAGCAACCAGGGTGTTGAAGGCGCAAGAAGATTCCTCAACCGTGTATGGAACTTCTTTACGGAGCCCGCAAACCTCACTGACGGCGATGACGGAGAACTTACACAGCTCTATCATCAGACTGTGAAGAAGGTAACGGGAGATTATGAGAAGCTTGCGTTCAACACGGCCATTTCTCAGATGATGATCTTCGTGAACGCACTTTACAAGAAGGGTTCGTGCCCGCGTGAGTACGCAAAGGGGATCATAAAGATGCTTTCGTGCATTTGTCCTCATATCGGGGAGGAAATCTGGGAGATCATCGCAGCAACGGGAAAGACCATCGCTTATGAGCCCTGGCCCAAGTATGACGAGAACCTTGCACGTGAGGATGAGATCGAGATCGCAATCCAGATCAACGGCAAAGTTAAGTCGACCATAAAGGTCGGCCTTACCGAAGAGCAGGATTCCGTTAAGGCACGTGTTTGGGAGGATGCAAACATCAAGAGGATCACGGAGGGTAAGACCGTGGTCAAGGAAATCTACGTCAAAGGAAAGATCTACACGATCGTTATCAAATGATGATCCGGGAATATAAAACCGGGGAATATTAAATCGAATAAAAAACACCTTCCCAATATAAGACAGGGAGGGTGTTTTTTATTTGACCGGAGTGGGCCTCCCGGCAACCATGTTACCGGGAGGCTGTTCTTATAATCCTGATTTTTGTGGAATTTAAGACTTTTAAAACGTATAATATAACCATACGGATGGTATTGTTTTTTTGTAGCGGAAAGGAACAGGATACATTCGATAGGACACTTAATTGGCGATCGGAAGAAATGAATTCTTCGGTTGAAGAATAGAAACATAAGAAGGAGAAGACAGGTCATTGGCGCGCAGGAAATTTAAGGACAGAACTGTAGCAGGCAAGGTCAGATGCGTGATCTTTCGCATATTACTGGCCTTGTTCGGGCTTGCCGTTATCGCTCTTCTGGTGGTGGGAATTTGGTTCTATAATGCATATGGAGAACACTTTCTTGAACTCAGGGATATGGCAAAGGTTACTGTTTCCGGAGTCACTGCGGAAAAGTTTAGGAGCACCGAGAGTTCTATTTGTTATTTTGCGGACGGAACGGTCATGCAGGAGCTGAAGAACGAGAAAAATTCATATTATATCGAATATGACAGAATTCCCCAAGATGTTGTAAATTCCATGCTTGCAACTGAGGACAGAAAGTTCTTTTCGCATAGCGGATATGATATTTATGCGATCGTAAGAGCGGCTGTCGCATATCTGGAAAACGACGGAGAGATCAGGCAGGGCGGCAGTACTATAACGCAGCAGCTGGCCAGAGGCGTATTTCTTACCAACGAGAAGACCGTAGAGAGAAAAGTGAGTGAGATTTTCCTTGCGGCGGAACTTGAAAAGCGTTTCTCAAAGGAGCAGATCCTTGAGTTTTATTTAAATACTATTTATTTTGCTAACGGATATTATGGAATTCAGACCGCCTCGGTAGGATATTTCGGAACGGGCGTAGGAAATCTGTCCCTTTCGCAGATAGCATATCTTTGCGGAATCCCCAACAGTCCTTCTCTTTATGACCCCAGAAAACATCCCGACAAAACGATCGAAAGACGTGACAGCGTTCTTTTGCAGATGTTTGAAAACGGATTTATAGACAGCGAGGCCTATGATAAGGCGCGTAACGAAAAGATCGTACTTAAGGACACACCGAGATTCTCATATGATTATGAGGAAACTTTTGCATATAACTGTGCGGTGAAAGCGCTTATGAGCGCGGAAGGATTTGTGTTTAGAAATTCCTTTGTGAATGAGGAAGATAAGGCATTTTACGAAGAAGCATACGATGAATCATATTACAGGGTGAGACGTGATCTTTATCTTAAGGGATACAGGATCTACACGTCTCTTAACCCTGCAAAACAGGAAATGCTTCAGATGGCCATAGATGAGGAAACGGCTTCATTTACGGAGATGACCGATGACGGAGTATATAAGCTTCAGGCTGCCGGCACTTGCATTGATAATGAAACGGGCTTTGTGGTGGCGATCGTCGGAGGAAGAAGTGATGATACCGTGGGATATACGTTAAACAGAGCTTATCAGAGTCCGAGGCAGCCCGGAAGTTCTATCAAGCCGCTTATTGTATATACACCGCTGTTCGAACTCGGTTATTATCCCGATGATCCTGTTGTTGACGAAAGATTTCAGGGCGGTCCGCGTAACTCGGGAGGGGTATATTCCGGTGAAATAGACATAAGATATGCCGTCTCGGCATCAAAAAACACCGTTGCATGGAAACTTTTTTGTGAAAATGGGATCGACAAAGGTCTTTCATACCTTAAAAAGATGGGGTTTGAGCATATAGTCGAGTCAGACTATGTGCCTGCTGCTTCTCTTGGCGGACTTACATACGGTACTACAACTGTAGAAATGGCATCGGGATATGCCGCTATCGAAAATCAGGGAGTATTCAGGACGCCGACGTGTATATTAAAGATCACGGATGCAAAGGGAAATGCGGTGATCGATAATACCGGCAGCGCTGTCATTTCGGGCGGAAAGGTGGCGCAAAAGACATCGAGGGTATATGATAAGAATGCGGCACTTATAATGACGGATTGTTTAAAAACTGTTATGAAGACCGGAACGGGGCGAAAACTACGTCTTTCAAATATCACATGTGCGGGAAAGACCGGAACGACAAACGATCAGAAGGACGGATGGTTTGTCGGTTTTACGTCATACTATACAACGGCTGTCTGGGTTGGATGCGACAGGCCGAAAAAGATAGAAGATCTGATGGGAAATACATATCCCGAACGCATATGGCATTCCTATATGGAAATGATTCATTCGGGTCTTGAGGATGTGGAATTTGAAGAATTCTATGACCCGCGTGAGCCCGAAGAAGTTGAAGATGAACAGGATGAAGAAGGTGAAACAGAGTACGGGGAGAAGATGATCACCGATGCGGAAGGCTTTTTTGTTGCAGACGGAGATCTTGTGATCGAGGGCGGATTTGAGACGGAGCTTTACGAAGAAACCGTAGCAAACGAAGACGGTGCTGCAGCGGGCGAAGAAGGAACTGCAGAGAGCGAAGAGGGAAATGCAGAGAGTGAAGGCGGAACTGCAGAGAGCGAAGACGGTGCTGCAGCGAGCGAAGACGAAACAGAGAGTTTTGAACAGGATTTCTTTACTGCTGAAGATACCGGCATGTGGTATGATCCGGGAGAAATCTCAAATGGACAGGCATGGAACGATCCACGGGCCGAATAAACAGAACTGTTGTTGATCGGAAGCGTCAAACAGAGACGAAAGGAATACGGTAAATGAGCGAATCACGAGGAAAAAAGAAACTGATAATTATTATATGCTCAATAGTTGGGGTGCTTGGCATTTTGGCATCGGTATATTTGATCAACAGGGACAGTATCGACAACTGGCTGCGGATCCGTTTTATGAACGATGAGGAATATGCCGAGGCGGTTTCGGAAAACTTTGTTTCCGTCCTCAGGGACGGGGCATTTGCTCCGACGAAATACGTACCGGACATTTCAAAAGGGACGGAATATGATCTTTCATGCATATTGGATCAATCCGTAGCGACGCTTATCGGGATTCCGAGAACTTTGAAAATAAATGTGTACGGAAATGCATATGTTGAAAACGGGGTGCTTGATGCTTCGGTAAGTCCGTATCCGTACACTGCCGACAATAAACCGATTGAACTGACAAGGCTTGATATGACCCTTGATTTTCCTCAAAAAAGGATGTATGTCAGGGCTCCGAGATTCGACGAGAGTACACTGGAACTGACGTCTCTGTATAAGGACAGGCTTGACTCGACGCTTTCGAGCATCGAGTCGATAATAAATGTGGAAAAGGTAATAAAAGTGTTTACCGATGTGTTCGGAAACATATTGTCGAATGACAGCTTATATGAGCAATTGGGGAATTTGAGGAAAAGCAGAGAGTTAAGCAGAGAAGAAACATTTTGGGGTATAGGTCTCAAAGAGGGAAAGAATTGCTCGGTAGTTACTTCATACTATGATATAAACGGATTTGAACTGAGAGTGAAAATCTTTGCGGACGAAAACGCCGATGTGATCGGATTTAATTCACGGTTCAATACCGGAAAAAACCGTCTGGAGGTTGTCTATGATCTTCAAAGCGACCAAAAACAGGCTGATGAAACAATTAAATTCGATTCGGTGTATGAGGCATCGCTTGATGGGATAAAACTCTTTAACGGAACATTCAGAGGCAAAGATGAAAACGGAACGGGAGTTTCAGAAATAGAGGTTGAGCCCGGGAAACTACTCAAATCATTTTTGGGTGAAACAGATATTTCCCAGAAAATAAAGGTTTCCGCCAAAAGCGGATCGGATCTGAAAATAGAGACGGATGTATCCACAGGAAAAGGGGCGACATCTCACGCGGAGATCGTTATGCGTGAACTGACGGAAAGCAAGCCTGATACGCTCGGAACAGGCGAAGTGATCGATATTTCAAAGCTTAGCATCAAAGACTATGGAGATGCCGGACAGCTTGCAGAATTTATTGTCGAAAAGACAGAGGCTCTTGATATACAGCAGCTCAGAGATTATATAGACGCCTATATCAAAAAATATGTCAATGCAGCGGCAAGCTATGATCTTATTAAGGAATTCTGGAAAAGCGGAATGCTTTCGACAGTGATTTCTGTTCTCAGCGGAGAAAAAACCGCAAATGAAATAGGACCCACGGAAATGCGTGAGGAAGGTGTTTCGGGCGAGAAAGAGGCCGAAGAGAAAACACAGCAGAGTCCATCTGAGGGAACCGGGCAGAGCGAAGAAAACAGCGAAGCAAAGGATGCGCCCGAAGGAACCGGGCAGAGCGAAGAAAACAGCGAAGCGAAGGATGCGCCCGAAGGAGCCGGGCAGAGCGAAGGAAACGGCGAAGCGAAGGATGTGCCCGAAGGAGCCGGGCAGAGCGAAGGAAACGGCGAAGCAAAGGATGCGCCCGAAGGAGCCGGGCAGAGCGAAGGAAATGAAGGCGCGCCGAAAGCTGCGTACGAAAAACAGGACGAAGGGAAATCACAAAGAGAACCCGGAGAAGAAGAAAAAGAAAAGTTAAGGGCAGAGTTTTTAAAACAATATAAATATACATATCCCATAGAAACCGATGATCCAAAGGCGGACTGGGGGGACGAGATCGTTATGGATATAGTTCCGATATTGATGGGTGTCCCGTACGAAGAAGCCGGATATAAAGATGCATATGCATATCTCGGAGAACAGTGGTATGGAGAGGGGCTTGATGAGAAAGTTATCGGCGCGTCGATAGGAGATGTGTTCGAAATCGAAGCAACTCTCGGAGATGATTTTGGCGCGTTCAGCGGGTACCGGGGTAAGTTCCGGGTTACCGTCACGGACATACACAAATATGTCCGCCCCGAATGGACAGAAAGCTTCATAGTAGATCGTCTGGGGTATGAATCCCTAGATGCGTGCGAGAAAAAACTGATCGACAAACTTGACTAAATAGTATAAACACTATATACTTTTTTTGAACTCACTCCCGGGTTCAATTACAAACCCTGCGTGTTTTAGGGTTGTAAAATTATTAACTGTGATAAGGGGAATGAATATTGGATCAGAAGTTTTATTTGGACACATTGTCTAAACTTGATAACGGAATAGATGTTGTCCTTTGTTCTGTTGAGGTTGCGACAGGAGATTCTGCTGTTTGCAGAAATCAAAAGTTGTCTTATGCCGAAGACGGAACGGTATTTGGGACAACTGCTGACAGTAAGCTTGATTTCCTTTGTATCAGCTATGCCAGACAGATACTCAGCGGACGTGATTATGTCGAGGGACTTCGTAAGAAAGCCAGTAAGCTGGGAGGTACGGCATTTTTAAGAGATTTTGGAATAGATTGTGTTACTGTTGTATCGTTTGATGTTATCAGATATGATGATGACAGAAAAAAAGCAGTTTTTAGATCGCTATTCTGTAAGGAAGACTAAAGAACACCATAAAACGCCCGAACGGTTCCATCATCCGTACGGGCGTATTCTATAAAAATGTATATATCAAAAGTCGATATCGGCTGTTTTACCAAAGCCTGAGTTTAAGTTTCTTTATCGCGAAATAAAGCAGGTAACCGACGACGCAGACGCTGATCAGTTCTCCGATACAAACCGTCAGCATTATAAACCAAAGTGAATCATCCGATTCGCCGAAAAACGGGATGTAGATTGAAAAAATTGATACAAGTACAGTGTTGCTGACAACAGGCGGGATCCAGATCAGGGCTTTATGTGATCTGATCAGGTACGTTCCGACCGCGCCTATAAGCGTTGCGAGCGTTCCAAAGATAATATCGAGCAAGGGACAGCCGCCGAGGATGTTGGCTATCAGGCAACCTATTGTCAGGCCCGGAATCGCTGCAGGTGTAAGTGCGGGCAGGATAGTGAGTGCTTCCGCTACACGAACCTGAATCGCAGAAAAGCTGATCGGTGCAAGAAGCAGGCACAGAACCGCATAGAGGGCAGCAGTCATGGACGCTGTCGTCAGATAAAGTAAAGATTTGTTTTTCATGTTTTATTCTCCTGGTTTTGATTTATCTCCCCAAAGGGAGAAAGTGAGGATGGACTTCGAACTCACCGGGGATAGTTTTAACACAGAACAGGGAAGAATGCAAGTTTAATAAAATGTTGATCAGGAGGGAAAAATGGATTGGGGTCTTTGGATCATGTTCGCAATACTTGTTGTTATGGTTGTGAGCGTTGTGATCGTATCAAACAGGAGAGAGAGCAAAGCCGCTCAGAATGGGATCTTTGATGAGCGTCAGGTCAAGATAAGGGGAGACGCTTTTAAATGGTCGTTTATAGTAATGGTTGTGTATTATCTGGCTTATGCGATCCTCGTTTCGTTCACAAATGACGGCCTCGGAGCGCCGGAACTTATGATATTTATCGGACTTGAGCTCGGTCTGGTATTTTGTTCGGTTTACTGTATCTTGAGAGATGCATTTATTGCGGTTAACAGAAGCTTCGGATTTATAGTGATTATGGACATATGTTGTATTGTGGCCCAGCTTATCGGTTATTACAGAGAGCGGATTCAGGGGGCTTTACTTATTAAGGATGGGAAGCTGACATCGACGTGCCTCCCTCTTTCAATAGCATTGTCGTTTGGGATAATACTTGTGGCACTGTTTGTAAGAAGACATTATCAAAAGAGAGAGGAACAAAACGAAGCATGAAAAATCTTAAGCTTAAGGCTGCGAGGGCTTCTCTTGATATGTCACAGGAAGAACTTGCTAACAGAATAGGGGTGTCACGTCAAACAATAAGCGCGATCGAGAAGGGAGACTATAATCCTACAATAAAGCTCTGTATTGCAATCTGTCGTGAGCTGGGAAGAACACTCGATGACCTGTTCTGGGAAGAAGAGGCTCAACATCCGATTTGATAAATGATAAAAAGTCAAAAAGAAAAGGATCTTAAGTATTGTGCTTAAGATCCTTTTTGGTTTGACAATGTCAGTGTTATCATATCATAGGAGAAAGAAATATAAATATTTCTTGCCGTGAAGCAAGGGGTAGTTGCTTCATCTGAGAACATAATAACATCCGATATGAAAAATGTCAAGAATATTTTACATTTTTCATATCGGATTTATTTATCCGGCTCTGTTACCCGGGGATTGTTTGTATACTGTATCGGGTCACTTTGTCTGACCGTACTTCTCAAGGATCTTGTGAATGCGGTCCGTGGGATCGAGGAATTCGCTGATCGAGAAGTCGTGATTGAGAGTATCAATGAGGAGAGCGATATATTTGCTCATGTCCGCGCTGATGTAATACTCTTTTTCAAGAAGCTCGGGAGTCTGATAGATAAGATTTGTGGTCACAACCTTATCGAATACATGCTCTTCGTATGCCTTATCAAATCTTTCGAGACCGTCGGTGAAGAGGCCGAAGGTAGCACAACAGAATATCCGCTCTGCACCGCGTTTCCTGAGTTCTCTCGCAACCTCAAGAATACTGTCGCCGGAGGAGATCATGTCATCGAGAATGACAACGTCTTTTCCTTTGAGATCGGATCCAAGATATTCGTGAGCGACTATCGGGTTACGACCGTTCTCGACTCTGGTATAATCTCTTCTCTTATAGAACATTCCGATATCAAGTCCGAGAACGTTTCCAAAGTAGATTGAACGTCCCATAGCACCTTCGTCGGGGCTGACAACAAGCATTTTGTCGGATTTGAAGCGAATATCGGGTACATTGCGTAAGAGAGCTTTTATAAACTGGTAAGTGGGCTTGATCGTTTCAAAGGTTTTAAGAGGTATAGCATTCTGAACCTTGGGTTCATGTGCGTCGAAAGTGATAACGCTGTCAACGCCCATGCTGTAAAGTTCTTCGAGAGCCATCGCACAGTCAAGAGATTCTCTGGTTGTACGCTTGTCCTGACGGCTTTCGTAAAGGTAGGGCATTATCACGGTAATACGGCGTGCTTTTCCGCCGACAGCACCGATAATGCGTTTGAGATCCTGAAAATGGTCGTCGGGAGACATATGATTTTTGTGACCTCTTACTGTATATTCAATACTGTAATTGGTTACATCAACGAGAATGTAAAGATCATAACCTCTGACCGATTCGTTGATGACGCCTTTGCCTTCACCTGTTCCGAATCTCGGACACTGAGATTTTACAAGGAAAGTGTCGCGCTGATAGCCTGAAAAAGCGATAGATGAAGTATGTTCATTATCGCGGCTGTTACGCCAGTCAACAAGGTAATTGTTTACCCGCTGACCGAGCTCACTGCTACTGTTTAGAGCTATAACTCCCAATTTACCTACCGGAATTGTTTCAAGAAAGACATCTTGTTGTGACACTGTATTGACCTCCTATGATATAGCGTATTGAAAACATCAGGTCTGTCTTCTCAGATCTGTTCCGATGATCTTAAACAGATCGTAATGCTTGCAGATACGCGAATATGTTCTTTCGGAATAATTAAATACAATCCTGTCAAAAGACAGATTTGTTGATATGATCGTGGACTGTCCGGCAAGCATGCGCGCATTTATTACGTCAAAAAGCGATGATGCCGTAAACTGTGTATAAAACTCGCTTCCCAAATCGTCTATGATAAGCAGATCACAGTTATAAATGTATTCTTCGTTTCTTCGTGATACGTCACGGTCTCCGGTGCCGAAACGTTTGGCTTCGAGTGCACTGAACAGACTTTGTGCGGTATGATAGAGCACCGCATGTGATGTATCTATGAGGGCCTTGGCAATGCAGGAAGATATAAAGGTCTTGCCGACACCCGCAGGTCCGTATATAAGGATGTTACCGTGTTTTTGGTCGAATTCGTTAACGTAACGCATAGCTTTTTCGTATAAGTTAACGATGTTTTCATACGGAGTCTTTCCGAGCGATTCGTCTCTGTCGGCCGGATCGTTTGAAAAAATCGAAGCATCAAATGTTTCAAAGTTCTCGGTTTCCAACAAATGCTCCATATTTGACTCGGCAAGGAGAATCTTACTGAGCGCTTTTTTAAAGCAACCGCATCGTTCGCCGTCTATATAACCCGTATCCTTGCAACGTTCGCATTCATAACGGAGCTTAAGATAGTCGGAGGGAAATCCGTTCTCAACAAGAAGCTTTTCTATCCGGGTTTCGAGAGCCTGATTGTCTTCAGCCATACCATCGAGCGCATTGGGCTCGTTGGCGATCAGAGAACGTTGAGCTCTGTCCAAAGAATCACGTGCAATTTTCAGTTCGAGTTCTCTTACCCCGGGGGCTTTATCATAGACCTGTGCACGCCTTTCGTCAAGGGCGTAACGCGCGTTTCGTCTTTTTTCGTCATATTGCGCAAGAATATGTTCGATAATGTCGTTTCTTATATGCATTTTAATCCCCGTTATTAAGTCTTCCTACCTGTATTGTTCACTGATTGAATATGTACTTCTGTGCCCGAATTTATGAATGCTGATCGCTCAAGCCGAGTTTTCGTCTCTCGAAGTCGGCGAAGTCCTGATTGCTGTAGTTACGCTGAGGGAAGTTGGTAAAACGTCCTTTGGGAGGATTGTTTGATATGTTCTGTTCCTCCGATGCGTTACCGATCGGATGAGTCTGCCTGTACCTGAGGTCGTCTTCTCTAACCGAATCCAGGTCCTTGATCCCCTTCTGACTCCAGTTCTTAAGGATCGAATCTGCGTATGAGAACTGTTTGCTGCCGGTCCCCTTTGAAACGGATCTGCAGCACGCTTCACGGATCAGTTCTACCGAGAAACCCGAATCGTGCCAACGGGAGAGATACTCCAGCTCTCCGGAACCGAGGCTCCTTCCGCTGATCCCGAAAGCCTTGATCACCGTTGAGTATTCGGCCGTTCTGGTGAGAACATGTGAGCGGGCGGAATCAATATCGAAAACGCCGCTTTTCTTCCATTCGATCGCGGTCTTTTCTATATACCGGTCAGACTTCTTATCGTTTTTTATGCATTGGTCGTAAAGAAACTCAATGAGTTCCGGAGTAAATCCCAGACTTTCAAATAAGAAAGAAGGCAATTGCAGATTCTTTAAAGTCATGATCTTTCCGAGTTTGCTTTCGAGTGAATCGATGAGATTGCTGAATTCATCAAGCTCCTTGAAACGGGAAATCTGGCTGGGTGTGTAGGTCGGCACCATTATCTCCTGCTCGTGATCCGAATCGGTGCTTTCGCCGCAAGGCTTGATCCTGGAAATGTTTCTTGCTGCCCTTACAGGAGGTTCGGAAACAGTAAGAACCTTATCTCTGACGGGGAATCCGTCGGAGTTTTCAATCCTAATGTCTCGAACGTCACCGTCGGCGTCATACGACACGCGTAGAAAGCCCTCTTTCTCCCAGTAACGAAGGGCTTTGATCACATCGTTTTCAGATTCGCCTACTCTGTTGGACATTTCCTCTACCGTTATGGGCATAGAGGTGTCATGAAGACATCTGATGAGGTAAAGATATACTTTAACAAAAGAACCGTGTGCTGCCGCAAGGCAATTATCTATAAAAAAATCCGAAATGGAGGTAGAGGTCATTGCCTCTTTCCCGCATGATAGATTTATTCTTCCGTTCATACCGGTCGCTCCCCTTATCATACGACACTGCCGCAAGGAAAACCATTATTGTCACCAGATGAATTTCCCCTTCGACGTGAGACGATTATAGCATAACGGTCATGGATATCAATCGAAAAAAAAACATAAAACAGATGTCGAAAAGGATTGTGGACAATGTGGAAATTTAAACCCGTCCGGAGCACGAAACGCAGATGGATGAAGGGGTTTCGAGAACAGGGCGGGTTGTTTAAAAAAATATTGTGGATAAAGTGGATAAGTCAATGACCGAGGAGATGGTCCGCAATAATGTCAACGTCTCCGGCACCCATAGTTATTAACATATCACCTGTGGAACAATTTTCGAGACAAAAATCTTCGATTTCTCCAAAGGACGGAAAATGGTAAGCTTCCTTACCGTATTTTTCTTTGAGAATTTTGACCAGATCACCCGGGGTAATTCCGAAGGTGTTGACCTCTCTCGCAGCATAAAAATCGGTTATGACGATAAGGTCCGCCCCGCTCAGTGCTTTACACATTTCTTCCTTAAACATGGCTGTTCTTGAATAGGTATGGGACTGGAATATAATGACAAGTCTTTTCGGAGACAGACTCTTTGCCGTTTTAATGGTGGCTTCCATTTCCGTGGGGTGGTGGGCGTAATCGTCGATGATCGTTACGCCGCCGATCTCACCCTTCTTTTCAAAACGCCTGTGGGTACCGCGATAACGGAAGAGGCCGCTCTTGATCGCTTCAAAGGGAATACCGCTTTCGAGGGCAAGAGCCGCAACTCCGACCGAATTGGTAATGTTGTGTGCTCCGGGTACGCCAAGCTCGATCATTCCTATGGGCGAAGTACCCTTGTAAAGAGTGTAAGAGCCGCATCCGGAACTGTTGTAGCTTACAGCCTCGGCATGATAATCGGGAAGGGAGGTCTCAAAGGTCGCTGCAGAGGCGGGAGAAGCTTTTGATGTATCAGAAGACTGCGCGATGTTGCAGACGGAGTCTGAAAGTTCACCCGCAAATGTGATCATTCTGCAGGAAATGTTTTTGAAGATCTCTGTGCGTTCCTTTATGCAGGCACCGACCGCAAGTAGCCCGTCGGATGGGATAAGTTCGGCAAATCTTGAGAAAGATCGCTTTTCGTTATCGAAGTCGCCGAAATAATCAAGATGTTCGGGCTCTATATTGGTTATGATGGCGCGAGTGGGATGAAATTTGAGAAAACTGTCGGTGTACTCGCAGGCCTCGATACAAAATGTATCGCTGTTTCCGAGACGTGTATTGCCGCCGATTTCGCTTAGGATCCCGCCGAGGTTGACGGTAGGATCGAGTCCGGCCTCCAACAGAACAAGGATCATCATTGAAGTCGAGGAGGTTTTGCCATGCGAACCGGCGACGGCATAATTGTTTTTATAAGAAAGCATTATGTCACCCACGAGAGAGGCGCGGTCTATAACGGGGATGCCGAGTTCTTTTGCACGAATCAGCTCCGGGCTGTCGGCTTTAACTGCTGCAGTGTGGACAAGAACGTCTATATCGTCGGTGATGTTGTCGGCTGTCTGAGTGAGGATCACCTTTATGCCGGCCGCTTCAAGAGAGCGTGTAACATCCGACTCCGAGCGGTCGGAGCCGCTTACGTCAAAACCTTCTTTGCTCAGAAGAAGTGCAAATCCGCTCATGCTTATTCCGCCGATTCCCGAGAAAAAGACTTTTTTTGGTTTGTTTAGATCAATATATCTCATACTGAATCTCCTGCTTTTTATGTTGGTTGTAATTATAGTACATCTCGTATTTCATAACAATAGCACTGTGCTTTTGAGAGTGAGATATTAGCTCCCGACATATAAAATGCTATACGACGCACATAGCATTACACAAGATTTTGTGAAGTCCACAGTAACATAGATATTATAACCACAAAATGTAGCTTAAAGTACCGCAAATATGCTTAAATACTGAATCTCGGGGCATAAGTAAAAAAATGCGACCGGATGGGGCAAAGCGGTGACGGTACAGAAAAGAGGTAAGACTTTAGACTTTTTCATTCGTAAAGAAAAAATTTTGCAAAAACAACACATAAAAAAGAAAAATGTATTCACATTTAGGCTGAAATGTGTTACTATTTATGTGAAATAAATCGCATTATGTTCTTTTTATACATAAGGTGCAGGAAACAGGTCACTGCTGTTTATTCATGAAAACACACATGATTTTGACATGTGTTTTCAACAGTCCGACAATTGGGGGCTATGGGGCTCCGAATTTCGGTTTTTATGTTCCCGGTGGGAACATTTGATATGACAGTAAATGAAGCGGATATGCTTCTTATGAGGAGGGTGTACATATGATCCGAAAAGAAATGATCGCCATGCTTCTCGCCGGAGGACAAGGCTCGAGGCTTGGCATCCTTACTTCAGACATGGCAAAACCTGCAGTCAGCTACGGTGGAAAATACAGGATCATAGATTTTCCGCTCAGCAACTGCATTAATTCAGGTATAGATACCGTGGGTGTATTAACCCAGTATCAGCCGCTCCGACTCAATACACATATCGGTATCGGTATACCGTGGGATCTTGACCGAAATATCGGAGGCGTAAGCATCCTTCCTCCGTATGAGAAATCGGACAATGCCGAATGGTATACGGGAACGGCCAATGCAATCTATCAGAATCTCAAATATATGGAATATTATAATCCCGAATATGTGCTTATCCTTGGCGGTGATCATATTTATAAGATGGATTATGAAATCCTTCTTGAGTTTCATAAGAGCAATAAGGCAGATATCACGATCGCCACATATCCGGTATCATGGGAAGAGGCATCGAGATTTGGTCTTGTTATCACCGATGAGAGTAAGAAGGTCCTTGAATTTGAAGAGAAGCCGGCAAAACCCAGAAGTAACCTGGCTTCGATGGGGATCTATATATTCTCGTGGAAAGTGCTCAAAGATGCTCTTATCAAGCTCTCCGATCAGCCGGGATGTGATTTCGGTAAGCATATTATTCCGTACTGCCATGAAAACGGAGCAAATATATATGCATTTGAGTACAACGGCTACTGGAAGGATGTAGGAACTCTTACTTCCTACTGGGAGTCAAATATGGAGCTCATCGATCTTGTTCCCGATTTTAATCTTTATGAAGAGTTTTGGAAGATATATACAAAGAGTGATGTTATTCCGCCTCAGTATATTGCGGGGACCGCAACTGTCAGCCGCAGTATAATCGGAGAAGGGACCGAGGTATACGGCGAAGTGTATAACAGCGTCATAGGATCGGGCGTCGTGATCGAGGAAGGATGCGTTGTGGCTGATTCCATAATCATGAAAGGAACACAGATAGGACGGGGATCGAAGCTTTACAAGACGATCATTGCCGAGAACTGTGTGATCGGAAACGACTGTGAGCTTGGTGTCGGAGAACAAAAAGAAAACAAACAACATCCGAACATCTACTGCAACGGACTTGTTACTCTCGGAGAGGGAACCGTGATCCCGGACGGTGTAAAGATTGGAAAGAACACTGTGATATCGGGCGTTACGACACCTTCCGATTATGAGGGCGGTAACTGGCTCGACAGCGGAGAGAGTCTCATACGCGTTGATGAAAGATTGGCGTAAGCGCGGACTACATTTACGAAGGAGACACAGAGTATGCGTGCGATAGGAATAGTTTTAGCCGGCGGAAACAATAACAGAATGAGAGAACTCTCAAGTAAGCGTGCGATTGCGGCAATGCCGATCGCAGGAAGTTACAGAGCTATTGATTTTGCTTTGAGCAGTCTCTCTAATTCTCACATCGGAAAGGTGGCAGTGCTCACCCAGTACAACTCGAGGTCTCTTAACGAGCATCTCAGTTCTTCAAAATGGTGGGACTTCGGACGTAAGCAGGGTGGACTTTTCGTGTTCACACCGACGATCACTCCCGATAATTCGTTCTGGTACAGAGGCACCGCCGATTCCATTTATCAGAACCTTAATTTCCTAAAAACATCACATGAGCCTTATGTTGTGATCTGCTCCGGCGATGGTATCTATAAACTTGACTTTAATAAGGTTTTAGAATATCATGTTGCGAAGAAAGCGGATATTACGGTAGTTTGTTCGAGGGCGCTGCCGGGAACCGATATCAGCCGCTACGGTGTCATCGAAACCGATGAAGACATGAGGATCACTTCTTTCGATGAAAAGCCTTTCTTCTGCAAAGAGGCTGAACCGCTCATCTCTACGGGTATCTACGTTATAAGAAGGCGCCAGCTTATCGAGATGATAGAGAAGGCACAGGAAGAGGAAAGATATGAGTTCGTCAGGGATATCATTATCAGATATAAAGAACTCAAAAAGATCTATGTCTATGAGCATACAGAGTATTGGCGTAATATTGCTTCGGTTGAGGATTATTACCAGACGAATATGGATTTCCTCGATCGTAATGTAAGGGATTACTTCTTCAGGCAATATCCTGATGTTTATTCCAAGATAGATGATCTTCCGCCCGCTAAGTACAATGCAGGCGCTACGGTCAAAAACAGCCTTATATCAAGCGGTAGCATTATAAACGGCAACGTTGAGAATTCGGTGATCTTTAAACAGGTATATGTCGGAAACAACTGTACCATTAAGAATTCGATCATACTGAATGACGTGCATATAGGCGACAATACTTATCTTGAAAACTGCATTGTTGAAAGCAGGGATACGATCAGGCCGAATGTAAGCTATGTCGGAGAAGAAGGCAAGATAAAGGTGGTTGTCGAAAAGAACGAAAGATATCTGATCTGATGATAAGATGATACAAGGCCTCCCTTATCAAAGGGAGGCCTTTTTTACGGAAGGAAGAATTAAGTGTCCCGGGCAGGGAGCGTAAGGTTTGGGACAGGAGGAGAGTAAGACGGACAGAAAGAAGATGCTGATCGGCATGAGCGTTTTAATCGCGGCATTGGCGTTAGTCATTGCGGGGATGTCTTTGCATGCGCGTGAAAGCCGTTTTGATGAGGTACGATCAAGCATAGCGGATACGCTGGACAGGCTGCCCGACGAATATATGGAAGTTGTATCGGCCGACCACGAGGCTCTTGAGTCCGAAGGTGAGGAAGAGACTGACAAAACGCCCGGAACGTCTGAAAGCGATTCGAAGGATGATAGGAAAAAGCAGTCGTCCGATCCGGAAAAAAAGGACAGTCCCGATCCCACTCAAAAGCTTGTCGCGCTTACATTTGATGACGGACCGAGTATGTATACGGAACAGATCCTTGATATCCTGGCCGAATATGACTCGCGTGCAACGTTTTTCATGGTGGGCTATAATATAGAAAAGCACCCCGAAAGAGTGAAAATGGTGCTCGATGCCGGATGCGAGGTCGGCAATCATACATCAAATCACAAGGACCTTTCTGATATATCGCGCAGATCGATCGAGACCGAGGTTTATGACAACGAAAAGCTGCTAAATGATGCGGGAGCTGAGGGAGAACTGCTGCTGAGACCGCCGTACGGGCTTTACAACGACACGGTGAAGGAAGTTGTAAAGCGTCCGATGATAAACTGGTCTGTTGATTCAAGAGACTGGAAAACAAAGGACGCGGTATCGACCGTGAAGGAAGTGAAAAACAACGTAAGGGACGGACGTGTGGTGCTTATGCATGATATCTATCCCTCAACGGTGGAGGCTGTTAAAGAACTTGTACCGTGGCTTATCGAAGAAGGTTACGGACTCGTGACCGTTTCGGAGCTTTACGATGTCAGGGGTGAAGAACTTAAAGACGGACATATATACCGATATACATATTCGGCAGAGGAGTACGCAGAAAAATGAAACTGATTTTCGGACTTGGAAATTTCGGAGACAAATATAATCATACGCGTCATAATATGGGCTTTGAGGCGGTAGAAATACTTGCAAAACGGCTTGGGATATCCTTCGACCGTGAGAAGTGCAAGGGGATGTATGCACAAGGGTTCATTGAAGGTGAAAAGGTGATCCTTGTAAAGCCTCTTACGTATATGAACAACAGCGGAGAATGCGTTGCGGCATGGCTCAGAAAATGTATGGTCACAGCGGAAAACATGATAGTTGTGTATGATGACATAAGTCTGGAGCCGGGAGTGATAAGAGTACGCCCGAAGGGAAGTGCCGGCGGACATAACGGAATGAAGAATATCATAGCACTTACCGGGACACAGGAGTTTGATCGTGTCAGGATCGGGATCGGCGATAAACCGGAGGGAACGGATCTTGTGGATCATGTGCTCGGAAGATTTGCGCCGAAGGATTTTGAAGCGATCGACAAAGGCCTTGAAACAGCAGCCGATGCCATTGTCAGTATTATCAGAGACGGAATGGACAAGGCTATGAATGTGTATAATAAAAAACCGTTAGCCGTAAAAAAGGAAACCGAAACATCTTCGAAAAAAGATACAGAGCAAAAGACAGACGGAGCGTTAGAGTGAAAGCATTTACAGAACCATTAACTGAATATGACAGATTTGTCGCCGCTGCCGATGCTGTAAAATCGGGACGTTTTCCCGTGCGCATTACGGGATGCACGGATTCGTCAAAGGCCAATATAATCAGTGCGCTTTCAAAAGGTCAGCGCGCCAGACTGGTACTTACGAAGGACGACAATTCGGCGCGCAGGATCGAGGGAGATCTTTCGCTTTACGACAGCAATGTCCTTCTGTATCCTGCCAAAGATATGATCTTTTACAGCTCCGATATCCGCGGAAATGCGCTTATGCGCGACAGGCTGAAGTGTATAGAGAAGATCACGTCGGGAGCACCCGTTACGATCGTTATGTGCATAACCGCCTGTATGGACAAGCTTCTTCCGCTAAAGGCCGTGAAGGCTCGAACGATCCATATAGATATGAATTCGAGAGTCGATGTGAATAAGCTTTCGGCAGAACTTGTGGAAATGGGATATGAAAAAGAAGCGGAGTGCTCCGAGCCGGGAAGCTTTGCTGTCAGAGGCGGTATCGTGGATATCTATCCTCTTGCATGTGAGGCACCATACAGGATCGAGCTGTTTGACGATGAGATCGACTCGATCAGGATATATGACGCCGCAAGTCAGCGCTCGGTTGAAAATATCAACGGTTTTGATATTTTCCCGGCGTGTGAATATGTCCTTTCCGAAGAAAGGATCGCAAGAGCCTGTAAAAAGATAAGGGATGAAGAGAAGAAGAGGACCGATGCTCTCAAAAAAGCATTTAAGACTCAGGAGGCAGCGCGTCTTTCGGCATCGGTTGCCGAGTTTATAGAAGATATTTCATATATCAGGGCCAAGGTGGCGATCGACGGATATGTGAACTATTTCTTTGATGACTGCGTTTCGGTGCTCGATTATTTTATGGGTAAAAGCGATGTTGTTTATATAGATGAGCCGATCCGCTGCGTTGAAATGCTCAAAGACTCATATAAGGAATTCGAGATGAGCATGAAAAACCGCTACGAGAACGGATATATACTTCCGGGGCAGCGCGATACCGTATTCGATTCGAAGAAGGTGATCGACATGCTTTCCGAAATGAGGGTTGTTCAGCTTTCGGCCCTTGACAATAAATGCAAAGAAATGCCCGATGTATTCAGAACGGATATAGCGGGAAGAAGTGTTAATTCCTATAACGGCGATTTTGAAATGCTGGTGAAGGATCTTACCTCAAGAAAAAAGGACGGTTTCAGGGTGCTTCTCCTCTCTTCGTCGGGATCACGCGCGGAAAGACTTGCCGGAGAGCTTAGGAACAGGGGGCTTACCGCATTTTGCACCAAGGATCCGGACAGGACCATAAATCCCGGAGAGATAATGGTCGCATCGGGGAGAGCATCAAGCGGATTTGAATACCCGCTTGCCGGGTTTGCCGTAATAACACAGACCGATATATTCGGTCATGTGCGTCAGAAGAAAGCCCATAAAAACTATTCCGGTGCAAAGATCCCGGATCTGTCGAGACTTTCGGGAGGCGATTATGTCGTTCATGAAAGTTACGGCGTCGGTATTTACAGAGGAATAGAAAAGATCGAAGTCGATCATGTTGAAAAGGATTATATAAAAATAGAGTATGCCGGAGGCGGGACGCTTTATGTGCTCGCGTCTTCCATGGACAGTGTCCAGAAGTACAGCGGACCCGAAGGCCACACTCCGAAGCTTAACAAGCTTGACAGCTCAGAGTGGAAAAACACTCGAAGCCGTGTACGCACTGCGGTGCAGGAAATCGCACAGGATCTTATTAAACTCTATGCCGAGAGAACAGCAAAAAAAGGTTTTGAGTTTTCAAAGGATACCGTTTGGCAGAAAGAATTTGAAGAGCAGTTTCCCTATGAGGAAACACATGATCAGCTTAGGGCGATAGAAGATACTAAGCGCGATATGGAAAGCCGGCATGTTATGGACAGGCTGATATGCGGAGATGTCGGATTCGGAAAGACCGAAATCGCCATTCGTGCAGCGTTCAAGGCAGTTCAGGACGGTAAGCAGGTTGCCGTTCTGGTTCCCACGACGATTCTCGCGCAGCAGCATTACAACACGTTTTCGGAGCGTATGGCGGAAAGCGGCGTAACGATCGAGATGCTCAGCCGTTTCCGGACCGCGCAGCAGCAGAAAAAAATAATATCAAAACTTGCCGCAGGTCAGATAGATATAATCATAGGAACACACAGGCTTCTCTCGAAGGATGTTGTGTATAAGGATCTGGGGCTCCTTGTCGTAGATGAAGAGCAGCGGTTCGGTGTTACGCACAAGGAAAAGATAAAACAGCTCAGGTCAGACGTAGATGTGCTTACCCTCACGGCAACACCCATTCCGAGAACACTGCATATGTCGCTTGTCGGGATAAGGGATATGAGCATTCTTGAGGAAGCACCTGTTGACAGACTGCCGATCCAGACATTTGTTCTTGAACATAATGACGAGGTTATCAGAGAGGCGATCCGGCGCGAGCTTTCGCGAGGCGGACAGGTTTATTATGTCTTTAACCGAGTAAGAGGGATCGATGATGTCACAAAGAATATCCAAAGGCTGGTTCCGGAGGCCGTTGTTGTCAGCGCACATGGACAGATGGGCGAAAGAGAGCTTGAGAGGATAATGTTTTCTTTTGTCAACGGAGAGATCGATGTGCTTGTCTCGACGACTATCATTGAGACGGGTCTTGATATCTCCAATGTCAATA
Organism: Lachnospiraceae bacterium; assembly: GCA_024693545.1. GTDB lineage: Bacteria > Bacillota > Clostridia > Lachnospirales > Lachnospiraceae > RUG11977. The sequence continues at coordinate 32,767 of JAILKT010000024.1, forward strand.
CAATGATAATCGATGATGCCGACAGGCTCGGACTTTCACAGCTTTATCAGCTCAGGGGACGTGTGGGAAGAAGCGCGAGGACGGCATATGCGTTTATAATGTACAAACTCAACAAGGAGCTTTCGGAAGTGTCGGAAAAGAGACTGGCGGCTATCAGAGAGTTTACGGATCTCGGATCGGGCTTCAGGATAGCGATGAAGGATCTTGAGATCCGCGGCGCCGGAAATCTTCTCGGAGCCGAACAGAGCGGACATATGGAATCCGTCGGCTATGATCTTTACTGCAAACTCCTTTCCGAAGCGGTGAAGAGCCTGCAATCCGGTGAAGAATCGGAAACGGATATATTTGATACATCGGTCGATATCGAGATTGATGCGTTTATACCGTCTTCTTACATAAAAAATGAAATACAGAAGCTTGAAGCGTATAAGAAGATCGCATCGGTCCTGACCGAAGGCGACCGCTCCGATATGGAGGATGAGCTTACGGACCGATACGGCGACCTGCCGGCTCCGGTTCACAACCTCTTAAATATAGCGCTTATAAAGAGCATGGCGCATGAGCTTTATATTACATCTGTTTCGCAGAAAAAGGGTGTTGTGAGGATTGACTTCTACCCTAAAGCAAAACTTAAAGCGGAGTGTTTCCCTCAGCTTATCGAAAAGTTCAGGAATAAACTCGTGCTTAAAATGGGTAAGGTGCCGTATTTGGAATTTAATCCCGCCGGCGGAAGTAAAACTGTTTCCGGTGCGGGAGGCGTCCGCAGAACGGGGGCGAAGGCAGTGACCGCGGGAAAGGTGATGAATGCACGGCCCGCCGCCACAACACAGAAACGAGTGAAAGGTATTGCGGGAGAACTTCTTGAGTTCCTTCCGGTTATGAAAGAGATAATGCTTGATACCGAAAAAACAAAGACAGACAAAGATGAACTAAAGAAAAAAACAGACGGAGGGGAGGAAGAGTAATGTACAAACGAATAGCCGCACTCTTCCTTTTTGTGGTTCTTGTTCTTACGGGATGTTCCGGCGGGGAAGAGGAAATACCTGACCCGATCCCGTTTGAGGAGGATACCGTTTTTATCGTGGGTGATAAAGTGGTCAACCTTGCAAAGTGGTATCTGTACGCTCTTCCCCAGTACGAAGAAACCGACAGGCTTTATGGGAGTTCGATCTGGGACTATGTGGTCGATGCAAGAGGGACAACAATGAAAACTGCGGTAAAAGGCGACATAAAAAGTCAGATCGTTTATACCGAAATAGTGTGTTCCAAAGCTGAGGAACTCGGGCTCGAACTCACCGAGGAAGACAATATGGACATAAACCTTTTGACCGCAGATTACATGGATAAGCTTACTCAGAACATGATCGATAAATACGGGATCAAAGAGGAAGATGTCCGCTCCGTATATGCGGACAATAAGCTTGCACTTAAGGTTTATGAGTACCTGACTCTCAATGTGGATATGTCAACGACGGAGAAACAGGTCAGAAACATGGTTCTCGAATATGTTCCGATTCTTAAGTATTATGAAAATGATGACGGGGATATCGTCATGTATGATGAAGATGAAATAGAGGCAAAAGGAAGGCAGGCACAGGAATACCTTGACAGGGTTAAGGCCGATCCGGATATCACCGAACTGAATCAGGTGACCGACGAAACGTTCAAGCCGATAACGATCACCGCAAATTATTCTACGCTTGTAGATAAATTGTCCGAAAATATCGCAGATATAGCTTTTTCAATGGAAAAGGGTGAAATAAACGGAATTTATGATTCGCCGGATGCTTTCTTTATACTTGACTGTGTCGAACCTGAAAATGAGGCGGCAACGAATGCCGCCAAAATCGAGATCATAGAGGAACGACAGAGAGAATATTTCGCAGATAAGTACAGCAAATGGAGCGATGAAACGCCGGTAAGGATCAACTCCGAGGTATGGGACACGCTGTGATCAGTCTGCTTCTTTAACGGAAATGAACTCGTAACCGGACTTCATGACTCTCCATACAATATCGGAGCCGCGAAGAAGAGCCAGGGAACTGCCCTCTCTTTTTATGATCACGTCTTCCGTATCAAAGATATCGTCATCATCTCTGTGGCATGTTTCGGGTTTTGTATCCAAAAGTCTTGCGGGTGAAATGAGGATTCTTGAACGGATCTCTTCGGGAGCGATCCCCGAAGCGATCTTTTGTTCATAAGAAGACTTTTCTTTTGCGATGATGTTCGCCAATATATCGGGTGATGCATATGTAGAGTCGAGAACCAGGTTGTAGTTGCTCATATCGAAATAATTGATCTTATATAGTTCTTTGTATCTTGAATCTTCAGCTTCGGCCCTGGCGATAAGATTTGCTTTGGCTTCGTCAACAGACTTGTATTTTTCGACTTCTCCCCGCTTATCGTCATTAAAGACGCGTCTTGCGGCCTCGTTTATATCTACCGAAAGAAAGATCTTGAAAGAATTTACAGCGAAATGCCAGGCGAGCCTTGAATCAAAGAAAAGGTCTTCTTTGTGTTCTTTGGAGAGTTTTGTGGTAGTATCGTCTATAATATTGTCAAAGGAATGGTCGGTTTCCATAAGCTTGTTCATTTCAAGGACAGTCAGTCCTCTTTCTGCTGCAAGAGTACGCTGGATCTTTCCTGTGGAATAGATTTCGTAGCCCTTTTCTGCAAAGATTTTGCTGATCGTTGATTTTCCGCTTCCGAGATTTCCTGTAAGTGTAATATGCATGATATGTCCTTCTTTATGGTTGTTTTGTCTGTGCAACTGTAATTCTATCCTCGGAAACGTGCTGTGTCAACAAGTGTCACCGCAATTTTGGCAGAGGAAACACACCCGGAAAGGGGCGCCTGAGGGATGATATTATCGGGGAAAATGACTGACGATCACACTTCTGCCTTAAATATATGGTATAATAGTCAGATCAAAGGTATCACATAATGATCCGATCATAAGTATTAAATGAGGAAGGAATACGCGGAAACTTCGGAATACGGAGCAGAGCTTTCGGAAAATCGGAGAACGCAAGAGTATAAATGAGAGTATTTGGTTCTCACAACAGAACAGAGTACATTGGCTGCTGCGCTCATGTTGGTCACAGCAGCTTGATGCCGTGTCTTGAAAAGAGTCTTAAAGCGGCGGGTGTTTTGCTCGCCATCCTTCTGACTCTTTTTGCTGCGGTGCCGCAGACTGCGTTTGCGAAAGAAAAAGCGGAAACGGACAGTTCATCAAACGGATCGGTGACGGCGGAGAAAGAGGAAGCATACGTACCGGATCCCGCCTTTGTCGATAAAAAGGTAATTCTCTACACAGGCTACGAAGTCTATTACAGCTGCCTTAAAGATGTTGACGACGAGGCTGTGATCAAATACAAAAGCAGCAACAAAAAAGTTGCAAAAGTCGATGAGGACGGGATCATAAGTCCCGTAGCAAAAGGTAAAGCTGTTATCACCGCTACGGTGAAAACGGGGAATGTGAAAAAAAAGTGTAAGATGAATGTCACCGTTAAGGATCCGTATTATGAGCTTGATGAATTCCCGGAAGGCGTATTTGTGGGGAGTGACACTGTATATTCGGTCAAAAGATACGGATATGAAGGGCCTGTTTCGTTTAAACTGATCGGATCGCAGTACGCAAGCATCGAGGAACGTGATGCAACATCGTGTATCATCCATGCAAAGACAACAGGTAATATATGCGTTGAGGTTGAATCTCTCGGAGTGACAAAAAAAGTTGATGTCAGGATTTACGAGGGAAAGGGAACGGTTTTTGTTGTTCATCCCGACTCTGAACCGTATCGGGGCAGATATGTCGATCGATACGATTACAATGAATATACGTCATGCTATTTTCTTATCAGATCCTACCTGGAGCGGCTTGAAACACTCGGTGGAGGGATGCTTGTTCTGAAAAAAGGGTATTATCCCGTTATATCGACTCTTTGCGTGCCCTCAAATACAACGGTGCTTTTTGAGGACGGGGCGGTCATAAGAAAGATCGACAATACATTGACAAATGCGGTGAAGGCAACCACATCGCTTTTCCAGTGTGTCGGAGCGACGCATACGACAAAGGCTTTTAAGGGGTACGGGGGTGAACATGATATCGCTTTTATAGGCGAAGGAAGAAGCGGTATCGACCTGTGCGGAATTAAGTGCACAGCGATAATGATGTGTCACAACAGGAACGTTAAGATACAAAATCTATTCTTTAAGAATGTAAACGGACTGCATTTTATTGAACTTGATGCATCGCGCAACGTTGATATTTCGTATAACTGGTTTACCGGATATACGGCAACGTCCACGGCACATAAAGAGGCGATCAACATTGATACGCCCGACAGGAATACCGGCGGATTTGTGCAGGGATGGACAAGCTACGATAAGACACCGAACAAAAATGTCTTTATTACGGATAACGTCTTTAAGGACCTTGAGGTCGGAATCGGGACGCATCGCTACAGTCAGACGGAGCCGGAGAATGAAGAAGAGCTTCCGGAGATGATGTATCATACCGGCATAAACGTTCTTCGCAATTCGTTCTTTAATATAACGACATACGGAGTCCGCCTGATGAACTGGAAAAATGCGGTGATTCGCGATAACAGCTTTGAGGAAACAAAGGGGTTCATAAAAAATGCCACAGTTGTTGATGAAGAAGGAAACGTTTCGGTTCCGAAACTGATCGGCGTCTATGTGAACGGGACGGTAACGCCGATCGTTACGGAAAACTATTTCTCGGGTTTTGATACGGTGATAAGCTGCGCGCCGCAGAAAAACAGCAAGATAAAATCGAATCCGAATATCAACGGAGGGAGCATTTACGATATAACGTACAATGAGTTTGGCGACGATACGCTCGGATATATGCGCAAAAATTATGTGAGAGACTGCGCCAATGATATCCTGGTCTATGAGACATACGGTAAGGCAGGGACTGTTGTTCCGTCGGTATATGAGACAGAAGATGCCTATGACCTTACACCGAAAGATGACGGCCTGATCAAAGACTCATGAGCGGGTTTAGATATTTCTCTTCGTATTGTGCATAGAGTCTTGCGTAGTCAAGCGATTCGTTGTGAAGGAAGCTTGCGTAACCGTGCATATCGAATCCGTCGCCGGCCGTGTGCTTTTCGATAACATGGAGAGCGATGTTGGAACAATATGCGGCGATACGTTCGAGACTCGTCAGGCATTCCGTAAGGGAAATACCGCTCTGTACGGTACAGTTGCCGGACTGGAGACGTTTGATGTGGCGCTGCTTTATGATCTCGGCGAGCGTTTTGGTAAGCTCTTCAAGGGGCTCAACGTTGTGGGCGAGCTCTGTATTGTCGGAAACGAAAGCATTCACGGTGTCGTTTACAATCTCTCTTACGGCATCGAAAATGATCTTAAGTTCGTTCTTAGCATTCTGTGAAAACTCAATTTTTTCCTGTTTGTTATAGGTAGCAACTTCGCTGACCTTGATACAGTGGTCTCCGATCCTTTCGAAGTCCATTATTGAGTGCATGATTTCCGAGGCAAGCTTTTGCTCGTCGTCACGGAGACGGCATGCGGTGATCTTTACCATATAGTCGGACAGATAAGTTTCTGATTTGTCGAGGAAGAGCTCGTTTTCTTCGAGAGCTTCGGGTGGATCGTTTTCGGGATTCTCGTGCAGATCGACTGCGAGAGAATAGTTCTCGACTACGGTGTTGCCCATGCTGTTGATAACTTTGCGTGCCTGTTCGAGCGCAACGGAAGGAGTTACAAGAAGACGGTCATCAAGAGTTGCGAGTTCTTCGTCGATCTTCGAAGGCGGATCGCCGTGACGAAGCTTCCCGACGACTTTAGCAACAATACCGCAGAGAGGCAGGAAAACAAGACTCACCGCAACGTTGAAGAGTGTGTTGAAGTCGGCTATGGTACCTCTTGTCATGACTGTATCCCATGATATCAGGCCGAGGGGCGACAGTATGAAATAGATGACCATCATGCCGACGACGGCACCGGTTCCGCTGATAAGAACCTGTGAGATCGTAACCTGCTGAGCTTCTCTTTTTGTTCCTATACTCGAGAGAACTACGGGAAGAAGCTTACCGAAACTGATACCGATGACCATGGGGATGACAACC
>JAILKT010000028.1 GCA_024693545.1 Lachnospiraceae bacterium
TCTCCTTTTTAACCGCTCTTTCGAAGGAATCCCGCTCTCCTTTTTAACCGCTCTTTTGAAGAAATCCCGCTTTCCTTTTTAACCGCTTATTCCGCTATTTGATCATATCCCGATACCGCATAATGACACGCTTCGATATAAGTACCTTTAAACTCCTTTAACGCTCTCTTAAAAAGCGGATCTCCTATTATCACATCAAAGCTGCCGCCAAGCACGTAGTCTCTGAAACCTTCTTCGGTCTCAAACCTTACATCACCCTTGCGGGCATACTCACTGTCACTCATAAACCATGTCCCGCATGTGACATCGGTTGTACCGTCCGTCTCTTCTATGATCTTTCTTATCTCGTTCCCGGCCATTTGCTGATGTACAACAAGGACCCTTTTTCCCGCCGCTTTTCTGAAGTTACTCTTTTCATCTTCGGAAAAGAACGGAAATCCCGTTTCAAACTCCGTACCGTATTTTTTCTTTAAATACCTCGCAGCCGAAAGACCTGCCGGTGATACGACAAGATTAAGTTCTGCCTCTCCCGCATGCTCTATTTCTTCCGTCCCGGCGCCCATGCCGTATGCATATACTTCATCGGCCTTCGTTTCGTTTTTGATCTTCGCAACAAAATCGGTCGGATCGATAAGACTGATATCAAGTGGAGTCATGCCGATTATCCCTATTATCTTTTTCCTGTCAGCGACTTCCGCTTTTACTTCTTTTGTGGAATTTTCGTCATCATACTCCACTTTTACTTTTTCTGTGGAATTTTCGTCATCATCCTCCGCTTTTACTCTCTCAGCGGGATTTTTACCCGAAAATGTAGTAAAAACCTCTTCCCACGCGCTCTTTGCGCCTTCGTCGTAAAGTGCCGTTCCTTTACACTCGACAGCTATCACCGTCATTCTGGTTTTCCCGGTGGCAAGAGATTTCAGAGCTCTGTAGTCTGTCGCAGTAACCGCGGGAACCGGAGTTCCGATCACAGCTGCAAATTTTCCGCCCACCTGCCGGAGTGCAAGAGCAAGTTTCTCAACCAGCCTGTCATCGCGCCCCAGTATCGCATCCATATCTCTAAGTCCTGCCGAGAATATCCTGCTCTTTTTTCCGAACCATCTCGGCTCGTCAAATCCGCAGATATTGCCCGTACATCCACCGGCATCACTTATGACGATTATCCCTCCGAGGTCATAAAGCACTGCCTGTGCTCCCGACTGGTCCGGAGCAAAAGGAGACAAATATTTAAGTAATCCTTTCATCGTTCACACCTCAAGCTGCCCGTATTTTCGGTCTGACTGTCCATTACTCCCTTTATCTGCTCAAAGAGTTTTCTGACTCCGACGAAGCCAAACGGCTTGTTCTCACTGTTCCATTCGAGTCCCGGACAACACGGGTGGTAATAAGCCGCGTCACGTCCAAGGGTGAAATCGCTCTTCTTCGTTCCTATCGAATAATTAAGCATAGTCGGTGACAGATTTGAATATATGCACGTTTCCGGAGACAGCTTAGCGATCGCCTTTATATACGCAAAGTTTTCATTCGTGATCGTGCCGAATATCTCACTGACGCCAAAACCATATTGCAACAATGCGAGCGACAGCTCGAAAGCATCTGCGTTAATCCATTCTCCGACGGAGAACGTCATTCCGCCATATTCTTCGACGAGAGCGTCGACTGCCTTCTGCGCCTCTTCTTCATAAGCGCCGTAATCAAATTCACAGCCGACCGCCGAAGCAAAAAGCTCATACTGTTTTTTTATCTTGTCGATCCGGTACTGCCTTGTGAGCTCTATCCCGGGTATTTCAAGATTTCTGTTCATCTCATCCGCCGCGCTTCTGCACTCCGGATTGAGAATGATATTAAAATTCGCCTGCGACATCTTCTTATACTCTTCAAAGTCTTCGCATCCCGCAAGCTGTCTGATATGCTTTATCCCCACACCCTTCAGGAGTTCAAAGAGTTCACTGTCCCCGTCCAGTTCGGCAAACTCTCCGAGGATATTAACTGCTGTCGGATCTTTTGTGCTCTTCTCAAGCAATGAATAAACAGTTTTTCTGACAGCCGTCATCGGAGGCATCCTGCCTTCACGCGTAAGTGCATACATATAGCAGGCCCTTACGGGAACCCCCGCATATTCGGAAGCCTCGCGGCACACGCGCTCCATATCCGTTCCGAGAAGCGCATCCACACACGTAATGCATATCATGACCACAGACGGCTTCTTTTCAAGAAAATCAACGACTTCCTTCACGGCCTTCTTGATCTTAGGTAAGTGTCTGCCCGTAACGATATCAGTTTCATCCTGAAGCAGGAAAAAGAATCTGTCACGGTATTGTCCCGGTACAGACGATATAGCCGTATTTCTGCCACAACAACCCGGTGCAACGAGCAACATCACGGACCCCGGAACTGCAAGTCCCGCTCTCTTAACTCCGAATCCCTGCGCTCCCGGAGAATTAAAGGACAAAGTCGCCGGAGAACTGTATATAAGATGTTCCTTCGAAAGAAATTCCGCAGGTATGTCGTCTCTGCCTTTTTCGGCAAGTTCCCGGGCTGTCATGCAAAAAGCTTCCATAGATCGTTTTCTCCTTAATAGCTCTGACCGTCTTCGCTGAGCAGCTTCTTTGCAAGATCAAGATATATCTTGCTGATGGGAAGCTCGGGATTTCCTTCGATAACTGTCATTCCCTTGTCTTCCCAGTCATTTATATCCTGACATCTCGGTATGTCCGCAACTATCTCGAGACCTTTTTCATCCGCAAATGCCTTCACTTTTTCATACTCGTTGTCAACATTTCTGCGATTGAGGATAAGACCGCGAACCTTCGCATATCCTCTGTCCGCAAAATTCCTTACGGCCGTGCAAATGTTGTTTGCCGCATAAAGTGCCATCTTCTCGCCCGATGTTACGATCAGTACCTTCTCTGCATAGCCTTCCCTTATAGGCGCAGCGAATCCTCCGCACACAACATCTCCGAGCACGTCGTAAAGAACGACATCAGGCTTACATGTCTCGAACAACTCAAGATCCTCAAGCAGGGTAAATGTAGTGATTATTCCTCTTCCTGCGCAGCCGAGTCCCGGAGTGGGGCCTCCTGTTTCAATACAGACTACTCCCCCATACCCTTCTTTTGAGATCTCATCAAGGCTTTCGGGTTCCCTGTCATTGTCCCTGTAATAATTCATAACGGGAGATACCGGTTTACCCTTAAGAAGGTTCATCGTCGAATCGGCCTTCGGGTCGCATCCGATCTGAATGACCTTTTTGCCGAGCTTCGCAAACGCCGCGGCAAGATTCGATGTTGTTGTCGATTTTCCTATTCCGCCTTTTCCGTACACTGCAATCTTTAACATTCTCTTCCTCTTTTCTTTTATCATGACTCACTTGCGGGTCTCCTGCACCGAATTTTCATCTGCCATGCAGACGTATTTACTGTCTGAATCCGCGCGCATCCTCGCAGAGTGCTTTTATCCCCGGGCTTTTTTTAAGTTTCACCCGCAAAACCCGGCGTGGGTTTCTGTTCATCCGATCTTTTTACTTCCTTCATTATCCTGTTATATATCTGTTCTCCGTCACCGATAAGATTCGGGATATCGTTTTCAAACATTCTTCCGGAGAAGGCCATGTGTGGAAGCTCAATAAGTTTTCCTGCGCCGCATATCGGTCCGTACAGCGGATCGGCTATAACAAGGTCCGCTTCCTTCGTTTCCTTTATCACGTCATCCTCTTCGGGAGTGTAGATAAACTCAATCTTTTCCTCATTTACCTTGCTGTCTCTGACCCTGTCAAGCTGGCACAAGACTCTCGCTTTTATGCCGAGATTTTTAAGCGCCTCCGCAAGACTCAGTGAGTAAACCTGTTCGCCTATGATCACTATGTCTTTTGACCCGTCCGCGCCGCCTCTGTCCCCGATCTTTTCGGCTATTTCGGACGCATTCATGGGAATTCCATATACGTAAGGGATTCCGAATCTCTCCTTGAGGACCTTTGCCGCTCCTGTACCTCCGTACGAAACGACCAGACTTATATCCGCGTTCCCTGCTTTTGCTATCTCGTCTATATCACATCCCATTGCATAGCACGAATTACATACCATTCCATGTTCGGCGAGCCACTTTTTCAGTGATCCGACCGCACCCGTCATTCCGAAATCGAGAGGCGTAACTCCGAGCAGATTGACCTTTATTGGTTCCTTCCCTGTTTCTTCGCCGCTCTCCGTTCGTTCTACCGCAAATCTCTCAGCAACGGCCTTCAGGGCATCTCTCATGCCTCTTGTGTAATACTGCATTCCGTTTGAATCAAACCCAAAACCGGGGATTCCGAGTTTATCCTCTACAAGTTTAGCGATTGCCTTATAATCTGTTCCTATCATGTACGGAACCGGCGCACCGACTATCGCAACGAATTTCGGCCTGTACTTGCCGGCCGTATCAAGTATATCCTCGATAAGCTTACTGTCTCTTCCGAGTATCGTTTCATTTCTCGACAGTGCCGAAATATAGACCATGCTGTCCATGTCATACCATCTCGGTTCATCATGTGTCGTATATGTTGAATTACAACCTGAGGCGTCATGAATTATGACCATTCCCCCAAGCTCGTAAAGTGCCGAACATATTCCGAATTGATCCGACGAATATGTGCTGATAAGCGCAAATGTCTGTTTCATAAACAACTCTCACAGCCAAATCCCTTTATACGGATCAGCTTTCTCCTGTCTTTTTTATTTATATAGGCGTCAGTCATAAGTTCAGCAAGCCGAATTATCCCGTCATATCCGAGGAAGCCGCCTCCCTCCGCTACATTGACAAAATAATCGGTTGCAAAGAAATATGCTGCCTTCTGACCGACCGCAAGCACTCTCGGACCATTGTCATCATTTTCTGTTCTCTCATGTTCACCTGCAAAGAATCTGCTCTCCGGCTGATTGGTTGCCAAAATATCAATATCCGGGCAGCGTTTCTGAAGCTCCTCAAACACTGCTTTGTCATCTCCCGAAACCATATCCGTGCATATCGAACTGACATTAATGCCATAATCTACAAGCATTTTTGCGAATGAGAATATACGCGTTGTAAGCGTATAATCGATAGCAACGGGGGTATCACCGACCACTTCCTTTACCCTTTTCATCGCTTCGTGAGCCTTCATTCTGAGCTGCGAAAAATCGGGTGCAGGTATCGAAAGTCTGTCCGCAAGTCTCGCATACGTGGCATCGATCTCATCAGGATCAAAGCTGTTCGTAAAGTAAAAGCTGTCCATATCGAGACGTTTTTTCAGATCGTCTGCCTGAGCCTTCGAAACGGGCTCACAGTAGATATTGAGCCCTGCATTGGCCATATCGGTATATTCGTCGAAGGTTTTGCAATCATGTATGCTTTTGAGCTCAATTCCGTTACCGGCAAGCCACTCTCTTATTTCGGCCGTTTCGGACAAAGGAAGATTCGAACCGATCAGGTTGATCTTATCGGAATCGCACCTCGTTCTTTCCTTCCATACACGCGTCATCTGGCGACGCATACGCTGATCGGGCGAGATTCCGCTCTTCCTCATCGCCGGTATCATATAGCAGTCAAGGAACTCAATATCGGGATGTTCCTTTCTGATGCGGTCGAACACGCTTTTGTGATCGTAGCTGAGGAAGAAATGCTGGCAGGTAATAAATATCTGCACACATCTCGGCTTGTACGAAATCTTACTGAGTACATCCGAAACACCGTTGATCATAAGCTGTTCGATCGTTCCGTTTATGATATCGTTTTCTCTTATCGAGATTGCCGAAAAGCGACCGAGAGAGTTCATCTCCGCCGCTGTGAGCACAACACCTCTGAGGCACCCGTAGGCACAGACAAATATCTGATGTGTCTGCGGCATCAGAAATCCTGTTTGAGCAATATTCCACATTCCTCTCGCGGGAGTTGAATATTCAAGTCCCATGTAAAAAGGCTGCGGATATGGTGCTTCGCTGATCTTCATACTGCCGACTCTTGCCGGACCGTTTTCAAGTACATGTTTTAACATTTTACGACACCTTCGAATATGCGGCCTTAGCCGTTACACCGTCAATCATTCCGAGTTTTCCCGACAGGGCGCTTATCTTGTCAGCCGGACCGTCAACCACAACGCTTATGAGAGACACCCCTCTTTTTGGATAGGGCAGTCCCATCCTTCCGACAACATACTCCCTGAATTCATGAAGCAATTCATTGATCTTGTTGACATCTCCGTCTTTTTCAACAACGATGCCAATTACTGCAACACGGTCATCCATACGTTCCTCCTGAAAAGTAAAGCAGACATTCGCAAGCCGCTTCGCTACCTGCTCGTTTGTCATAATCCCCAACTTAAAAAGGTATGGGGATTTCCTCACAGTGAGATTTTGCCCCGTTCAGACAATTATGTCATAATTCCTCACATAAAGATTTAGTGGGCTCTCACTGAAATAAAAAGTCCATGCACGGAAAAATCCGGACATGGACCAAAATAAGTTCATATTATCTCATGTCTTACTCCCCGGGCGCACCCTCGAAGCCAGATCATTCCTACAGACATCTTATACCTATACACACGAGTTAGTCAATGCTAACTCGATTTTCATACCATTAATGCTCATGAGAGTAGTTTCCGACTCAACATCATGTTCTTCTCTGAGGTGTTGCTCAACTTCCGTAAAAGCACAACCGTCTCCACATGGCTCGACACGACATTAAGTACGTCACGAACACTGCGAATTATCCTATAAACCTTTTAACGATAAGCCCGGATTTTGCACCCACCGCGCTATAATCCCCACTCATTCCAGGATACATATCTCACTCCATTGATCTCGCAAGTTACATCTCCCAAATAAAATACGCTTCCCTGTACACTGTCCGACCTTAAACCAACATATGTCCTTACACCGGAAGATAATTTCTTTTCAACATCAGATTTGCTTTTAACTTCTATTGCGAAATTTTTCTTCCAATCGGTAATAATATCTACCTCAAATCCATTCTTATCTCCGTAATAAGTCAGATTAGCCTTTTTCGCGTCATTATATCTTTTTTTCAGCAATTCTGATACTGCCGCAGTTTCTACAACAGCACCCTTATGATCGTCAAGCAACAATTCTTCTTTCGTCTCC
>JAILKT010000068.1 GCA_024693545.1 Lachnospiraceae bacterium
ATATCAATGAAACCTATAATAGCTATGTTCTTATCGAGGAAAGCAAAGAATATTCCATAAAGCTGGATAAGCTTCCCGAAGGAGCAAGCTATAACGGATTTTACTATGGCGGTAAAGAACATACGCTGATCAAAGAATGTAAGATAAGCGATGAGAGTAGCGAACTGATATTTAAAACAGAAGCTAAGAAGTCAGGCTCATCAGCTAAGATAGTTGTCAATGTTTCGGGCGGAAACAACTATGTGAACTATAAAACCGTAACAATTTATATAACCGCAAATGTAAAGAGCGAGCAGTCTATCGACGCAGCCAATAAGGTTATAACAAAGATTTACGGAGATGATGCATTTGTAAACGAGATTACGGGTGCAAAGACCGCACTTTCCTATAAGGTAACTCAGGGCGAGGACGTAATTTCCGTAGCCGATGACGGAACGATTAAGATTATCGGTGTGGGCGAGGCTGTTGTCAGCGTAAGCGCAGCTGAGTCCGACAAGTATAGCGGTGCGGAAACAACATACAGTGTTAAGGTAGCGAAAGCAGACGCGAGTGTTACTGCAGAACCGAAGAGTAAGGAAAGTATCGATTACAGCGGTGCTGAGATTGCCCTTATTGATGCGGGCAAGGCAGTCGGCGGCGAGATGCTTTATGCGGTAACCGTTAAGGACGAAGCACCTGAAACAGATGCTTACAGCATCGAGATTCCTACGAAAAAGAACGAGGGTGAGTATTATATCTGGTATATGATCAAGGGTGATGCTTACCATAACGATTATGTAGTAAAGGCTCCTCTGAAGGTTGTTATCAAGCACGTTGATGAACCGGATCCCGAAACCACAGAACCCGAAACCACAGAACCCGAAACGACAGATCCCGAAACGACAGATCCCGAAACCACAGATCCCGAAACGACGGATCCCGAAACCACAGAACCCGAAACGACAGATCCCGAAACGACGAATCCCGGAACGACCACAGATCTCGGAACTCCTTCAGAACCGGCGGGCGGAAATTCGAATACAGACGAGAAAGCTGAGGATAAGACTGAAGTTAAGCCTGAAGTAGTCGAAAATGAGGACGGCTCCAAGACAACGACTACTGTTGAGAAGAGCGAAGACGGCTCAACGGTTACTAAGGAAGAAACGGTAGCAGCCGATGGTTCGACAGTAACGAAGGAAGAAAAAGTAGCAGCCGATGGCTCAAAAGTTACAAAGGAAGAGACAGTAGCAGCCGACGGCTCGACAGTAACGAAAGAAGAGACAGTAGCAGCCGACGGCTCGACAGTTACAAAGGAAGAAACAGTAGCAGCCGACGGCTCGGTAGTCGCAAAGGAGGAGGCAGTAAGCTCTGACGGAACGGTTACCACAAAGGAAGAGATAACCGACAAGAACGGTAATACAGAGATAAAAGAAGAAGTTGTAGAAACAGACGGAACCACAACAACGCGTGAAGAAACAAAGAACGCAAAGGGTGAAGGTACGGCCAAGGTAGTTAAGGAAGATGCAGACGGTAACGTTCTGAGTGAAACACAGGAGACAACGACCGTGAACAAGAAGGGCTCTGTGATCGTCGAAGCTGTCACCGAAAATGCCGACGGATCTACAGTCGAGAGCAAGGTTAAGACAACAAAGGCCGGAACAGTGACCGAAACCGTAGTTGAAAAGCAGGCGGACGGTTCCACAGTCGAAAGCACAGTCAAGACTACAAAGTCAGGAAATGTGACGGCAACGACAGTTGAGACACAGGCTGACGGCTCGGTAACAACAACGAACGAAAAGGTTAAGAACTATGCTTCGGGTACTGTTAAGACAACGACCGAGACAGTCGAGACAGATTCGGAAGGCAATATACTTGCAACCGTTGAAAAGACAGTCAAGGTAGCTAAGCCCGATGAGGACGGAAAAGTAAAGACAACGGCAACCGTTACTGAGACAGATGCCGAAGGCAATGTTACAACAACAAAGGAAACAGTCATTGTTGACGAAAAGGGCAAGGCTGAAGTTTCATCCGTAACAACAAACGAAGACGGAACAAAGGTTGAGAAGGAAATCACTGTTTCGAGCAAGGGAACGGCTAAGCTGGCTGCAATCGAAACAAAGGCTAAAGAGGTTGAAATTCCGAAGGCTGTTGAAGTAGCCGGAAAGCTTTGTCCCGTAACATCGATATCAAAGAATGCGCTTAAGGGCAACAAGACCGTTACAAGTGTTGATATCGGAGAGAATATAAAGTCGATCGGAGCAGGTGCATTTAAGAACAGCAAGAAGCTTGCAACGATAGAGCTTACGGATTCGATAACCAAGATCTCAAAGAACGCATTCAAGGGAATCGCGAAGAATGCAGTCTTCAAGATCAAGGCATCGTCGCAGAAGGAATTTGACAGACTTGTGGAGCTGCTTAAAGCTTCAGGTTTGAGCGAAGATGTAGTATTTGAATATGTGAAAGAATAAAAAGCCGGTGGGTGATCCCTCCGGAAAGTAAGTGAAAAAAGGAACTCTCGTTGTACCGACCTTCAATCGTTAGATTTTTTGTCTAACTTTTGGGGGTCGGCACACTTCGAGGGTTCCTTTTATCTGAATGTTGAAATATAATGTTGCATAGCATATTTTATACAGAAGACAATAAGATTTTTTACGGGAGACAGATTGATAATGAAAAACGGAAATGTTATTTTGATCGGGATGCCGGCCTCGGGGAAAAGTACCGTCGGTGTTATTCTCGCAAAGGTACTCGGTATGAATTTTATTGACACAGACATCGTTATCCAGCACAGAGAAGGCACGAAGCTTAATCTGATAATCGATAAAAAAGGTATCGATGCATTTATGAAGTGTGAAGAAGAGGCAATCCTTGCCACTAATGTATCAAATACAGTTATCTCAACGGGTGGAAGCGCTGTCTACAGTGCCGCGGCGATGGAGCATCTCAAGAGGGATGCAGTCGTTGTTTACCTTAAAGTTGGACTTCGGGAGCTTAAACGAAGGCTAGGAAACTTCAAAGAGCGCGGCATTGTCATTAAACCCGGAGAGACTCTTGAGGGAATGTACAAAGCGCGCTCGGTACTGTATGAAAAATATGCCGATATCACTGTCGGTGAGAACGGGGCTTCCATAGAAGATACCGTTACCGAGATCAAGAGACGGCTATAGATTCACGTCGAAAATCCCATACGTTTGAGTGTTGGGTGAAAGGCACGTTTTTACCATGATGGATCACATCTGGGCGAGGATATAATCAATCACTTTTTTATGTTTACTCTTTTTCCAGTCGCCTTTTTCCGTTTCGGCGGCAATAGGCAGCAGAATGGGAAGATCAAGCGTTTCGCCGGGAACGCGTCCGCTGCGAAGAGGTTCTGTGAAGTTGCTTAACCATTTCTCTTCGGTGGCATTTTCAAATTCCATGGGTTTTAAGTACCTCAGCTGCCTTTTTGTAGCGGCGATAAACATCTTGACCGACAGAGGTGAAAGAAGTTTGAATTCATCCTCACGTATATCTTCAAAAATGTCGGGAAGCTCGGCTCTTTCGATCGTTTCCGGTCCGCGTACGATCCTGAGACCGAAAGCGTCAAATTCGAATTTTTTCTCGCTGAATCTGATCTTCAGCAAAATTCCCTTCTCGGTATTGAACTGAGATCTCTGATAATCCGTATCAAAAATAAAGTTTCCGAGTGAATAGAAAATCGCTTTGTCACCGACGATCTCGTAGTTCATCGGCACATGCGGATGATGACAGACAATGATATCAGCGCCCATATTAAGATATTCGAGATACCTGTCACGCGTGTATGGTGAGGGCAGCGCAGTGAATTCTTCTCCGGCATGGGCGACGATAACACACCATCTGCATTTGCTTTTTATCTTTGCAATCTGTTCACCTATCGCCACCATATCGTTCCACGGAAAACAACCGCCTTTAGTATCGGAAGCGGCACGGCAGGCCCTTTGATATCCGACGCCGATCATGCCGATCCCGCCCGCTTCGTTTATGATCACGGGTTCTCTCGCTTCGGTTATGTTCATCCCGACGCCAATCGTCCGCACGCCGTGTTCACGGGCAATCTTTAAGGTGTTTTCAAGTCCTTCGGCTCCCGCATCCATGATGTGATTATTGCACAGATTCCATATATCAACGCCTATGTTATCGAGGAAAACCGCCACGTCTTCGCTCATCGTATGCTTCAGTTGGTCGGTGCCCGATGTTGCGGAGAACTGCCCGGGATGCCCTAAAGGGCCTTCCACGTTCGCGATTATGTGATCGGCACTTCTTAAGAAGTCTTTGATCTCGGGGGAGAGAAGATTTTCGTCTTTCCAACGCCCGTCCATATATTTGTCAAATCCGATATCGCCCGTAAAAATGAGTGATGTGCCCTCGGAGGAAGAAGAAAAATTGCCTCCGCACTCAAGCACAAGTGCTTTAAATGCATCACCGCGCTCTTCGAAATTTTTGAAGTAACCGTAAGATGCGGCGGCAGGTGACAGGATGCATGAGTACCCGGAAGGAGTAAGGTCTTTGGCAAGCTTTACGGCGCCGCTGAGGTCATCTGTGTAATGGCAGCAGGAAAGACCCGATACTTCGTTGTAAATCCGCTTACCTGATGCATAGCAGAGTATGAACTCAAGGTCTTTGCTGCTTTTTATATAGTCGATAAGTACTCTGTAATCAATATTTCTGTCCATACCGCCGATGATGACTGTTTTCGGATCGGGAACGCTCTCTATTGCCCTGATTGTAGCCTGAGGGATCGTAGATATGGAGTCATCGTAGTAGTTTACACCGTCTACGGTTGCAATAAGCTCAAGCCTGTGCGCAAGCCCGTGAAAGCTCTTCATGCTCTCTCTGATGTCGGATTCACTGATACCCAGAAGTTCGGAACATACAGAGAAGACTATATGGGCGTTAAATTGATTATGAGCCCCGAGAAGAGGTAATTCGTAGGTCGTATCGGGAACGGCGGGCATGACTGTCGTATGGGCCTTTGTGCTCAATGCGGGTACGTTCGGACCTACAAAAAGGTGATCGTTCTGACCCTGATTGACCGTGATGCCGGTCTTGGCCTTAAAATAAGCATCCATGTTGCCGTAGTAATCGAGATGATCTTCGTAAAGATTCAGGAAAACCGCGATGTGCGGGGAATATTTGATCTTATTGAGCTGGTGGCACGACATTTCAAATACGATTATTGTGTCGGGGCCGATCGAATCATAGAAATCAAGGCACGGAAAACCGATGTTGCCGGCGAGGATCGCATCGCCTTTGCAGTCAGACAGAACCTTATAGAAAAGGCTCGAAGTAGTGCTCTTTCCCTTTGTGCCGGTTATGCCGATGGTCTGCGCGCCAAACTCTTCGAGAAAAAGCTCGGTCTGCGAAGTTATCGAGGGATATTCAAGATCAGTCCGGATACCCGGACTTTTGAGGACGACGTCATATTTCCCAAAATCAATATCCGATTCCGGCCCTTCAAACACTTCAACACTCCCTGCCGTGCAATGGGCGTCGATAAAGCTCTTTGAGGATTTGCCCTCTCGTCCGTATCCCCAAATAAGGATTCTCTTGTTATTGAGTCTTTCTGTAATTCGCATGTTTTCACCGTCTCTATATGATCGTAATGCCGTTTGGCCGCAATGCTGTGCCGGCAGCTCTGCCACCGTCAAGAATTATATCAGATTAGGAGAATGAGTACAAACTCAAATGGGCTTATTTATTGAATTTGAAGAGATGATAAAGTATAATTGTTACTCAGTTACCGGTGGCAAACGGCCGGAAAAAAATATTAAGGAAAGAGCTGCGGATGTCAGAGAATGGATAAAGGGAGAAATTAGTAAATTCAAAGAAAGCGGGGGAAAGAAAGGATGCTATCACATGAGATAGGAAACAAACTGAACAGTTACGTTGCCGATTATGTAATTTTTGATCTGGAGACGACGGGAGTTTCATATGTAACAGATCAGGTTATCGAGATTTCGGCGATAAAGGTGAAAAACGGAACACCTGTTGACGAGTTTACGACACTTGTTAATCCAATGAGACATATCCCGAAGGATGCCTCGGATGTAAACGGAATAACCGATGATATGGTCATGGACGCGCCTATATTTGAAGTGGCTTTGAAACAGTTCCTGGATTTTGTCGGGGATATGGTGCTTGTAGGTCATAATATCTGCGGTTTTGACATGAAGTTTATAAACAGGGATGCGATGAAATTCTTCGGAATGATGGTAGGAAACGACTATATCGATACGCTTCCGATGGCCAGAGCTTGTCTGCCTACGATGAGCCATCATACACTTTCGGATCTTGCAAGACATTATTCGATAAGTACCAACGGTGCGCACAGGGCTCTTAATGACTGCCGAATGAATCAAATGGTTTTTGAGAATCTGGCTAAAGAATTGGAAAAGAAGTCGAAGACAGCATCAAATATTAAGAAATGTCCTCAATGCGGAAATGTCTTAAAGCTGCGAAGCGGCAGATTTGGGGAATTCTGGGGATGTACCGGGTATCCGAACTGCAGATATACGGAAAAGGTATGACAGTCAATTTAATACAAATTCACAAAATGTTCACACAAAATTAGCACTCACCTCTTGACAGTGCTAACAAAAGGGTGTATAACATAGTCAGAACAAAGGAAAAGAGGAGATTCCGAAAAAGAATCCTAACGCGTTTCCCTTGGACTTGAAACATATAGTAAATATTTTTCATGAAAAGGAGGAATGACTTATGTTATTACCTAGCATTTTTGGAGAGAATTTATTGGATGATTGGATGGATTTCCCGAAGTTTGAATTCCCGGATGTTGACCGCAAGCTTTACGGCAAACATGCATCACATGTGATGAAGACCGATGTTCAGGAAACCGAGGACGGATACGATGTTGATATCGATCTGCCCGGATTCAAGAAAGATGAGATCAAGCTTTCACTTGAAAACGGTTACCTTTCCGTAAGTGCGGCTAAATCGCTTGATAACGATAAGAAGGATAAAAAGGGAAAGATCATCCGTCAGGAGCGTTACGCCGGTTCAATGGAGAGAAGCTTCTTTGTCGGTGATAATCTGACAGAAGAAAACATTAAGGCAAAATTCGAGGACGGAGTGCTCAAACTCCATGTGCCTAAGGAGGAGCCCGCGAAGGTGCCTGAAAAGAAGTTCATAGCCATTGAAGGTTAAGGCTGTTGAAGGTTAAAGCCGTTGAGTAACTAAGATGGATCCCCGGGTAGTTTGGCCCGGGGATCCTTTTTGCGTGTACAAACCGCCAATTGATGCGGCTCTGAGGTATGGGACATATTATAAAGATTGTCATATTTGGTTTCCGGAAGTATAAGCGGGAATCCTCGGAAATAAAAATATTTGTGTCACGGGAAGAAATTTGTGTTAATATACTTAAAGAGGCAGTTTTATCTAAGTGAGAGAAGGTAGAAATGAAGGCGAGTCTGAGAAGCTGATAAGACTCGTAAAAATACAGTTGCTATATATGCTGTGGGAGGTAGAAATGGTTAAGCACGTTATTTTATGGACTTTGAAGGAAGATTATTCAGGAGCCGAGATGGATGTGATCAGAGAAGGTATCAAGTCGGGGCTTGAAGGACTTAAAGGGCAGATTCCCGGCCTGATCGATATTAAGGTTTACATTGATCCTCTCGGATCGTCAAATTGTGATCTTATGCTTGATTCGACATTTAAGGATGAGGCTGCTCTTAAGGAATATGCAAACCATCCCGCTCATGTTGAAGTTGCAAACACTAAAGTCAGACCGTTTACCTCAGGCCGTGTATGCATGGACTTTGAAATATAACATGTTTGGCTGGATTTATCACTCGATCGATATGCCCGGTATACCGGCCGATAACCGATCAAAAGAAAGACATGATGGGACGCTGTTGTGTGCATACAACAGTTACAACCAAGACCGAAACCGGAGTCTGTGGGTAATATGTATTCCGGATAGGGTCGGGTTATAAGATGAAAAGTTTAGAGTATAAGCAGAAATCCTCGGCTATCAATTGCCGAGGATTTCATATATTTTCTACCCGATGACCGGATTTATTTTGCGTATCCGAGAGCAAGGATCGTGAACGACTTGTCCTTAAAATCGGATTTATTTTGCGTATCCGAGAGCAAGGATCGTGAACGACTTGTCCTCAAAACCGGGCGCCATTTTGATCTCAACCGTATGTTCCGCACTTTCTTCAGCATCTATCAGCGAGATAACATTGCAGTTATTCCAGCCGCCTGAAGAATAGCCGTTTCCTGCTTCAACGGGAGCTCCGTCAACAAGTATTTCGGCAAGACCGAATGTCTTCGAGTTTGAAGTCTTAAAGTTGAGCAGGAGCTTGCTGCATGTGAGCTTAAGGACGAACGGATCGTTGCCGGCATCTTTATCATGCATGAAGTTATCTGTGAAAGCGCCTTTTCCCGTAAAGAACATTGACTGGATGGCCTTATCCGTCAGTGTAAAGCTTCCGGGATCGACCGAAACGCCTTCTTCGAGAGAAGCGAGGTCAGAGGTTATGAGCGTTGTGTGTTCATACGGGATCTTCTTTATGCCTTTTTCGGGCACTTCCGATGCAGTATCTGCATCTTCTCGGTCGATAAGTCCTACGAGATGCATGAGACAGTCGCTCATGATCTGATGACCGTATGTCTTGGGATGATAGTCGTCTGCGAAGAAAAGTTCGTTGGTGAGCTGACCTTTCGCAAAGGGAACCGCGATCGCATCCTTGATGCTGACCATGGGAAGCTCATAAACTTCGCCTTCGGGGATGTAGTTGTTCTGCATGTTCCACTTTGTCTTGAAGACAGCGAAGAGCAGAATGACTGCGCAATCGGGGTTGTCCGTGAGAGCTCTGTGGATCATGCTTGAGTAAGCCTGACCGCGGGTGACTTCACCCGAGTCATTGACTGAGAATTCGATGATAAGAAGATCGGGAGCGCCGCCGAGAAGTCCGACAACATCCCTGTCATAGCGCATGATGCCGAGTGATGAAGGGGTACCGGAAAGACCGGCGTTTACGAATTTCATGTTGCCGGTGCCTGCGGGGCAGTAGTCTCTTTCAAGAGCCGAAGCAAATTTGTAAGCATAGCCTTCTTTATTGACAACAGCGCCTGCACCTTCTGTTACGGAACCGCCGATCGCGGCCACACGGAATTCTTCGCCTGCGCGTGCTTTCTCGAGAACTTTCTTGAGGCGGGCATTGTTGCCTGTTGAAACTATCGAAGCTTCAACCATGTCTGCATACCAGTCTTCGTATTCTTCTTCGCCGGGGATGGTCTCGGGAAGAGCGGAAGCATCGCCCGCGATGTCAGCGGAAGCGTCGCCCGCAGTGTCAGCGGAGGCATCGCCTGCAGCGTCAGCGGAAGCGTCGCCCGCGGTGTCAGCGGAAGCATCGCCTGCGGTGTCAGCGGAAGCATCGCCTGTAACGTCAGCGGAAGCATCGCCCGCGGTGTCAGCGGAAGCATCGCCCGTAGTGTCAGCCGAAGTGTCACCTGAGGCAGTGTCAGTTGTTTCGTTTGTATCGGTACCGACATCGGATGTGGTATCGGTTGTGTTTGCAGCAGTATCGCCTGAATCCGGAGTGGGAGACGCAGAAGTGCAACCCATGAGCATAAGCGTTAAAATAAGTAAAACGGCGATAAATCTTTGTTTGTTATTCATGTAAAACTCCTTTCAGAAAAACAACATGTTTTTCAACGTAAGTTATAATAACAAATTAGTTCGCCGTATTCTACTTAAATAATTGCCGGATGTTCTCAAAAATTTACTTCAAAAATCTGTTATATTGTGTGGGGGAAAGACATTAAAGCCGCGTTAATGCAGGAGCCATACGCGCTCGGGCAGCGGCCTGTCGCGGCGTGATGTTTTCAGCGGTCGATCGTGCTGTAATATTCCTCGAGATGAGGCCGGGCTGCCTCGTAGCAGGCCTTCAGACCGGGGTCGAAGTGCCTTCCCATGCCTTCCATGATTATCCTGTCGGCTTCTTCGAAGGACATGCTGTCCTTGTACACGCGCTTGCTCACGAGTGCGTCGTAAACGTCTGCAATCGCCATGACACGCGCCTCGAAGGGGATCGCCTCTCCGGCAAGTCCCTCGGGATAGCCCGATCCGTCCCAACGCTCATGGTGATAATGTGCAACATTCTCGGCTATGACCTTAAAGCTTTCGTCGTCGGTTACTTTAAGGATCTCGTGAACTATCTTTGCGCCTTCTGCGGCATGTGTCTTCATCATCGCAAATTCTTTAGCATCGAATATGCCGGGCTTTCTCAGGACCGCGTCATCAACGGCGATCTTTCCGAGATCGTGCATGGGCGCTGCTTTTATGATATCGGCGCAGAATTCGTCCGAGAGATCGTAGTTTTTATCTTTTCTGAGCTCATCTATGAGGATACGGACGCCTTCACTGGTACGACGTATATGTCCGCCCGTTGAATTGTCACGGCTTTCAACCATGGTCGCCATGGAGAGAATCAGGTTGTTGTGCATCTCAACGATATGTTTCGTCTTGTCGCGGACTTCCTCTTTAAGATCCGAATTATAGTTGTTGAGAAGAGAAATGTATTTTCTGTGCTTCGTTTCGTCAACGATCGTTACCTGCCAGCCGTCTTTGTGAATGCCTCTGCGGAGCCTGTTTATGTTGATCCTGTAGTATTTCCTGTCATCACCGTTGCCTGTATTGTAGGTGATCGGGAGAGCATGGTTTTTGTCGTGGGTTTCAATCCATGAAGCGAGATTTCCCGAGAGAGTCTTATCGGACAGGGGAGAATCGACTTCCTGAGTGATCAGAGGAGGAAAGAAATCCTTTGCGGTGCGGTTGCTTCCGATATAGCGAAGGGAATTGTCGAAGAGGATGACACCCGTTCCGGTTCCTTTGATCATCGCACTTGCCGCGATCTCTTCGATATCGTAAAGCCTGAGTCTGTCGGAGATCAGGAGATAGACGAAGAGGGCTATAGTGTAACCGGCGGGTACAAGTTCAACATCAAAACCGAATCTTTTGTTGACAAGATAACAGATGAGACATGTGAGCTGAGGTATAAAAAGGAGTCTCAGCATCGTATTTGAAACCTTTTTGTTTTTGATTCCGGTATATATGATCGCGACAAAAGAACCGACACAATAAAGGATTATGGACAGGATAAAAACCGTATGGATCGGTCCGTATGTTTTTTCAAAAACGGGAACACCGTCAACCATTGAGAATGAAACGGTCTTGTAGAAAAGTGAGCCGTTCCCCGCAGTAAATACAAATGTGTAAAGTATGGCATTAAAGGCGAACAGAGCGGCTCTCAGCCACCTGGACACCTTGAGTTCGCAAAGGTCGAAAATACTGTTAAGGATGAAATAGCTGAGGAAACAACCGCCCAGATACATGATCCTGTTCGCGATCATCGCTCCGTCGAGTGTTTCGCACATGGAAGAGAGCAGATAACCGATGTTGGTAATGGGTACAAGTATGAATATTATCGTTATGTATGTATTGTAACTCTTGTGCCATTTAAACATATAAAAAACTGTCAGAAATACGGACAGAATAAGGACTGTCAAGTAATAAAACATGTGATACCTCGTGATTTTTTTTTTATAAATTAAAATAATGACCTGTTTGAAAAGAGTTTACACTCAAAGGTCAAATATTACAAGATATACACTTTGTATTGCAAGGCTGAAACACAAAGTTAACTGTTATAAGGCAGGAACTCAAAAGTCACTGTTACGAGTTAAAACACAAAGTTCACTGCTATAAGGCAGGAACTCAAAGCTGCCATTACAGAGTGTTTACAATTTGTTAATTTGCTCTCTAATACGATTACATGTTAAAATTTTACTGTTAGAATAAAACATAGTTTAAAGAACGGCCTTACAAATCGGAGAAATGGACCGCGGGG
>JAILKT010000107.1 GCA_024693545.1 Lachnospiraceae bacterium
TAGTTTTCCTTGAGCCAGGGAATGATAGCCGTGGTATCAAGTCCGCCTGAGTATGCAAGAATTACCTTTTCTTTCATGTATATTCCCTCCTAAAATGTATATTTATTCATTATTCTCTCGAATTCCTCATAAATATACACGCATAGCATCGTTTTGTCAATAGCATCCGAGACTCAGATTAACAATCACGATAATTTACTTGCCAAGTCTTCTGCCGCCTATTCCGAAGAATGTCTTAATATCGGGATAGACATCTGTTTTATCATAATCTTTGAAGAACCTTGCCGCAGCATAAACAACAAGCAAAGTTAAAGGTATCAGTATAAGCGTTATAACAAAACCTGTCTTAATGGCACCGCTCGATACGAGCGCACTTGGGATGTTATAAAGCACATCAAGTACACATGCGATCCCGATAAGCTGGTAGCTCTTCCTCTTTACAGCGTAGAAACATATCATCGACAAACCGATGATAGCAACGATCTCGAGAAGTCCGTTTATAATATCAAGAACTATTGCCGTATTGGAGATCGACTGCATTACAGTCACAACATCAGCCGCTGCTTCGTGATCTTCTATTGACTGAATGAAAGCATCGGGTCCCGATTCGTTTATCAGGCCGGCATACATAACGGGAACAAACGCACCGCCGAACGATCTGACGATCATCGCCACAATAGCGAATCCCGCGCCGAATGCAAGCGCATCATGCTTTCTGTTGCTGTCCTTAATAACGTACCTGAATACCACAAATCTGACGAGTTCTCCGAATAAGAGCGCAATAAGTCCCGAAAAGATTATGTTCAAAAGGGCATTAGACCTGATCATGCCCGACGCACCTGATTCTTCCGCAAAAACAAAACTCCTGACAAGCGCCTCAAGCGGAAAAATAACAAAATAAGTTGCCAATCCGGCAAATACCGGCGCATAATTTGTAAGCCTTCTGAATCTCAGAATCGCAAAGAAAACAAGTGGCGTGGTAATAAGAATGAGAATCTGTGCCACAAGTAAAACAACTGTTGATGATGCTATCAAAATTAAACCTCTTTCAAATATCTTTAAAATTTTCTCCCATAAAGAGTACCGCGCACATACCGCTTCCGACATGAGAACCGATGACCGGTCCGATATCGGCGATCTCAACTGTTTTCGCAAGTCCCTTCTCAAGGATCTCGCTCTTGAGCTTCTCGGCAGCCTCCATATTGTTGGCATGACCGACCATGACAAGATCGTTTTCTGCGCGAACGCCGTCTTCCTCGATCTTTTCGATAAGGTAACTCATAGCCTTCTTCTTACCGCGCAACTTGGCAGCTACCCGCAGTTCACCTTCTCTGTTGGTCGTGATGATAGGGCAGATGTTAAGAGCCGATCCGACGATAGCGGAAACAGCGCTGATGCGCCCGCCTTTACGGAGCTGATCAAGGTTGTCAACCATGAACCAGTGACAAACACGGTACTGTGCTTCTTCCAAAAATTTAACAACAGCGTCGAAATCAAGGTTTTCCTCCGCAGCTTTCTTGGCTGCCATAACAAAGATATAACCTTCACCGACGGAACAACATATCGGGTTGACACATTTGATCCTTCGCTCGGGGTATTTTTCCGCAAGTTCTTCAGCCGCGATCACAGATGAGTTAAAAGTTCCGGAAAGACCGGACGAAAGGCCGTAATAAATGATATCTTTCCCTTCTTTAAGGATGTTTTCAAATTCTTCGGAAAACTCCGCAGGTGTGATCTGCGACGATTTTGTTTCCAATCCCGCAACCTGTCCCTCGTAAAACTCTTTCATACTGAGTTCATGGTTATCAGGGTACTGACGGTATTCCTTCTCCCCAAGGAAAAACGTCATCGGGACTACTCTGATACCATACTTTTCGATATTCTGCGGTGAAATCTCGGCAGTAACATCCGACACCAGACAATATCCAGCCATATATAAGTATCCTCCTGTTCAGAAACGACTCAGCGCTTCCGTTTCTTCTCCCGACACACGGCATATATTAACATACACACTATATATCGGCTCACTGTACAATTAACAACGTTATCGTGTTAACGGGTATCAGTATAGCATATTTTGAATGAATGATATATAATTTTTTTAATATATGCCGAAAAACAATATAGTGAGCATGATTGCCACGTGATGCTTTGGGATTTGTGACCGGCCATAATCCGGCTGTTATTGGAAAGGTGTTTGAAATGGGAATTCATATGAACGACTACCGCGAGAGCGGAATTAATTCTCCTGCGGAGAACTCAAACCGTTCGCAGACAGCATCTGCGAGTACTTCAGCGCGCGTTTCCGATAACGTCACACATTCAGCCTCAGGTTCGTCATCTAAGCCTCCGGCCCCGGTTCCCGCACCTGTTGCCGCTAAAGCGCTTTCGGACGCGGGTCTTCCCGACACTCCGCGCAATCGTCAGATCGTTTCCTCCCTCATTTCGCAGGAACTTCCGATCGATGCGGACACGCTGAGATCTGTCGCAAGATCCGCCTCGGCATACCCCGAAGAGCCGCTCGACGCCTTGATCCTTCTTCGTTCGGCCGGTATCGAAGTCACCCCCTCCACATTAAATGATGCAAATGCATTCCTCACGGCCCGAGATATGCTTCTCGATGCCATGAACGACATAAACGCCTATGTGAGCAGTTCGGATTTCCTTTCCGAAGTACCCGGCAATACTTCTCAGGGAACTCCTGTCATGTCCGATAGTTTCGTTCCCGCAGACTCCGCTTTGGCAAATTCTCAAAGCTCAGGCGGCCCGGCCTCGGCAGCCACCCCGGATCCCTCAGCTTCGGCAGATCCGGGGATACCCGGCCGTGGTGTTATTTCGGAAACGTTTTCAACAGGCGAAGGTGTACCCGCGCAGACAGGCGCTCTCAGCCAAGGTGCTGTCTCCGAGCTGCCCTCTCCCGGTGAAGGTGTTCCCGCGCAGCCGGCCTCTCCCGGCCCAAATGCGCCTTCCGCAGCTTTTTCAGCCGGCGGTGTTCCCGTGCAGACGGGTTCTACCGGACAAAGCGCCGCTTCAGGGACGGCCCCTACCGGCGAAAGTGTTCCCGCGCAGCCGGCCTCTCCCGGCCAAAATGCGCCTTCCGCAGCTTTTTCATCCGGCGGTGTTCCTCTGCAGACGGATTCTTCAGGACAAAGCGCCGCTTCCGGGACTCCATCTTACCGTGCCGATGTTTCCGGACAGACGGCCGTCTCCGCCCAAAATGCGCCTTCCGAAACGTCTTCAGGCGGCGGTGTTCCTCTTCAGACAGGTTCTGCCGGACAAAGCGCCGCTTCCGAGGCGTACCGTGCTGACGTTTCCGGACAGGCTCTCTCTCCCGTTCAAAACACAGCTACAGCAGTTTCCTCTCCCGCTGCCTCTCTGCCCTCTCCCGGCTCAGGCATTCCGGGCGCACCGGACACCTTAAGTCAAAACCCCCTTTCAGGAAATATATCTTCATCCGGCTCAGCCAATCCCGCGCAGCCGGATCCACTCGGTCAAAATCCTCCGGGGCCGTCACTTTCGCATGGAACGGGTGTTTCCGATCAGTCCGTCACCCTCGGTTCAAACACCACAGCGGCTGCGGACACAACCGACTCTGCCGCTCTGAATGTCCGTGACTCACTCGCAAACACCCCGCTCAAGGACCTGATATCGGCTCTTTCGGACAAACCCGGAATTGAGCGTTCCGATATTTCTTCGGAGGGGATCAGAAAATTTCTGGAATCTGCGGTCTCCTACCTGCAAAAAGCAGGCGAAGTATCACACAGACGCGGAGACGAAGCGATGGCTGCGAAGGTTGACAAGGCAATGAATTCCATGCGTACCCTGATCAAACTGAACGATATGTACGCATATGCCGAAGTGCCCGTTAAAAACGAGGATGAAACAAAGCAGACACACCTTCGTTTCTTTGCCAATAAGAAATCGCGTATCAGAAAGGACGAAGGTTCAAGTGCCGTTCTTCATCTTAATATGCCTTCATTAAAACAACTCGATGTAAAAATGGTGCTGAAAGGCAATTCGCTCAAGGTGGATTTCTTCTCTTCGAAGGAAGCTTCCCCACTGCTCGAAGCGGACAGCGCGACTCTTTCGGACAAACTCAGATCCATCGGAGTAGAACCGTCGATCGACTTTAAGGAACGACTCGAAAATAACCCGGATCTCGATCCGTCCAACATGCCCGGCGGGGAAATCCCGGTGACCGGAGGAAATATCAAGGGATTTGATACCCGTGCATGAAATATACTTTACATAAATTTATTATTGACCTTGTAATGCCTCAGGTATTATGTTAGTATAATGTTACTGCTGTAGAATGAGCATTCGAACCAGGTAGAAAAGAGGGTCAAGTTGAGCAAGCAATTCACTTTTAAA
This sequence comes from Lachnospiraceae bacterium, assembly GCA_024693545.1. Lineage (GTDB taxonomy): Bacteria > Bacillota > Clostridia > Lachnospirales > Lachnospiraceae > RUG11977. Next base: position 4,372 of record JAILKT010000107.1, read on the forward strand.
CCAAGTGACAGATTCAAATGGACTGACATTGTGATCGGAATCTGTTTTACGATTTCCCTACTCGCTGTCGGTCTTTTTATTGCTGTCAATTTTCGTGCCCTTTATTATCTCAATATAAGCTGGAACGATCTGCCCGCTTCGAGCGGATATAACGCTGTTGTCATCCGCGAAAACTACGATGCACTCATAGACTACTGTTGTCCGTTTTTTTCCGGTCCTCTCGAATTCCCGTCCATCCCTTCATCTGCTTCTGCGCTTTCTCATTTTGCGGAAGTAAAAACCATTTTCAATGTGATATATATTATGGGCGCTATTTCTCTTATGAGCACCGTCGTATTTTTCATTTTTAAACACCGTGAAGGTTCGTTTATGTATCTCAGAACGTGTGCGATATGTGCGGCTGTTCTCCCGGTTTTTGTCACCCTGTTTTCGATCATCAGTTTCGATACGCTGTTTTTGGTTTTCCACAAGCTGATGTTCAACAACGATGATTGGCTCTTTGATCCTGACACCGATCCTATAATAGACATGCTTCCCGAAAGTTATTTTGCGCAGTGTGCGATTCTGATAGCTCTTGTCATGCTTATAGGCGCCGGTGTTGCATATTTCATCTACAGACGCAGGCTGAAAGCTTTCAACGCAAGTCAGTCGCTCACCCCTCCAAAAAAGAATTATATTTATTAAATATACACGAGTACATATAATAAGTCCGATAACAAAAAAACGAGTACATAACAAAACCGGCGAGATGACGCTCAATGCGTCATCTCGCCGATAATTTTCATCTCAGTTTATTCCAAATCAGGGATTCTGCTTCTCAAGGAAATCACAAACATCCTGTACTGTCTCGAAGCTTGTAAGCTCTTCGTCGGGTATTGTAACACCGTACTCATCTTCGATAGTCATAAGAAGCTGCATCACATCGAGAGAATCTGCGCCGAGCTCATCTTTGATCTTTGTCTCGGGTCTTACGATATCAGGGTCCACACCAAGCTCCTCAACAAGGATTTTCTTTACAGAATCAAACATTTCCATTTTCCTCCTTCTCTAAAGACACATTTAGATGCGCCTTAGTATTGTCATAATATTTAAGTACCGTTTTTGGGGGGATATTTACATCCCTTTATCTGTTTCAAGCCTGTTTAGCGGGCTCTGCATCAGACAATATTTTTTCAAGTTCGGGATTAAGATTTCCCGTTTCCATCATATACGCCTGCTCGATACATTTTGCAAAAGAAACTCTTTTACTGCTTCCGTGTCCTTTTACGATCACTTTTGAAGCCCCGAGCAAAACGCTTCCGCCATAATTCTGATAGTCAAGGAATGCTCTTTCCTTTGCGAACATTTTCTTAAGGAACAATGCGCCGATCTTATATTTGAGCGATGAATAGATATCTTTCTTCATCATTTTGAACATCTCGATCGCTGTTCCTTCGACCGTCTTACACATAACATTTCCTGAGAATCCGTCGCATACTACAAGGTCGACATCTCCCTTTAAAAGGTTCCTCGCTTCCATATTTCCGACGAAATTGATACGCGGCTCATTCTTTAACATCTGATAAACTTCCTTTCGAAGTTCATCTCCTTTTTCTTCCTCGGTTCCGACATTGAGAAGAGCCACCCTGGGAGATTTTACACCAAACACTTTCTCCATGTATAAAGATCCCATAATAGCAAATTGGTAGAGCTGAATGGGTGTGCAGTCAACTGTCGCTCCGCTGTCACAGATTCCGACGATCGTTCCCTCTTTCATAGTGGGAAGCAACGGACAAAGTGTGGGTCTTGCTACACCCTTTACTCTCCCGACACGAAGCGTTGCCGCTGCAACGATAGCTCCTGTCGACCCGATACTTACGAGTCCCGCAAGGGTATCATCCTCACGAAGAAGTCTGATACCTGTCATAAGAGAACTGTCTTTCTTCTTACGTACAGCTTCCGTAGGTTTCTCGTTACATCCTATAACATCGGGAGCATGTACGATACTTATACGTTCAGATGAATAGTTTTGTCTGTTCAATTCGTCTTTGATCTGCTTCTCGTCCCCGACAAGTACAAGTTCAAGGTCTTTAAATTTTGCCAGAGCGTCAATACTTCCCTCTATATTGACTCTGGGGCTTTCATCCCCGCCGAAGCAGTCAATTACTATTTTTACCATTTTCCCCCCTTAATTCCCGTAATGATTCGGGTGTCACTACCCCTTTTGTTCTGTCATATATATACATTCTGCGTGAACTACCCGGCAATTGAATAACCGGGGATTCCCGCTTGTACTCCTAAAACACACGGCCTGTCCGAAAACACAAGGCGAGGCTCATCTGTGCTTTGCATAAAAAGATATACCCACTCCGTTCGGACCGCAATGACTTCCCGCGGTCGGATTAACTACCATGAGTTCTATATTAAGTCTGCTGTCCAAATTGTCAAGAAGCATCTGCTTTACTTCAAGCGCAAGCTCCTCACAATCGGTATGTCCGATAACGATCCTGTGCTCCGAGATATCTTTTCCAAGCTCACGCACATACGAAACAAGCTTCTCCATCGCTTTAATTCTTCCGCGCTCTTTACCGATGCTAACCATCTTTCCTTCGTCACCTATATAGATGATCGGTCTGATGCCAAGCATGGTTCCCATTGTCGCCGCAAGACCCGAAACACGTCCGCTATGCTTGAAGAATTTAAGATCATCCGCAAAGAAATACATGGCAAAATGCTGTCTTTCTTTCTCTACAAATTCAACTATCTGCTCCGCTGTGGCACCTTTTTTATACAGATCTCCGGCTGCGCAGGCAATATTATAACTCAGTGTGGTTATGGCAAGTGTGTCAACCTCATAGAATTTACGGTCGGGATACTTTATCTGAAGTCTTCTGATCGCATCATCGAGTGCCGCAAACGTAGCCGACATTGCCGCAGAGAAATGAATATACAGGATATCGCTCCCGGCCTCAAAAACCGGTTCAAAATATTCCATGTATTTCTCCGCTCCGATCGCACTTGTGGTCGGAATCACACCTTCTCTAAGCCTATCATAAAATGCTTTTTGATCAAAAACTTCGAAATCCTCGTATGGAAATACCGTTTTTCCGTCTATACTGTACGGCATGCTTATAAGACTAAAACCGTATTCAGCTGCCTTTTCGGGTGTAAAATCCATATCAGAATCAACAAATATACTTAACATATGTCCCCCTGACCAATTACTCCAAAACCATTATGTAATCGTAAACCGCCTGACCTCCGTAAATATGTATAACTTCACTTCTTGAACATGAGCGTGATAACCTCTTTTGAACAAGCTCTGCCTGTTCTTCGCTGACATCGCATCCGCTGATTACAATGATCACATCATAATCCTTAGCCCCAAGCTTATCCGCAAGTTCACACAGACAATCCTGCGCATTATCGACACAATTGTATATAATATCGTCGGAAAATCCGATATATGAATCCTTAACTACTGTTACTCCGTCCTTACTCGTATCCCTAACTGCTTTTGATACCTGTCCGGTCACAACTCCTTCAATGCATTCCGTAGCTTCTCTTACAAGTTCATCGGGATCATCAAGTTCGGTATCGAGCATTGATACAGCCGCATAACCTTCCCCGATCGTCTTGGTGGGAACAATTCTAACATTTACCCTGTTGTACATCGAGCAAGCCTGCTGTGCTGTTAAAATAATATTGCTGTTATTAGGAAAAACGATTATGTTGTCCGAATCGATGGAATCAAATGCCTTTATAAAATCCTCAACAGAAGGATTCATGCATTGCCCGCCTTCAAGACAGACATCCGCTCCAAGTTCGAGAAACGTTTTGTTTATGCCTTTACCGGACGAAACAGTCACTATTCCGTATTTTCTTCTCGGTTTGAACGATTTCGGAACATATGAATGCTGCAAAGTCATATTCTCGACTTTTATGGTAAGGAATTCACCGTACTGCTGACAATGTTCCAGAACCGCTCCCGGATTTTTTGTATGTACATGTGCTTTTACAATTGTTCCGTCTCTGAAAAGCACAAGAGAATCACCCATACTTGTCAGATATTTTCTGACATCTTCAAGATCAAAGGCTTCTATATCGGTCTTTGCATGAGTAAGTCTCAAAAGGAATTCGGTGCAGTATCCGAATGTGAGTACACTGTTTTCATCAAAAAGAGACAGATCAATATTAGACGCAGGAGTGACCGAATGGTTCTCTCTCGCAGTTTCCGCAACTTCACCCTTCATCCCGGCAATAGCACCCTCTGCGATATAAACCAGACCTGCTCCGCCGCTGTCAACAACACCCGCCTCGCGAAGAACATCGAGTAGCGAAGGTGTTCTCTCAAGAGAGTTTTTGAGTTCGGCGATCATATCGGCCGCAAATCCTTCAAGTGTAGTACTATCGTTTATTCTTGACCTTGCATACTCTACGGCATCTCTGTATACGGTTAACATCGTTCCTTCAACCGGATTTGATACCGCCGCATATGACTCACTTACTCCCTGAGCCATAGCATCTGCAATTTCATGAAGACCTACAGTCATATGTCCTTGCAATCCGTTGCTTATTCCCGCAAATATTCTTGAAAGGATAACTCCCGAATTACCTCTTGCACCGAGCAACATGCCCTTAGCCGCTTCCGAAGCCACGCCTTCTATATTTTCTGCTTCCCCTGAAATACGTGCTGCTCCGGCCTCAAGCGTCATGTACATATTGTCGCCCGTGTCTCCGTCCGGAACCGGGAATACGTTAAGTGAATTCACCACATTCCTGTTTGCCCGAAGATTCGCAACACTGCCTTTAATCATCTTGGCAAACATGACTCCGTCTATCTTCTTTTCGTCCATAATCATCACTGCTGTAAAATCACATTATAATCACTGCTTTAAGCGTAAAGCGGATAAGCATCCGTAAGCATCTTAACGATCGATGCTGCCTGAGAATGATCTCCTTCGGGATTCTTAAGCACGATGGTAATAGCTTCGGCAATAAGCTTCATGTCTGCTTCTTTCATTCCGCGTGATGTAACCGCAGGTGTTCCGAGTCTCAAACCGCTTGTAACGAAAGGCGACTGAGGATCGTTGGGGACCGTATTCTTGTTAACGGTGATATTAACCTTGCCAAGAAGTTCCTCTGCAAGCTTACCTGTCATATTCATGTTTTGAAGGTCAAGAAGCATAAGATGGTTGTCCGTACCGCCCGAAACGAGATTGAAACCGTTCTTTACAAGCTCTGAAGCAAGAGTCTGAGCATTCTTTATGATATTTCCTGCGTACTCTTTGTATTCCGGCTTTAAATCCTCGCCGAAAGCAACAGCCTTGGCAGCGATAACGTGCATAAGAGGGCCGCCCTGAATTCCGGGGAATATTGCCTTGTTAAATTTATGTTCCTTCGCAAATTCCTCACTTGAAAGGATAAGACCGCCTCTGGGTCCGCGAAGTGTCTTGTGACATGTAGCGGTCGTAACATGAGCGTAAGGGATGGGGCTCTCATGATATCCGGTAACAACAAGACCTGCGATATGAGCAACATCGGCCATGAGATAAGCGCCAACCTTGTCGGCGATTTCTCTGAAACGCTTAAAATCGATAGCCCTAGCATAAGCACTGGCTCCGCATATGATAAGCCTGGGCTTGTTCTCTACGGCTATCTTCTCCACTTCATCATAATCAATGTATCCGTCGCCGTTTACACCGTAAGGTACGCAGTTATAGTACATACCGGAAATGTTAGCGGGCGATCCGTGTGAAAGGTGTCCGCCGTGTGCGAGGTTCATGCCCATGAATGTTTCGCCGGGCTTTAAAAGAGCTGTGATAACAGCCTGATTTGCCTGACTGCCCGAATGAGGCTGAACATTTGCATATGTACAATTAAAGAGCTTCTTTGCTCTCTCGATGGCAAGCTCCTCAACCTGGTCAACGAACTCGCATCCACCGTAGTAACGGTGTCCGGGATATCCCTCTGCATATTTGTTTGTCAAAGGGCTTCCCATGGCTGCCATGACTGCCTTGCTAACAAAGTTTTCCGAAGCAATAAGCTCGATATGAGCATTCTGGCGATTTGCTTCTCTGGTTATCATTGCGGCCACATCGGGATCCGCTTTTTGAATCTCTTCAAAAGAATACATTTTGTTTCTCCTTTACCACTCAACTAAAATAACAAAAATCTATCGTTTTCTTCAGAACCGGAGCATCGGAATCCACTTGCTCCGACCCTCTCTGACGTTCTGTCAAATACGTCACTAGAGAATAATAAAACATCCTTATAAAAAACGCAAGCCACTTCTTATTCATATATTCCGTCAAACAGCTTGCCGCACCCGGGATACCTGTCTCTTGCATCCTGTATTTCTTTTTTCAGCTCAAGTGCCTGCCTCATCCCATCATCGAGCATGGTCCTGAGCTTCTCTCTGCTCTCTTCGAGTGACTGCTTATACCTGAGCAGTTCGCCCCTGTTGAACAGGATTTCCGGCTGAGTCACAAGCGGCTGCGGATGAATAAATCCCGCCTTGTGCAGGTCGTCGAGAAGTGTCTGCTCATACCCCGCAAGAAGTCTTGTGTTGCTGGCATACATCTTTTCCGACTCTTTTTCGTGAACATATTCTTCCCATGTATTCTTGAGCTCGCTGTACCCCTTTACATGATACTTTTCATACATATACTGCAGCGTGCTCGATGTGTTGACATATTTGATCTTTACCTTATTTAACAGCTGCTGTGCCCTGTTTGTGGAAATATCACATTTATGGATGATCGCCGCACATTCTCTCATGGATATAAAATAATACAGCGCAAATCCGATCACTGCGACCCCCGTTACAAAGAACGCCGGCATAAGCTTATCGTTACCGTTCTTCATAAGCACCAGCAAAAGGATAAATATAAGAAGCGCCGCTGCCGCAACAAATGCGGAAAACTTGCTCAGAAAACGCCTTTTTTCGACTGCTCTCTCCCTCTCGTATGCCAGGATCCCCTTTTCTCCCTCAAGCTTACGCATATCTTCCTCAACCAGCAGGAGATATTCTTCTTTCTGTCTTATCTCTTCGAGTTTTTCCGGAAGAAGTGCATCGTATTGTGCCATGCTCCTCTTCTGCTCGCCCGTGATCTTCTTTTCCTGATTGAGGAATCTCGTACGTTCATCTCCGAGATTCATGATAAGGCGCGCCTCATCGACGATATTCGCTCTCGACTTCTCCGGGAGCATCTCAAAACGTTTGACATCCCCCAACAGTTCGGTGTCAAGCGTGTAATCCTGTTTGATCTCCTCCTGTTTTTCGGAAAGCTCCCTTGCAAGTATCTTGTACTCATAGGCAATCTTACCGACAGCTTTTTCAAGGACGGACGTATCCCCGCTGCTGTACGCGATCGCTTCGTCAACCGTCAGCCACCGCAGCACCGGATCATGATCGTTAACATGCTCTTTTTTCTTTTTTCGCCTGAATAAGCCCATCTTACTCCTCGTTTTCTACGTCGTTTCTGTATGCAGTCTTGAGCTCGCTTATGATCTCATGCGCAACTCTGTCAAACTCTCCCGGTCTGTTGTCCTCCGTCAGCATCCGCAGCCTTTCGACGCTTTCCAGACCGCCTGTTTCTTCAAATCTTTCAAGAGTCGTCTGTATTTCATCCTCAAGTTCTTTGAGCATATCACCGCTGTCAAACAGTCTCATCGCTTCTTTTATATAACGATCTTCATCGCCTATAAGCCTGAGGGCGAGCAGATAGTTTCGAACTATGAACCTGTCATCGAAATGCGCATATGCCTTCAAGAACATGGATGCGGCCTCCTCCGGATAACCCAGTCTCATCTGGATCACCCCGCAATTATGATAGATTGCGGAAATCTCCTCTTCCGAAAGCTCACCGGCCCGTTCGTCCGAAATAATGTCCTTATAGGCGTTCAGCGCGCTCTTTATCCTTCCTTCGGAAAGCTGCCTGTCAGCGATCTTCTTCGCCCTCACAAGCGGTGTCATGTTAAGGTTTTTATCGAATTCTTCGCAAATTTCATTTATTTCATTGGCCGTATACAGATCGCTCGAGCAAAGTACAACAACAAGTCTGCTCTTTAGGTCGCTGTTTTCGTCAAGCAGCTTTCTGAGTGTCTCGGATCTGTTCGAAAGCCCAAGCTCTTTTCCTAGAAAGACGGCCAGTTCGGGTCCGAGAATATCCCCGTCAAGCGAATCAAGTTCATCACGAAGACAATAGCAAAGCTCCTCCACGGTGTATATTTTACGCCCTGAATTCTTCATCACAAAGGGGTTTTCCGCCCTTTTTCCGTAACACAAGATAACTCTGCTCATATCTTTAATATCTGCTCCCAAATCCTGTAAGTGGTATCACGTATCTCACCGAATCCGATATCCCGGACCGTGATCACACAGGTGTCACGATCGACGAAACTCAGCGTTATGCTCAACCTTTCGGATTTGTCCGTTCTTTCCTCCAAATTGTCAAGCGTCATGATGGCGCAGACAAAATCTTTCTTTAATACATTGTGGACGATAAGATCGAGTTCGTTCGTCCCATCCATTATCACCTCGACCGTTTTCGAAGCCTCACTGTACGGGGTGCTGATATCCGCCAGCAGTTCCTCCTCGTAGCCACCGTCCTTATATGCTTTAAGCGATATACTGCTCTTAAGGGCATCGGGCGCTATATATACGAATTGCTCGTCATCCTCTTCCTGCGCGAATACCCTTCTTGCTTTGTATCCCGATCCCTTAACAAACAGATTCTGACCTCTGAATATCCTTCTCCCCGTACAGAGCCCCTTAAGAACATCGTCGGCCCATGCACTTTCAAAACCCGGTCCCGTAAAGTAGAGTGCGGAAACCATCTGCTTGTTGATCATCTTTGAAACAGCTTCCTTAAAGTCGTTTACGGCATTTTTTGTTTCACCCGCCACGACAGCCGCACCGTCAAGATATGACGAAAGATCGTTTTTTTCGGTAACAACGCATATGGGGCCCTGTTTCTTGCCGAAGGTAAGCCTGTAATACTCAAAAGCATCGGCAGAGAGATAGAACAAACCGACATCATTTATCCATATATCCCTCTTTTGTGAAACAACATAATTCATAAACGCTTCGGGGTGAGTTATGACAGAAAGTCTGTCATCTTCAATCCCGAGCTGTGCAAAGGCATCCTTTATCACGGGAACAGCCGCGATATCATCCTGTTTTACAGAAACCGTCAATCCTTTTATGATCTGCCCACCGGTTTTATCACGAAGGGCCGTGAGCACCATTCTGAAGTAATGGGTAAAAAGAGCTGTCGGCGTAAGGCCGCCGAGAACGGGCTCTCCGTCATAGTTTTTCGCTCTTTCGATCAGATCGTCGCAGTAAACTATTCCTTCTCTTCCCTTAAGCTTCTGTGCATCGGCCCCGCAGTACCACTGCCTGTACTGCGGATCGGTACATAAGGCTGTCGGTATCCGGTACTTCCCCGCATCGTTGCCCAGCGGTGAAACGCTGACCATCTCACCCTTCTCGTCAAGGTACGCCAGCTGAAGTGACCCGTCACACAGGTCCATTCCCAAAATCAGTGTTCTTTCCTCATCCATTATCAGTTCCCCATATCTTCCGCTCGATCCTTCTCCCATTGCTATGATGCTTTTCAAAGGATCGGCTCAAAAAGCTTTCTGCTGAGATGATCCTTTTTCAGATAATCCTCAAGTGACTTCATAAGCGTTTCTCTGTCATGCATCTTTTCCGCCTCGATGACCAGTGAAAGCCTTCCGTACCGTGACAGACTGTTCTCTGTGCCGGGGTTTTGAACATAATCGATACAGGACTGCGTGATCTGCCTCGTTTCCCCGATCCCTTCCGTTATGTAATACTGAACCGACTCGTCACAGAAAAGCGTAACCTCTTTCACAAATATGCCGTAACCCGCATCGCGCATCTGCTCATGTATAAAATCACCCGGCGTGCCACCCTTACATATCCTGTAATCTATGAAAACCTGTTTTCCGGGCTCGGTATGATACTCGATGTAGTATTTGTCCCTTATCGTATGCGGCATACTGATCTTTCCCGAAAACTTCGAAAAGAACGGGAAGATGCGGTTTTTGGCTTCCATATGCCGAAGTTCTTTCTCAATAAACTGCTTTTCCTGCTCCGTAAAAGAGTTTCTGCCCGAATATATCTTAAGAAGTGCGAGAACACATACATCATTTTGCTCATATTCGCACTCACGCATCATAAGCATCAGCATTTCCTCGTCGGGCGACCTGTCATAAAGCAGACACCCATATGCAAAGTAAGAAATAAACGCCTTGATGAGTTTTCCCGAACTGCGGTGAGCGTAGTAATGCTTGAAAACGGTACGCGAATAATTCATATCACTTTCGGTAAACAGCAGCTGACCAAGAAGTCTTTCCTCAATATCCGTAGTGTCAATACCTTCATCTACAGCGCTCTTCCAGATAGCGTATGTTGTTTCACAGTCACCGTTGTAATATTCGGCAAGGTATCCGAGTATGTTTTTGTCTGCCTTTCCCGCCTTAAATACTGCCGCACAGATCGAAAGGAATACGTTTCTGTCGTCGATCTCACTGTGCGATGCAAGAAGCTTTGAAGCAAGCCTCGAAAGCTTTCTCTCATCGATCCCATGTTTCCCGAAAAGCTCTATATTCTTAAAGGCAAGGCTGAAAAGCTCTCTGTTTATCATAAGCTCGATCATTGCGGCGCGCTCTTGTCCCGACATGCGTGCAAGATCCAGCCCGACGAGATAGCTTTCCATGATCTCACCCTGGAGATTTTCGTAATAATATGCGATCAGCTTTTTGGTACATGCGATCCTGAAATCTTCATTCAGTGCGTCGTTTTCCCTGCAAAGACGCGTTGCGTCTATCGTTTTCCTTGTAACGCATATATGGAGTGCGACATTTTGATCGTCGGTGCAGTTTTCTATACAAAAATCAATAAGCCTGTCGTTTGTTATGAGCCTCTCCGTTTCATGCTCACATTCGAGAAGTCTTGCACCGTCGCCATCCTCAAAGCAGAGGATATGGTCATCTGTATATATATCAGCAAGTGCCTCACCGTTGACCACCGGATAGCGCTGTTCTCCGGTTTTCTGCCTGTGGATCACGACAACATTTTTGACTCCCGGCATACCGATCTTCGAAACGCGCCATTTAAACACGATCTCCGGAAGTCTTGCCACTGCTTCCGGGGGTAGCTTGTCAAATCCGTGGAGATCGTTGTAAAGTGCAGCATAGTCACGGTCTGTTTTTCCGGCTTTCATTCCCTCTATCGCAAATTCCCTCATACGCATATTAAATGCCTGAGATACGCCCTGAAGCTTGTCTCTGTTTCGAGCCACATTTGCGAAGAATGCCGCCGTGACGCTCTCCTCCACATCTATCCCTTTTTCAAAATAGGCAGTCAGTATCGGATCCGCAACCTCGCTGTCCGACGCCGATGCGAGCGATCTGACACATTCCTCGAAAATTCCGTTTTCCCTAACGTGCTCCCTGCAGCCTCTGAGAAGGATCCTGTACGTTCTCTCACTTCTCTCTTCCGAAACCGCAACGATATGGCACAGTGCCTCAAGGACTTCCGGTAACTGAAACTGCGCGTAGAGCTTTTCAAAAACATTTATATATATGCGTTCAGCTTTTTTACATCTGGATGCCGCATATGCTATCGTCTGGGCTCCTTTTTTCTGGAGTGACCTGTTTTCAAGAGCCATATCGATAGCCTTTATATCAAAGATCCCTATCTCCCTGACGACTTCGGGTCTGCGTGAAAGTATGAGCGCAGCCTCGGTTATAACGGGAAGCGACAGTATCGACGACCGGGAACTCTCCTTAAGCATTTCATAGGCATGTTCGGGCAATATCGTCTGAAAATCATCCGAAAGGATACAGAGAACCATGATGAAAGGATCGTCCGATTGCTCATATACGCGTCGAAGTCGTTCGGTGACGGTACGAAGATCCTCTCTTCTGATGACAGCCTGAAGATAAAGCACACTTCCGTATATGCGCGGTTCTGCTCCCCTCCATTCCTCATCGCTAAGGATTTCTCTCAGGAGCGTATCGGCTTTGAATGCCTTTCCGGATACTGCAAGCGCATAAATATTCAAAAGTCTGTCATATATCGTTTCGTTTCTGAGAGGCCTGAGTCCTTCCAAAACCGTTTCAACCTCAGCCGTAAATCTGCCTGCGGGAATCTTTCCGAATCTGTAGCGGACATATGCCACCACTACCGATATCATATCATGCCTTATCCTGCTCTTGATAAGGAGCGTTCTTCTCTTTACCGCTTCTTTGCGGCATGTGATATCTATGATGTTGTCGGCTCTCAGGGATGAGAGTTTTATAGAACCGAAATTGCGCCCCGGTCTGAGTTTGTCCTTATCTATCTCAAATGTAAGATTACATGTATTTCCTTCAAAATCGTCTGTCCATATGATCCTTGCGCCGGGCCTGATAAAATCCTCTTCGGATTCGCATATAAGCTGAACGTATCCCCACGAGTCTTTTGTAATGGTGATCGTGCAGCCGCCGTCACTCTCCTCCGGCGAATCAAACTCTATCTCACTGCGATCGACACTCACCGATATCACCCGTTTTTTCCTGAGCGCAATAAGGAATTCTTCGACACAGAGGGAAATATTATTACAGCCTTTCAGCGCTCTTATCGCAAGCTCCGCCTTCCGTGAGGTCAGCGAAAATACCTCGGCAAAAAGATCGGATTTAAAGAGGTTCTTCGCCTCCGTCCAATCGGTCTGGGCAAGGTTCGCAAACTGGAAGATGTCCGACACCGGTCCGAGAGACGAATTACACGAAACAGATGTAACAAGACATGAAAAAGGAACGTGTGCCTCACCGTATTCGGTAACAACCACGATCGTTCCCTGAATCTTGTCGCCCGCATCGAGGTGCGTTGCGTCTATTGTAAATGAAAGAGTGTTTTCTTCTCCGTGAAAAGCGGGTTCATCGATCGTCAGAAGACTTTCGTCGCAGAATGCTATCCCTTTGAACGGTACAGAGCCCGTCGAAGATACGATGAAAGACCCCCTCACCTTGCTCCCTGTTGAAACAGACAGATTAAGCTTTTCAACAGACAAGGAAAGAGCGGGTCTCTCGTAGGAAAATATCCCCCTTGCAAAAAGACCGATTTTTTCCTTCATCCTTCACCCCTACAGACAGCTACTTGCAGAAACATTTTCAAACGTTTCCTTAATGTATTATTCTATCATTCGGGATATGGTTTGGCAAGGATGATGAATATCGGAAAGGGACGCCTTTTGAAGCAGACGGCCGTCCGTTTTCAGTTCAAATGATCTACAAAGAAATTGTCTCGTATATCTGACAGGATATTTACGGCTATCACATCACCTTCCCTGTATCCTGACGAAGTGTCATAGCCTTCAACAGCCCACATATCCGCAGGCCCGCAGTCATAACCGAGCTTAACTTCTTCATCGGCGATCCTGTATGTCTCTTCGACCGAAAAAGTGATAATAAGTTCCCCATTTTTAAGCCACTTCTCCGAAGCCGCAGTTAAACCGATCTGATGCGGGACGCTGTCCATACTTCCTTTTCGGGCAGCTTTCAGCCCCGCCGGCAGGAAAAGACTCATTTCATACTTTTCTTCATCCTGCGGCTCATGATCCGGGTCCGGGATCTCGTACAGGATTTCCGGTTCAAAACGCTCCAGGCCCTGATGTCCCGTATATGGTCCCGCATCATACCACAGCTCTGCCTCCACCGCTTTATCCCTCATCAGCTTTCCTGTCACCGGATCTCTCGCCGCAAACAGGATTACGGGTTTCACAGTGAGCCCTCCCGCGCTGCTTCGTGACCGTAGTGACTTGATGATCTGTGTATTTCCCCTGATCCCGGTGCTGATGACGGAAAACCTTACCGTTGTGCCCGGCCGGATACCGTCCTTTTCTTCCGCCGGCATGATACTTTCATGTGCCTCTTCCAGAAGAAGCCCCGCCGCACTCCTGTTGCCCACCGGCACATCCGGCTTAACCGAAAGTCCCCAAATCCTGCCCGTTACACTAAAGAAACGCCTGTCATAAACGGCATGACTGAGATAATATGTATTCGCCGTCTGCATAGCCGTTGAAAGCGTATCATCCGGATCTTCTTTATTCTTTGCGACACTCGCAAAAGTAATGTGATGACTTCCTTCGATCGTATCACGGGGCAGAATAAACCGGATCGTCGTATCAGCAGGAACATTTACCCACTCTCCCGCCTCAAGAACGATATCGGCATCATTTTCGGTATGATCCGGCTCCCATGAAATTTTCCCGTCTCTGACGGATCTGTCGATCACAACCCCGGTATCAAAGGAAATCCTGTTGTACGGCAGTTCTTCCCCGTCTTTTTTATAGATATCCTCATCATATGTCCTGATCCCGTATCCCGGATAGGAAAGATGAGGATGCGATGCATCGGCATCATTTGTCAGCCTGGCATAGAGATCGCATGTACAGAATGTCAGTCCCGGATCACTTTCATATCCCTTATAACGGCGTTCTTCGCCAAGCACCGCCCATATCCGCGATGTATCGGCGCCTTGTCGCTGAACGTATTTTAGATTACCGGGCAGTCCCGCCGCAGTTCCCTCATATCCTCCTTCCGGTCCCGTTTCGGCATTTCCTCCTCCCGCTCCCGCCGCCGTGCCTCCTGCGTTATCGTCAAAGGGTGACATCGAAAGGCTTCCCCTTACGTACACGGGAGTCCGGATCACAACAGGTAAAGGAAGCGGAGCACTCACATAGAATCCTTCTTCGTCCGTTCCCACCGCTCCCGTTACGGGCAAATATCTCATTACGGCTGCCTGTACCGGATAGGTACCGTTTTTCTTTCTGTCCGGGATTTTCTTATCCTGCGAATAAAATGTTATCGTTTTCCCATTCTCAGGCATATTGCCGCTCGGACCGGCCGACCTGCCCGGTGATACCGCCCCGCTCCCCGCTGCTCCTCCGAGTATGATCTTTCCTTCGAATATCAGGGTATCATCGATTGCCCGGATTTCCGGCACTGATTCATATGCTATCCTTGTTGCATACCCTTCATCCGGTTCCGGTATCAGAGGACTTTGCCCGTTCCTGAAAATATCCACATAAACAGCATCGACCTCTACCGTCATGAAAGAGTTCTCCGGCAGGCCCACGAGGTGTCCTTCCCTGCCGCCTCTTCTCACCACGGTTATCTTCGGCGATGTCACGCCCTGTCCTGCGTCCAAACCCGGAGAGCTCCCCCGTGTTTCCGGATAAGCACTGATCCTTTCATAGCCGTAATCGTCATCCCTTAATGCATTACAAAGTGCTCCGGCATCGCCCGGACTCCAGACCGCCATTTTTTCAACACTCCAGTAACTGTAAGGGCGCTTCACGATCACGGTTTTCTCCGCAAATCCGCTTCTTACCGCCTCTTCTCCTCTCCTGTATGCGGCAGCCGACTCATAGAAAGCATAAGGATACTTCACATTCACCGTGATCTCAGCCATACCCGTAGTGTTGACAAGCCTCATGTCATAAAGGTATTCCTTTCCCGTTGCCTTTAGTTTCAGATTTCTTCCCGAAGGTATTGAAAGAGACGGATCGTAAAAGATCCCGCCGTTATATCCCGCCACGATCGAGATCGCACAGTCCCCCGTATCCAGATCCGAGCAGACAATATCGTCCTCACGCACATACGGATCCGGCGGCTCTATCACGGGTTCGGGTCCCGGCATCTTTGAAGGCTGCCATTCCGAGTAGACAACATATACATCGGTAGCCTTCGAGCCGAGATCACTCGGCACATAAACACGGAGCCTTACAGAGCCCGCGCCTGTGCTGCTCCCTGCGCCGCTTCCCGGGCTGTTTCCCGCACTGCTTCCCGGGCTGCTTCCCGCGCCTGCCGCGGCAATGCCGGGTACCCGTTGTATGACAGTTTGGCGTAAGGTGTCTCCGCATGCATCTTCATAGGACTCAGACCCTTCGGTAAACTCCAGTCCGCACACATCATGATTCCCGATATGTCCGTAGCTCTCATCCTTTATCTCGATCTTTCTGTATTCCGTATCATATAGCGGCCCGAGCAAATAAGGATCAACGTCCTTTGCGCCGTAAACGGTCATATGATTAACTCCGTCCTTATCTTTCCTGATGAGCAACGTGCCCCTGTAGGGAAATCCCGCTTCGATCAGGTAGGCGTTACATTTTTCACAGTAAAACCCTCCCGTCATAAATTGCATATGATCTCTCGACTCAAAATACTCTCCGTTATAATAGCCGCCGTTTGTGGCGCCTCTGAAATACCTGTCTTCATATACGGCCGGGTCGGGGTCTCTGAAATACCTCAGCTGCGTGCAGCTGCATGCGATCTCGCCGCTGCCTTTTATGTACTCCCAATGTGCCGGTTCGGTAATAACAAGCGTATTGTCACGGATGTCCCAACGATCCTCCACTCGGCGTATTATACCTCCGCACGCCGTGCACGGCAGAGTCCGGCCGTCGTCGTCATGAGCGTTGCTCCAACCCGTACCACCGCAGGCGCTGCAGGTTTTAAATCCCTTTCCGCCGCACGAAACGCAGACATCTCTGTATTCGACTGTAAATCCTGTACCGTAAGAGAGCAATGTCCTTTTTTTCTCCCATCCGTCCTCATAGGTCGAATAACGCCTGTAGGTGTAGCAATTTTCGCAAAGATCTCCCTCCACAACTCCCGTTCCGCCGCAGGTTCCGCATTTATACAGACCGCTTCCTCCGCAAAGTGTGCAGTCAAGTAATTCCACATTCAGACTCACTGTCGAAACGTACTGACCGTCCTCATTTAAATACGAATCCGGCACCCATGACTTATGCGCAACTTTTCCGGCACCGTTGCAGCCCGGGCACAGCTCTCTCCTTCCGTTTCCCGAGCGATTGCATTCCGGGCAGTTTTTTGTTTCATGCATATGTGATGACAGTGCTTTGTCATATCCCGATCCGTTACAGTGAGTACATTTTTTCCTTATCATTGTTTCGGTACCCTTAAGATTCGGAATCGACTCGATATCCAAATAATTCATTGCATTGAGCAGAACCCCTCTGCCGTCACATGATGTGCATCTCTCTTTTGCTCCCGAAGCGCCGCTGCGGCCGTGCACCTCCGTCATTCCGCTTCCGTCACACATCGGACAAAGCACACTGCAAAGTCCCACTCGCTGCATTACTCCCTCGCAGCAATCATCACGATGGATCGCTACCGGCTCCGTCCCGGATAAAGAACAGCTCCTGCCGTTTATATCCACCTCTTCGGGGACATCAAACTCAAACCAGCCTCCGCCGTCCGTGCCCTGCATACTCTCATCTTCGATCAGCTTACACTCCCCGCATACCCAGTGCGAGCGTGACACCCGGTATGATTGCACATCAAGCGCACTGCCTTCGGGATCCTTTTCCAAATCCTCATCCGAAAGCAGGAATACATTTACCTTTGCCGATGCCCTGAACGGAATATAGACTCCGATTATATTCCCCTGCGGTATCTCAAGCCCCGATATGCTGACATATACGTTACGGGACCTGTATCCGTTTTCGGAGTCGGTCGATCCCGTTACCGAATTAAAGAGATATGTGACCGGATTTACCAGATATACCGAAACTATATCCTTTGAAGGAACGATCTGCGAATGTATGCTTTTGAATGCATAGGACGCGGTCCTGTACGGATATTCGTTCTCCTCTCCTGCTCCTCCGACCATTGCATATGTGCGTCCGCCCACAACGATCCTCTCACTCTGAGAAACATCGATCATGTCGCTTTCGCCCGACAAAAAGCTTGTTGCTATCGGCTCGTCAAGAATCTTCTTTCCGCTCGACGCGTCGATCGCATATATCATTACGTTGTTTTCACCCGTTTTCATCTCACACGGAACAAAGATCTCATATGTTCCCATCCTTTCCGACAGTACCATATTGACTCTGACGGACGAATCGGTAACATCAAAGTAAAAGACAACCGGATTCCATTCACGATCGATACCGACTGCCGGATAATGCGAGGTTCCGAGACTGTCGCCTCTTTTTTCGGAAGCTATTACCGCATATGCGCGGTCGTCCTCATCGGGATTTTCCATCGCTCTCCAAAATACTCCCGTTTCGTCATCTGCAACCTCTTTCCTGAGCATAAAGCTCTCCCATGTATTTCCCTCTGCAAGGCCCGGTGCAAGGTGATCGGGCGGCAGGCTCCTCTTTTCTGTATGCAGCACCTTGTAAGCATCATTCTTTGTTCCCCTTATATAATAAATATTAACATCCGGCCCATTTTCCGGACTATTCTTTACTTCGTAGGGAATAAACAGCATTGCATCACGTGCCTGCGCAGGTATCGTGACTCGGAATCCGCATCCGCCCGTATGCTCAACCGGGATTTCGGTATAGATCTGCGAATCTCCTCCCGTCACATTCCGGTAAGAACGCGGGAGACTGTCTGTCTCATCGCTCCATACGCAAAGAAGCGGTCGCTGCGCCCCTGCCGGATCGGCCGCCAATACATATGTATTTCCTTCGTATTCGAGGCTCTGCCCGGCTTCGTGGACATAGGCGTAGTCCTCTCCTATCGGCATTCCGATAGGACCGATATCTTTAAGGATATGTGATTCTCCCTCAGCCGGAACATAACGCACATACAGCTTGCGTGTCGTTATCTCGGCCTTCTTTTTTACAACCTTCACGAAGAATACGATGTCTGTAACGTGTATCCCCGGCAAGCGGCTCACAGTGTTGCCTGATCCGCAGCCCATAACTCCGTACCGGCGTCCGTCATCATCGTATCCCGTAAGTGAAAGCGATGAAACTGTGCGCGAAGCGTCCCTTATACTGTTTTTCTTTGACGCAGGCGCTTCGGCAATGATGTCCCACCTGTCCGTTCCGAAAAAATACCTGATCCTGTTCTCCGACGATGCGCTTACCACCTCATATTCCGCTCCGTCGGCGGTCAAAAGCGGATTTGATAGTTCCCGTGCGGCTTCATTTCCGCACATCTCTTTTATAGGGACAGACACCCCTCCTTCCGAGCCCATATCATAATAACCGCCGTTTCTCACCAGCACCGGTCTTTTGTCATCCGAGGAAACATACATAAATGTCGTTCTTACCTTTGACCTGAGAGGCACCCAGATATTGACATACGGCACGCTTACCGAAACAGGCGCTCCGGCATCGTCAACAATATCCATCGGCGTTATATACGGTCTTTCGGACGTACCCGAAAGCGCATATGTTGTCACATAGCTCGCATTTCCCGGACTATCGTTTCTGCCATATATTCCCGGCCCGTCGCCGGAAAAGATCTCTATTCCGTCAAGTGATGTAAAGCTGTGTCCTAAGGCACCCGTAAATGCGTCTTCGTCAATGTCGAGCGCCAGGTTATCCGGCCTTACCCCATCTTCCGTTTTATATTCAAGAGCGACGGTTGAAAAGCCTCCCTGCGGGTTTTCCCCCGTCTCCGGATACACGGTCCTTACAAGACTATCCCGCGGATCCCTGCCGCTCAAATAGTAATTTATCACCGTGTCTGTATAAAGGAGCTTTTCATCCGTCAGCTCAAGAAATCTGTTATAAAGCGCAGGCAGATATTCGTTTCTTGTTACATCTGCCCAGTTGGCCGCATCCAGGACGTCAACAAGTGTTGTCCTGATGTCGGGAACCATATTCCCCGCGCTGTCTTTAATAAGCCTTTCTCTTCTGTTCTTGAGGATATACTTACCATTCGGCTGTTTATCACGTATTGCGCACATTATTTCAATTATGTGTGACGCATATATCCTCCATTCCCCTGCCGGAAGATTGCCATCTCCGCATCTTAGGTTAATAAGCTGTCCCGCAACGCAGTCCTCCCTTATCTTCCCCGAAGAATCTCTTTTAAGGAAATTCCCGATATAATAATGTCCTTCGATCACTCCGCTGCCTGTCGTGATATCCTTCGTCACCATTTGAGCATCACAAACACGCCTTCTTCCTCCCGCCGAAGGTCCCGAAGAAAGAAGTGCGGAAGTCCTTTCCCTTATGCTCTCTCCCGCATCATCCAGAAAAACATCCACAAACTTTACCGACTGTTTCTCCCATACCATGCTGTTTTCGACCATATCAAAAGTCGAGATGTTACCCTCTCCGCCCGAAATATCCTCAAGTGTAAAACGCATTCCGACAGTCCTGTAATAGACATATTCTTCTCCCGTTTCGGATGCCTCCCCCGATGTAAATGCGGCTCCTGCAGGCGCTTCTTCTCCTGTCTTATATGCGGCTGAAGACGCTTCTTCTCTTGTCTTATATGCGGCTGAAGGCGCTTCTTCTCCTGTCTTATATAAGGCTGCAGGCGCTTCTTCTCCTCGGTGATATACGGTCCCCGAAGTGTACATGGCTCCTGCAGGTGCCTTTCTCCCTGTGGTACGGCTCACTCCGTTCTGAAGAGGGTTATGATTTTGGACCCACCAAAGCGAACCTTCTTCGAGGATCACGCTTCTGTCCGCACTCCACCTGTCGTTTCCCTGTTCCTTATCCGCCGCCGAAACGACATTTCCCCTGATCGTATCACCATATCGGTATATTTCCCCCGAATCGGCAGAAATCTTCGCTGCCGGGATGAACATTTCCACAGCCAGCATGAGACCTGTAAGGATCGAGACCAGCCTGTTTACACTATTTTTCTTTGCCATACAGCGTCAGTTCCTCCTTAATAGTCAAATGCCTGCCCGGGAATTTTCCGGATGACATCTTATCACGGTCCGGAGCTGAGTTTCGTCGGTATCCATCACAATCCCCGTCAAACGCACTTTCATCCTTCGGCTCGCGGCTCAATGCCTTCGCCATAAGCATTTCATCCTTCGGCTCGCGGCTTAATGCCTTCGCCATAAGCATTTCATCATATATATCCATGAGTCTGTTGTAATCACGTGGCCCTTCTTCACTAACCTGTGCCGCCGTCGAAGAATCATCCTCGCTGCTTTTCCCCGATGCCGCGATCCTTACAAGCAAAAATCCGGATATCTCCCCCTGCAGAAATATCCCGGCCGCATCCTGTTTCCAAAAGGCAAATAATACCGCTGCGCCGATAAGCATGATACATTCCGAAAGAGGTCCCATTCTGATAAGAAGAAGCGGTGAACGCTCATGATCGTTTGAACGCATTACTACATAGCCGCCAAGGACTGCGCTTCTGTCATAATGTACCTTTAGCCTTTTAACGAAAGAAAAAACACCTCCAAAAACACAAAAATGAGCCGCTTTGTAGCCCGCGAGAAATCCACCGATAAGATGACCTAATTCGTGAACAACTATTACCGAGAGTATAAGCGGAATAAAAAGGAGTACAGAAATAACTGCTGCTACGATCACTTCGGCAGCTTCTTCGATCAGGATTGCTTCCGTGCTTTGGCCGGGAATTGCAGTATTTTCGGCAGTACAAACCTCTCCAAGCTTATGCTCTCGTCCGAAATGAGCTGAAAGAGCGCCCGCGCAGCCAAAAAAAGAATATAAAAACAAACAAAAAGATATAACAAAAGCAATAAGATACGAACAATCAATGATCGGATCGGATTTTTGATGATTCATAGAAAACCTCAGACACACTCTTAAGAAAGAACAATATTCATTTTATACCGGTACACACAAAAAACAATTGTCGAACTGCACAAATCTACCCGGTCTGTTTTGTGCAATAAAACAACGAACTAACCGTACAATACATCAAAAGCCCTTTGTTCCTATTGAAAATGCATTTCAGCGCTATTCACATTTTGCGATTTGTGGCAATTATCTTCACGGATTCATGAATATATTTTTGACGATATATCGCATTTTATCATTTTAAAAATTATTTTTATTTTTTTTGAAATTTAGTGTTGACATTTTAGAATAGATATGTCATAATACAGACATCAACAAGGAAGGTTGATTTAAAAAAACCAACAACGGAGTTTCCGGCAGACTCCTCCCCCTCATTATCTGCCGGAGAATAAAACTCCTCCTCCCTTACATCAGGGCGTAGATTCTCCCCAAATCTACGCTCTTCTTCCTTTCCAAGGAAATTGCGTTTGGTCTTTTCAAACGCAACCGAAACCACGCTTTAAAAGATGTGCTACGCTTCAAAGCACATCTTTTTTGGTTGAGGCACGGAGTGTTTCCGTCTTTGCTCGCGCACGGGGCGCAGCACCGAAGTCGTCTTTGTTCGCGCAAGGGGCGCAGCACCGAAGTGCAAGCAATAGCAAGGAAATTGCGTTTGGTCTTTTCAAACGCAACCGAAACCACGCTTTAAAAGATGTGCTACGCTTCAAAGCACATCTTTTTTGGTTGAGGCACGCAAAAACTGATAATATTGATATCAATTTTCAAGAAGTCTCATCCCACGATAAAAAGTAATATTTATATCGTAAAACAAATTCATCTGAATATATCAGATGCTGAATAACGATATCTTCTACTTAATATTTGTCCAGACCCAATTACCAAGCAAAAAGCCCAAACCTTAACCGGTTTGGACTTTTTGTTTTTATACATTGTTTGTACTCTTACCGTCAATAAACAGCGTTCTGAACTCTCCCGGCGCCATTCCCTTCTCATCCCTGAACACCCTGTTAAAACTCGGAATGCTTTGGAAACCGGAAAGCATCGCTATCTCCGTGAGCGTCAAATTCTTTTGTGCCAGAAGTCCCGTCGCCTTTTCGAGCCTTATCATGTTCAGCCACTTGCTGTAGTTCATTCCCGTAACATTTTTAAAGATCCTCGAAAAATAATCCTTACTGATTCCGGCTATCTCTGCCATTGCCCCCTGAGAAAGGTCGTCTGCCGTCAGATTATTTTTAATATACTCGGTAACCATGATCATGCGGTGCATGACATCATCTGTATATCCTCCGCGTCCGCCCGCATTTATTTCCGGTACAAATTCATCTCTGTGTTCATCGAGCGCAAGCATAAACTCCATAAGCAGCATACAACACTTCAGTTCCTTATCTGGTCCGTCCGAGAAGAAGATTTCTTTCATCTTGTATGCAATATCCGTAAGCTGTTTCACAAGCTCTTTATGGGAATTTATGCACAACACATGCAGATTTCTGTAAAAATGCATAATTCTTTGCAGATCAAACAATGTGTTCATAAACGCATTGCTAAACTGGATCACAAGCGATTTTTCACGATCCGCATCAATGATAGAATGCATCTCCATCGGCCATACCAAAACAAAATCACCCTCAACAAGATTATATGTATTTTGGCTGACCGTATAGATATTGGTTTTTCCGGGTCCCACAAGGATTATCTCCCCATAGGAATGCCAATGCATTTTGTAGCTGCGTTCCTTATATCCGGTCGACATATTAAACGCACTTATACTATCGAATCCATAGATTTCATACTTACTGTAGTCCATTCATCCTGCCTTTCAAAAAGCGTTACCAATTTACCAATTTGTATAAAACAATCCTATTATAAAACAAAACCTCCACCTATGCTACAAAAAATAGGTGGAGGTTATATAATTTCATTACCGAATAGTTTTTACATGAGCTTTATCGTTTCAGTCGAGTCATCATTCATGCTTACTTTAGCCTTGGCTCCGTCAACGCTTATGCAATAATCGCCCTTAAATCCTTCAACGCTTATGCGGCCTTCGCCGTCGGTCCGAACGTCAAGATTCGTGCTCCATTCTTCCTTAATAAGCTTCTTAAGCATTTTGTACGAGGGCTTAAGCGAATTATCCAGTCGTAAAAATCCTGCGGGAGCTTTGAGCCATGCTCCGTCCCTGAAATCCCACGTAGTGATCGCTTCAACAAGCGGATGATCGAACAGAGTTCTGTACATTTCCTCGATTTCTCTGCACTGACGCTCTTCTCCCTCCGGAGTTGTCGGCCACTCATCAACCTGCCAGTCGTTGAGATCTACGATATAGGAAGGCATGATCTCGCCCGATATGAGCGTGTTCTCGGTAAAGTGGATCGGAAGTCCGAATACTTCGTATCTCTTCAGTATATCGAGAACCTTCTCCTTGCCCATATATCCCTGATGCTGGTGTGTCTGGATTCCGATCGCGCCTATGGGCACCCCGGCATTCAAAAGCCCGTCAATAAGGATCCTGTAGCTTTCCGAGAGATTAAAATCATTTATAAGAAGAGTTGCCTCGGGGTTCGATTCATGAGCTGCCGCAAATACGTCCTTAACAAGAGCGATCCTGCCCCTGTCATTACAAATTCTCGTAACTGCATTATCGTACTTGTCGAAAACAGGCATGATGACAACTTCGTTGATGACATCCCACATGTCGATCACACCCTTAAAATTCGTAACTTCTCTGCGAATACGCTCAAGCTGTTTCTTAAGGATCGTTGCGTTGTCATATTTCATGAGCCAGTCGGCGCAAACAGTGTGCCAGCAAAGCGGATGACCTTTTACTCTGACGCCTCTGTCCTGAAGGTACATCGCCGTCTTCATAAGCGTTTCCTGGTCGGGCTTACCCTCTTCGGGCTCATATCTTCCCCAGTAGAAAGGAAGTGTGCCGTAATTGAACAGTTCAAGCCACTTGCTCGTGATATCCATCACTTCGTCTGTTTTTCCTTCTCTGAAAATGCGAAGGAACTCAAATGCACCACATCCGAAGAGGAAACTGTGAGACGTCTGCTCGATCTTCACCTGCTTATTCGCAAGTGCATTCCCCTGAGCGTCTTTTAATATCAGTTCTTTTTTAACTTTTCTGTGTGATAAACTCATAGCTTTTCCCTTTCTCTTTCTTTTGTTACCGGCCCAGTTTTCCGTGACCGTATTTACACTATCCTTTTTTAGGGCAGTCCCAGATCACCGCCTTGCATATACATTTCAAGGCAGTTTGCTCAACTGATTGTCTTAGATATCCTTTTTCAAGGCAGTTTGCTTAGATCACCTCATTACACACCTTTTTTCAAGGCAGTCCGCTCAGATCACCTCATTACACACCCTTTTTCAAGGCAGTCCGCTCAGATCATCATCTTATATATCTTCGTGCAATCGTCCTCGTTAAGTGTGATAAAACCGGAGATAGTACCGTCACGTCCGTCACCGCGGCAAAGTACATTTACAAGTTTCGG
>JAILKT010000109.1 GCA_024693545.1 Lachnospiraceae bacterium
TACACCTCGATTCTGTGATAATAATTATGTAGTGTTTAGATCTGCATGTTTTTAATGCGGCCATGACATAAAAACAATAACACCCAAGAGGACAAAAATGGACAGATTTGATCTCTACAGGGCGGAAAACGAAATAATCGATCCCCCTGTTATCTTATGCGAAAATGTTACAAAAGACTATGTCGACGGATTGCATGCCGTTAAAAACCTTTCCCTGCAGATACGAAAGGGCGAGTTTGTTTTTATTGTCGGAAGCAGCGGCTCCGGAAAATCGACTCTCATAAAACTTCTCTTAAGAGAAATAACACCCACCTCGGGTATCATTATGGTAAACGGACGCAATATTTGCAGAATGCGTTCCAGGGGAGTATGTAAACTCCGCAGGAGCATAGGCGTTGTTTTCCAGGATTTCAGACTTCTCAAAGACCGGAACGTTTACGACAATGTTGCCTTCGCTCAGCGTGTTACTCAGGTACCCCGTAAGCAGATTGAAAGGGACGTTCCGAGGATCCTTTCGATCGTCGGTCTCGCAGATAAATACAAGAGTTATCCCGATGAACTGTCGGGAGGCGAACAACAGCGTGTTGCTCTTGCGAGAGCTCTCGTCAACAATCCCGTTATGCTCCTTGCCGATGAGCCCACCGGAAACCTTGATCCCAAAAATTCTCTTGAGATCATGAGGCTTCTTGAAGAGGTAAACAGACGCGGGACGACGGTTGTGGTTGTTACTCACAACAAAGAGATCGTTGATATGATGCAAAAAAGAGTCATCACCCTCAACAAGGGTGTATTAAAGAGCGATAAGAAAGGCGGTTATTCACATGCGTAGGATTTCGACTTTCTTTTACGGCATCGGTCAGGGCTTTGCCGGTCTTGCCAGAAACAGGATGTTCTCACTCGCTTCCATCGCCACTATGGCGGCATGTCTGTTCCTGTTCGGCATTTTCTATATAGTTCTGTCGAACTTCAATCATATGGTCAGAGAAGCGGAAAATAATGTTGGTTTGACCGTGTTCTTTGACGAAGGTATAAGCGACGAAGAGATTGAAGGGATCGGCGACAAGCTGAGGAAAAGAGCGGAAGTCAGCTCTGTCACCTACACATCCGCCGAGGAGGCATGGGAAAAATACAAAGCAGAAAAACTTTCTCCCGAAATGATCGAAACGTTCGGCAACGATAATCCCCTCGAAGACTCATCTTCGTATACAGTCTACTTAAACGATCCCGAAATGCAAAAAGATCTCGTAGCATATCTGTCAAGCCTCGAAGGTGTCAGAAAGGTCAATGATACAACCGAGATTTCCGAAGGGTTGACCGGTATAAATACCGTACTCGCAACAGTTTCCATCATCATAATCGTCGTACTTCTGCTTGTTGCCATTTTCCTCATAAGCATCACTATTTCCACAGGTGTTTCGGTGCGCAAACAAGAGATATCGATCATGAAACTTATCGGAGCAACAGATATCTTTATCAGGATCCCGTTCATTGTCGAAGGTATGCTCATCGGACTGTTCGGTGCAGGAATCCCATCAGCCATATTCTTCTTTTTCTACGACAATATGACGGCACTCCTTACCGAAAAATTTTCTTCGGTATTCAACCTTGTTTCATTCCTTGACAAGAACGAAGTAATGAAGATATTGATCCCTGTTACCGCAGCGATCGGTATCGGCATCGGTCTTATCGGAAGTAACATGACGCTCAGAAGGCAATTAAAGAAGATAGCCGTAAAGGAATAAATGTATAACGGAGGCGCAAAATGAAGCTGAAAACTCTTTTTCAAAGGATAACTGCCATGCTGATCATGTCAGTGCTCTTTTTGGGGTGCTTCGCGCCCTTGTCCGAGAGCTTTGCCGATGCTTCTTCCGATGCAAAAGCAGCTTACGAACAGAAACTCAAAGAGGCAAAAGAGAAGAAACAGGAATATGAAGATGCCAAGAAAGAGGCGGAAAAAACAGTCGCAGAGTTTAAAGAAAAGAAAGCCGATATCGAATCTTACATCATGGAGCTCGACCTTTCACTCAACGATATTTCCCTTAAGCTGTTCGATCTTCAGCAGGATATAGAAAAGACCAACAAGAAACTCGAAAAGACAAAAAAAGCCCTCAAAAAGGCTACCGAGAGAAAAGAAAACCAATACGCTACAATGAAAGCAAGAGTAAAATACCTGTATGAAAACGGTGAACCCTCGATACTTGATGTAATGCTCGAATCATCAAGCATTTCCGACTTGCTCAATAACGTTGAATATATGTCCCAGATCCACAACTACGACAATACTCTTTATGAAGATTTCAAGGAATACGAGCAGGAAGAAGCCGATCAAAAAGCTCTGCTCGAAGTCTCACTCGAAGAACTCAGGCACATGGAGGAACGTGTTCTTGTTGAGCAGGGAACGCTTGAAGAACTCATGGATCTCAAACAAAAAGAGATTGAGAAAGTGACCGAAGAGCTCGGGATTGCGGATGAACTGCTCTTTGACTACATTGACAAGATCGCATCCGAGGAGGAAAACATCGAGCAGATCATTGAAGACGAGGAAAAACGTGTTGCCGAAGAAGAGCGCAAGCGTAAAGAGGAAGAAGAGCGACTCCGAAAAGAAGCCGAAGCACGTAAGAGACGTGAAGACGCAGCTGCCGCCGAAGTTGCCTTAAAGGACTATTCGGAAGAATATTCAAACATCGTGCTCAAAGAAGAATACGATCCCTTCAGCATGATCTGGCCGCTTCCCGGTGACCATAGCACATTCTCCAAGTTCGGATACAGAAAAGCACCCACCAAGGGCGCTTCGACATATCATAAGGGCTGGGATATCGGAGGAGCTTTCGGTGCTCCCATTGTTGCGGTTCTTGCAGGTGAAGTGATCGCCGCAAGCTATAATGCTTCGGGCGGCAATTATGTCAGGATAGATCACGGCAACGAATTTATGACGGTTTACTGTCACTGCTCAAAACTTCTTGTTTCCGAAGGCGACCATGTACAGCAAGGCCAGACGATCGCCCTGTGCGGCTCCACGGGTGTTTCCACGGGTCCTCACCTTCACTTTGCCGTGGTTTCCAATAACGTATATATCGACCCCGACCCTTATATAGGGTGGCTTGAATAAAGTTCACCGTTTCGGCGTGAACTACCGGTACTGTTTTGTAAAGCATACCTCAGTCAGCACGAAAACGATATTAAGACATCCTTTGAGGACATTAAAATCATATTAAAAAGGCCCACGGACAAATCCGTGGGCCTTCTCCAGTCATCCCCATACAGGGGAATCTGATTGTTACTCTTAGTGAGTGATAACCTGCTCGGTCTCTTTATCAAAGATATGGATCTTTGTAAGATCGAATGCAACTTTGATGCTGTCGCCGGGTCTTGCTGTTGTACGAGGATTAA
>JAILKT010000112.1 GCA_024693545.1 Lachnospiraceae bacterium
GTAATAGCAATTTTTGTCGGTTGAAAGGACTAAAGCCATGACGCAGTCAAGGACACATACATGCGATGAACTCAGACTTTCGGATGTAGGAAAGAAAGTCGTTCTCGCAGGCTGGTATGAAAACATGAGAAGGGTGAGCAAAAACCTCGGATTCCTGATCCTCAGGGATTTCTACGGTACCACCCAGATAGTTATCGAAACGGAAGAGCTTATGAATGAAGTTAATGAGCTCAATTCAGAGACAACGATTCAGGTAACAGGCGTTGTAAGAGAACGCTCGAGCAAAAACAACCAGATCCACACAGGTGAGATCGAAGTTGTGCCCGAGAAGATCGATGTTCTCGGCAAATGTATATATAACGAGCTTCCTTTTGAAATTAACCGTTCAAAAGAAGCTGACGAAACCGCAAGATTAAAGTACAGATACCTTGATCTTCGAAATCCCGAAGTTAAGGAAAAGATCGTTCTTCGTTCGAAGGTTGTTTCAAGGCTTCGCGAGAGCATGAACGCTCACGGATTTCTTGAGATCACGACGCCTATCCTCACTGCTTCATCGCCTGAAGGAGCAAGAGATTATATTGTGCCTTCACGTAAGTATCCCGGAAAGTTTTATGCGCTTCCGCAGGCTCCGCAGCAGTTTAAGCAGCTGCTTATGACTTCGGGATTCGATCGCTATTTCCAGATCGCACCTTGCTTCAGAGATGAGGACGCGCGTGCGGATCGTTCCCCCGGTGAGTTCTACCAGCTCGATATGGAGATGGCTTTCGCCGATCAGGAAGACGTATTTGCCGTTATCGAGGATGTACTTCCTCCCGTATTTGAGGAGTTTGGAAAATATAAGAGAGCATCTGTCGCTCCTTTCCCGAGAATTGCTTACAAGCAGGCTCTTGAGGAGTACGGAACAGACAAGCCCGACCTTCGCATCAAGCTTAAGCTTAAGGATGTAACCGAAACCCTCGGCGGATGCGGATTCGGACCTTTCGAAGGTGCTAATATTGAAGCTGTTGTTGTACCCGGCTATAAAGGTACACGTAAAAATATAGATGCAATCTGCGCGCAGGTTGAAGTTGTAACAGCCGAGAAGGCATACTGGTTCAGACTCGACGATCAGGGCGAGTTCGTAGGCGGAATCGCTAAATTCCTTCAGGAAAAGAAGGCTGAAGTGATTTCGGCACTCGGACTTAAGAACGGTGATTTTGTTGCCGTTGCCGCTAAGCAGAAAAAGGCCGATGCTTGCAAGGTTGCGGGCGTTATCCGTAAGCTCTTCGGAACTGAAGTACCCGAACTTTTTGACAAGGACTGCTACGAATTCTGCTGGATCGTTGATTTCCCGATGTATGAGATCGGTGAGGAAAGCGGAGAACTTGAGTTCTGCCACAATCCTTTCTCGATGCCGCAGGGAGGGCTTAAAGCTCTTTGTGAGGAGGATCCGCTTACAATTAATGCGTACCAGTACGATCTTGTTGTAAACGGCGTTGAGCTCTCTTCGGGAGCAGTTCGTAATCATGATCCCGAGATCATGGTTAAGGCGTTTGAAATTGTCGGACTTGGCGAGGATGACGTTAAAGCTAAATTCCCCGCTATGTATAATGCATTTTGCTACGGTGCTCCGCCTCATGCAGGCATTGCACCCGGCGTTGATCGTATGGTCATGCTTCTTTGTGATGCACCTACGATCAGAGAGATCATTCCGTTCCCGATGGCAGCAAACGGACAGGATATGATGTGCGGTGCTCCCGGTGAAGTTACGGAGAAGCAGCTCAAGGAAGTTCATATAAAGATCACGGAATGAACTTGAAGTAAAAGCGGTTATAGTTTCCGCAGGCAGTGACAGTCGGTGCTTTCAAAAAAAGAGCGCCGAAGTCAAAGGGTAGTTATAGTCTTCGCGAAAGGAGGAATATTATGTTTGATATCGGAGATTATGTAGTGTTTGGAACAGACGGTGTGTGCCGCGTTGAAGATGTGGGAGCTTTGGACATGGAAGGTGTATCTAAGGATAAGCTATATTATACGCTTGCACCTCACGGTAAGTCCGGTAACAACAGGATATTTGCTCCTGTCGAGGGAAAGCGTGTCGTAATGCGCAAGGTGATAACCAATGAAGAAGCTCAAAAGCTTATCAACGATATTACAGATATAGGCAGGCTTGAAATACGCGACGAGAAGAAGCGTGAAGAAACATATAAGCATGTTCTTCAGGGATGTGACTGCAGGGAAATAGTGAGTCTTATCAAGGAGATTTATTTCCGCAGGCAGGAACGTACAGCCCAGGGAAAGAAACTTCCGTCTGTTGACGAAAGATATTTTACCATGGCAGAGAACAGTCTCTACGGAGAGCTTTGCCTTCCTCTTAATATTGACAAAGAGGATGTACGTGATTATATTTGTGCTGTTGTGGGTGATACACAGGTTGGATTATAAAGATGAGAACAAGGCTGGTTTATATCCTGCTTTCTCTTGCCATGCTTCTTATTTACGTTTGCTTTTTACCGTCTGATGAGGCTGAAGCATATACGGTAGAGAATAAACAGGTTACAATTTATGAGGGTGAGACATACCCTATGGATTTTTTCGTTTCGGATGCAGATTTTATGAATCTGAGACTTCTTTCGTCAGACAGGTCTGTTTCGACACCGACAAAGGATGGAGCACTGCTTGGTCTTAAGATTGGCGATTGCATTATAACGATCTCTGATAAAAAAGGAACCAGAGATGAGATCGAGGTCAAGGTCGTTTCGAAAGAAGATATTCATATGGTAGCACTTACGCTTGATGACGGACCGGGAAGTCACGGCATGGAGCTTATGGATTTCTTTGATTCGAGAAATGTAAAAGCTACATTCTTCCTGATCGGAGCGGACGTGGGTAATTATCCGCAAAGTGTTCAGAGAATGGTTGATGAAGGACATGAGATCGGTAATCACTGTATGAATCATAAACAGCTCACGGCTGTTAAAAAAGCAAGGGCACTGGAAGAGATCGAGGATGGAGCTAAAGCCATAGAGGATGTGGCCGGAGTCCCTCCGACAGTGTTCAGACCGCCGTACGGAGATTCGACGGAAGAACAAAGGATCGCGGCGGGAATGCCGACTGTTCTGTGGAATATAGATACACTGGACTGGAAGTACAAGGATGCCGACCGCGTTGCGAAGGAGATCATTAACGGCGCAAAAGACGGAAATATTATTCTTGTGCACGAGATATATAAAACAACGGTCGAAGGGGTAAAAAAGGCAGTTGATAAGCTTACGGCAAAAGGAGTTAGATTTGTTACGGCTACAACGCTTCTTACCCGCGACGGATCAAAAGTGGAAGATCTGATCGGTCAGAGACTGTTCAGTAAACGAATAAAGAAAAAATAAGGAAGAATATTGGTCGGAGGTAACACGATATGGGTAAAGATACATTCCGTGGAGGAATACACCCGTATGAAGGAAAGAAGCTGACAGAAGACAAGGAAGCAATCCCCTTTATACCCAAGGGGGATCTTGTTTTCCCTATGTCACAGCACATCGGAGCACCTGCTAAGCCCGTAGTTGCACCGGGAGATCATGTGCTTATGGGGCAGACCATAGCAGAGGCCGGAGGATTTGTTTCGTCTCCGATAGCATGTTCCGTTTCGGGATATGTTAAGGAGATCAAGCCTGTTCTGACTGTGTCGGGAAGCATGGTAAATGCGATCATAATTGAAAACGACGGTCTTTATGAAGCAGTGGAAGGTCTCGGAGAGGACAGAGATCCTTCTGCTCTTTCACGTCAGGAGATAAGAGATATTATCAGGGATGCGGGCATTGTCGGAATGGGCGGCGCGGGTTTCCCTACCTTTATCAAACTTTCACCCAAGAATGATGCGGCCATAGATACTATCATAGTTAATGGCTCGGAATGTGAGCCGTATCTTACATCCGATTATCGTGTTATGCTTCAGGAGGGAGAAAGGCTTGTCGGAGGTCTTAAGATCATCCTTTCACTTTTTGATAACGCACGCGGAGTCATCGCTATAGAGGACAACAAGCCTAAAGCTATCGAGCATATGAAGAAACTTGTAAGCGGTGAGGACAGGATAAGCGTTAAGAAGGTAAGAACAAAGTACCCGGAAGGCGCCGAAAGACAGCTGATAAGCGTTGTTACGGGGAGAAAGATCAACTCTTCGATGCTTCCTGCGGATGCAGGCTGCATTGTCGATAATGTGGATACTGTCGTTGCCGTATATATGGCAGTCGCCAAGAGAACACCTCTTATGCGAAGAGTTGTTACCGTTTCGGGAGATGCGATCGCGGATCCGAGAAATTTCATTGTTAAAACAGGCACAAATTACAACGAACTTATTGAAGCAGCAGGCGGATTTACTTCAACGCCCGTCAAGATGATATCGGGCGGAACCATGATGGGTCTGTCGCTTTTCGATACAAATATTCCGGTTACCAAGACATCTTCGGCACTTCTGGCATTTAAAGAGGATCCGATGGAAAAGGTACCTACTCAGCCTTGCATCAGATGCGGAAGGTGTGTTTCGGCATGCCCCCAGCACCTCGTACCTCAAATGCTTATGGATGCCGCCGAAAGATTTGATAATGATGCCTTTATTGCGGTAAGCGGTATGGAATGTGTTGAATGCGGATGCTGCGCATATGTTTGCCCGTCGGGCAGACCTCTTACCCAGGCGATCAAGGAAACAAGGAGAAGTATCCTTGATGACAGGAAGAAAAAAGCTGCGGCAGCTGCTGCGGCCGGTAAATAGAAGGGTAGTTGTGTATTGATATACGCCGACACAAGGAGTAATTAAGATCAAAGGAGATCTACAATAAACTATGAAGGAATTAGTCAACGTTTCAGCCTCACCTCATGACCGAAGCGGAAAGACTACAAAGTCAATCATGCGTGATGTGGTGATTGCTTTGTTGCCCGCAAGCGCTTTCGGTGTTTTCCAGTTCGGATTTAAGGCTTTGCTGGTACTTGTGACCAGTGTGGTCAGTGCAGTGGTTGCCGAATTTTTATGGAATCATTTTATGAAAAAGCCCAAACTGCCTTACGAGTGCAGTGCCGTAGTTACGGGATTACTGCTTGGGCTTAACTTTCCGGTATCGATACCTCTTTGGATCCCTGTTGTGGGCAGTGCCTTTGCCATCATTGTTGTAAAGCAGATGTATGGAGGACTCGGCCGCAACTTTATGAATCCGGCGCTGGGTGCAAGATGTTTTCTTGTAATATGTTTCGCCGGAAGGATGACCGATTTCGCAGTTGAAAAAGGAAACGTATTCGTGAATGGTTTCGCAGGCGTTGACGGTCTTTCACGTGCAACTCCTCTTGGAATTATCAAAGATCTTCCCGTAACGGAAGCCGTAGGTTCTTCGGTATCACTTTCCGATATGTTTTTCGGTTTTACGGGCGGCGTGATCGGTGAAACTTCGGCCATTGCTATTCTTATCGGTGGTATTTATCTTGTTGTACGCAAAGTGATCTCTCTTCGTATTCCGCTTGCATATCTTATTTCCTGCGGAGCATTTATGATGATATTCTCCGGTCGCGGTTTTGACTGCGAGTATCTTGCGGCACAGCTTATCGGCGGCGGACTTATGCTCGGTGCATGGTTTATGGCAACCGATTACGTGACGTCACCCATAACCCCCTGGGGGCAGATCATATACGGTATTCTTCTCGGTGTTTTAACAGGTCTTATCAGAATTTGCTCATCGGGAGCCGAAGGTGTTTCGTTCACGATCATATTCTGTAACCTTCTCGTACCGCTTATTGAGAAGATGACGATGCCTAAAGCTTTCGGTCTTGAGAAGAAACCGAAGAAAAAGAAGGAGGCGTAAGGTATGAAAATGTTTAAAGATGCCATTGTCCTCTTTCTGATCACAGTGGTCGCAGCGTGTGCACTCGGTGCTGTTTATGAGATCACAAAAGGTCCCATCGAAGAGTCAAAGGTTAAGGCAAAAACCGATGCATATGAAAAGGTGTTCGGCGATATTCCGAATCTGAAGGAAGTCGGCGAAGACAGAGTTGAAGTTTCAGCGAATATGATAGCTCATTATGAACGTCTGGACGGTTCAAAGATCAATGAGATGTCGGATGTTGTTGACTCGGACGGTAGTTATCTCGGTACGATCATGAGTATTACAAACAGCAACGGTTACGGCGGAGATATTACGATAGCCATGGGCGTCGGAGCCGACGGAACTCTTAAAGGGATTGAGTTCCTTGAGATCAAAGAGACGGCAGGACTCGGAATGAAAGCAAAGGAAGAAGATTTCCTTTCGCAGTTTAGGAATATTAAGACAGAGAGTTTTTCACTTCTCAAAGCAAAAATTGAAGGTGAGACAGAAATGGATGCCGTATCAAGTGCCACCATTACATCAAAAGCCGTTAACAGAGCGGTGAACGCAGGCCTTCTTGCCGCTGAAGTGCAGAGAGCGCTTCTCGGCGTTGCGGATTAAGGGGGAAAAATGATGAATAAATATGTAGAAAGACTTTATAACGGTATTATAAAAGAAAATCCCACACTTGTGTTGATGCTCGGTATGTGCCCCACACTCG
Organism: Lachnospiraceae bacterium; assembly: GCA_024693545.1. Classification (GTDB taxonomy): domain Bacteria; phylum Bacillota; class Clostridia; order Lachnospirales; family Lachnospiraceae; genus RUG11977. The sequence goes on from JAILKT010000112.1 coordinate 6,541, forward strand.
CGGTAACAACATCGGGTTCGAACGGTCTCGGAATGGGACTTTCGACAACGGCTGTACTTGTAATGTCGAATCTGATGATTTCGGCGCTTCGCAAGATCATACCCGACAAGGTGAGAATGCCTGCATTCATTGTGATCGTTGCGTCGTTCGTAACTATAGTTGATCTGCTCATACAGGGTTTCCTGCCTGCACTTAACGACTCACTCGGTATTTATATTCCCCTGATCGTTGTTAACTGCATTATCCTTGGACGTGCCGAGGCTTATGCGAGCAAGAACCCCGTAGGACTCTCGATCTTCGACGGGATCGGAATGGGTCTCGGATTTACGGCGGCCCTCACTATTCTCGGAACGATAAGAGAACTTATCGGCGCAGGAACGGTTTTCGGTTTTCAGGTCATGCCTGATGCGTATGAACCTTTTTCAATCTTCATTATGGCACCCGGAGCGTTCTTTGTTCTGGCTATCCTTACCGGAATTCAGAACAAGCTAAAACTGAAGAGTGCGACTAATGTTGAAAAGAAGGAAGAATCGACGCTTGCTTGCGGCGGAAATTGCAGTGATTGTATCGGAACCGCATGTGCGGCAAACAGGGCACTTCTTCAGATGGAAAAGGAAGATGCCAAAGCAGTTCAGGGTGAGGCTCTGGCGAAAAGAATAAATGCATTCCCCGAAAATGCCGCATCTAAAGAAGGGAGTGAGAAAAAATGAGTACCGTAAAAGAGTTTATTCTCCTTTTTGTGGGAGCAGCGTTCGTAAATAACGTAGTCCTCAGTCAGTTCCTCGGTATCTGCCCGTTCCTCGGTGTTTCAAGAAAAACAAACACAGCTGTCGGAATGGGAACAGCCGTTATATTCGTTGTAACCGCTTCTTCGGCAGTAGCAAGTCTGCTTCATAATTATGTGCTTGTGCCTGCAGGCCTGGCTTATATGGACACGATCGTTTTTATCGCGGTAATAGCGGCGCTCGTACAGCTCGTTGAGATGATACTTAAAAAGTTCATCCCTTCACTTTATAAGGCGCTCGGTGTTTATTTGCCTTTGATAACAACTAATTGCTGCGTTCTCGGTGTTGCGCTCATTAACGTTACAAAAGAGTACGATCTCGGCAGAAGTGTTATAAATGCACTCGGGACTTCGGCAGGTTTTTGCGTTGCTATTGTATTGCTCGCAGGGATCCGCGAAAGGATCGAGGGTAATGAGATTCCCCACACAATGAAGGGCTCTCCTATTCTTCTTGTGACCGCAGGTCTTATGGCTATTGCTTTCTGTGGTTTTGCGGGACTTATTTAAGGGGGGAAAGATAAATGTTTGGAATTGTTCTTTTGGATTTCAGCGTCAAAGGAGTTTTAACCGCGGCCGGAGTAGTAGGAGCGGCCGGATTGATCATAGGTATACTCCTTTGTATTGCCGCCAAGAAACTTGCGGTTAAGACCGATGAGAGAGTAGAAAAGGTCAGAGGATGTTTGCCCGGCAGTAATTGCGGTGGATGCGGATTTACAGGTTGTGATGCGTGTGCTGAAGCGATAGTTTCCGGTGCGGCGCCTGTCAATGCCTGTACGGCAGGCGGTGATTCGGCTGCCATTGCCGAAATACTCGGAACAGAAGCGGTAGCGTCCGAAAAAAAGGTTGCTTTTGTAAAGTGCTCCGGAACATGCGATAAGGTTAAGTTTAAGTATAGATATAACGGTATATCAGATTGCAGAAAGCTTGCGCTCATTCCGGGACACGGAGAGAAGGAATGCTCTTACGGATGTATGGGATACGGATCGTGTGTTTCGGTATGTAAGTTTGGAGCAATGAGCATAAAAGACGGTGTTGCCTACGTTGATAAAGAAAAGTGCGTCGGATGTGGTGCTTGCGTTAAGGTTTGTCCCAATCATCTGATCGAACTCAGACCTTATGAATCATGGTACGGAGTTGCATGCAGCTCTCATGAAAAGGGTAAGGCTGTAAAGGATAAGTGCAGCGCCGGATGTATCGGATGCGGTATCTGTGCAAAGTTCTGTCCGATCGACGCTATTACCGTTGTTGATAATATAGCTCATATAGATCAGTCACTTTGTGTTGGATGCGGAACATGTAATGAAAAGTGCCCTCAAAAGGTTGTAAAGATATTATAAGGAAATGCTTGCTTTTCTGAGGGATTAACAGTATATTATCATCAACTGCAAACGATCAGATAAAGAAAGGAATTATTATGACAGATCAGAACAAAAAAGGTTTACCTGACGATTCATCCGTAAATGAGACTGAAGAACTCGGTCAGATCGTTCTCACGCTTGAAGACAATTCTGAAGTGACTTGTGATATAATTGCTACATTTCCCTGTACAAACGGCAATTCTTACATCGCGCTTCTCCCCGTTGATTCGGCAGACGATGAGGACAGTGATTTCTTCCTTTACAGATACACCGTTGATGACGAAGGTGAACTTGTCCTCGGTGATATTGAGACCGATGAAGAATTTGAGGAAGCGTCGGAGGCATTCGACGAGCTTATGGACGAAATGGACTATGACGAGATGTTTGACGATGAATGAAATCATGGGTCATTCATTTCACCTATAAAACGTGAGGGCGCCGCGGTTTTACCGCGGTGCTCTTTTGCATACAGCACATAGAGATTTTTCTTTGCGCGTGTAAGTGCAACATAAAACATGCGCCGTTCTTCTTCCAGGTTATTTTCAAGAAATGCGCGTCCGGAAGGAACGACCCCCTCGACGGTGTCGATAATGAAGACGGTATCGAATTCAAGTCCTTTGGAGGAATGAAAACTGAGGAATCTCACGCCGCTTTTTTCTTCGATGTCAGTGTTACTTTCTGTATTTCTTTTAATGCTTATATGTTCACACCAGTCTGCGTAGGTGGCGTATTCCCTTGCATCATCTTCGAGCAGGTCAAGGATCGGGATCAGATCGAGTCCGCTCCCGGAATTTGATGCAGAGAATGCTTTTATATATCTGTCCAGCCCGATCTTCTTTCTGATATATTTAACACATGAAAACGGATCGAGCCCGTTCATCATTTTCAGGTCATTTGAAAGATCGAGAAGTGCTGATTTTGTTTTCTGAGATGCAGTCTTAAATTCGGGTTCCAACAGGTTTGTACGTTTTTTCGTGAAAATGCTTCTTGGTATGCCGCGCTCCGGAACGTTGATAATTGTGAGAGCGGCATCTCTCGGAACATCGCCTCTGGACGCGGCAATGTACGAAAGAAGAATATGAGCGGGGAGGGAATCATATATGTCGCTGCGCTGCAGCTTACCGTCAAAAGGAATGCTGCGGGAAGCAAAAAAGGAAACAAGTGCGCCCGGCTGATAATTGTTTCTGAAAAGAATAGCGATCGAAGAAGGATCGCACCCCGATCTTATAAGGCGTGAACAGGTATCGACCACAAAACTGTATTCATCGGACGTCTTTTCGAAGGCCTTTATCACATAATCACCGTCCCTGACTTTCGAGAATAGGTCCTTATTCAATCTGTTATGATTATTACGTATAAGCATGGAAGACGCTTCCACGATGCGTTTCGGGCAACGATGGTTTTCGGGAAGAGTGACAAGTGATGATTCTTTATGATCTTCCAGAAAGCGTTTCATGAGGGTCGGATCTGCGCCTCTGAAACGGTAGATTGCCTGATCGTCGTCGCCTACGGCAAATATATTTTGTTCTTCGTTTTCGAGTAGTCTTACCGTTTCGTATTGAAGCAGGTTTATATCCTGAAATTCATCAATAAGAATATAACGAAAAGACTCTGAAAGCTCTTTCCTGATATCGGGATTTTTTTTGAGAAAACCGTATGTCAGAGCGAGAATATCATCAAAATCGATATTACCGTTTTCTCTCAGCATCCTGTTATAATTTCCGAAGATCCGGTTAAATTCGGCAATACCGCATGAGAGGGGCTTAAAGCTGCCTTCTTCGATAGACATATTCTTATAGAGAGCAATGTCTTTTAAAACGAAGTCGAGAATTTCCTGGTTGGGGATAAATCCGGGCAAACTTTGCTCGATGGCACGTTTGACCAATTCTCTATGGGTACTGTCGGTGATCAGATCCGACGTTTCGAACGGACAATATGTCCTGAGTAATTTGAAGAAAAAAGAATGAAATGTTGCGAAGGTGACGGAAGCACCTTTTGGACACATTTCGAAAAATCTTTCGCGCATTTCAAGCGCGGCGGTACGCGTATATGTTATAACGAGTATGTTGTGCGGGGATATATGCTTTTTCTCGACAAGGTTTTTAACCCGCATCGTTATGACCGTTGTCTTGCCGGAACCGGGTCCGGCAAGAACGAGCATAGGGCCGTTTACATGGGCTACCGCCTGTTTCTGCTCTTTTGACAAAAGCATGTAAGGCTCCTTTGATTTGTGTGAAATTCCGCATATGCGGTGTGATTATGATACCTGTCTTCCCTGTATAAAACAACAGGGAAGGATGATTGATCACGGGCTTAGCTTATTATTGCGGCTTTCAGTTTTTCGATACCTTTCTCGATCCTTCTGAAAGACTCTTCGGCACCGAGGATCTCAATGATCTCGTATGCGCCGCCGGGTGTGGTCTGTTTCCCTGAAACTGCGGTACGAAGAGGCCAGAGGGCAACACCGTTCTTGATCTGCTTTTCCTCAACGTAAGCTGCGATACAGCCCTGAAGAGATTCGAGTGAAAGGTCGGGGAGAGCTTTAAGCCTCGGAAGAAGGTCTGTGAGAGACTCCAGTGAGTTCTCATAGGTCGTTTTCATCTTCTTGTGTATATACATTTCTGCATCGTATTCGGGAAGCTCCGCAAAAAAGTCGATCATATCGGGTATATCGCACAGAGTCTCGATACGAGACTTAACAAGAAGTGCGATGGCCTTGCAGTCAAGCTTGTTCCCGACTGCTTTCTCAACATAGGGAACAGCAAGTGCGAGGTATTTATCCTCATCCATTGCCTTAAGGTATTCACCGTTCATCCATCGCAGCTTGACATTATCAAATACAGCCGGGGATTTGCTTATCCTGTGGTAATCGAATTCTTTTGTGATCTCTTCGAGACTGAGGATCTCACGGTTATCGGGACTGTTCCACCCGAGAAGGGCAACATAGTTGAGAAGTGCCTCGGGAACGAAACCCTGCTCGATAAAGCCTTCAAGTGTAACTGTCTGACCGCTTCTTTTTGAAAGCTTCTTGTGATCTTCATTGGTAATGAGCGGAAGATGAATATATGCGGGTTCTTCCCACCCGAATGCCTTGTACAGAAGCGTATATTTGGGTGTTGAGGAGAGATACTCGTTACCTCTTACGACATGTGTGATACCCATGAGGTGATCGTCGACAACATTTGCGAAGTTATAAGTAGGGAATCCGTCCGACTTGATCAGGATCTGATCATCGAGTTCACTGTTTTCCACTGTGATATCGCCATAGTTCTCATCGGAGAAAGTGGTTGTACCCGTGGTTGGAATATTCTGTCTTATAACAAAGGGTTTCCCTGATTTAAGATTGGCTTCTATCTCTTCCTTTGAAAGATGAAGACAATGCTTATCATAGTGAGTAATGGTCTCACCGTTAACTGTGGTAGTGAGGGTTTCGAGACGCTCTTTATCACAGAAGCAGTAGTAAGCTTCGCCTTTTTCAACAAGTTCGAGAGCATATTTCATATAGAGGCCGGACTTAACACGTTCACTCTGAACATACGGACCGCATCCGCCGTCTTTGTCGGGACCTTCATCATGTACAAGTCCCACTCCTGCCAGAGTCTGAAAAATAATGTCGGTTGCGCCTTCAACAAAACGACCTCTGTCTGTATCCTCAATCCTGAGGATAAAGTCTCCGCCCTCGTGTTTAGCCACGAGGTATTCATAAAGCGCCGAGCGAAGGTTTCCCATATGCATTTTGCCTGTGGGGCTCGGTGCAAATCTTGTTCTGATCTTAGACATAGTACTTCCCTTTCAAAACCGTTATTGTACCTAATTATATACACGGATTCCGCAAAAAACAACAGTAAATCGAGAGGCCTTTCCGAAGCGGCGCTATACGCTCTGAGTCGTTTCAGGCAGAAACGCTTCTGAGTTTGTTTTGCTGCGTAATGTCAGAATATATGTAGCGCCGCATGGTAATGAAGAGAACATGAGTGAGGCGGAAGGCATGTAGCGGCGCATGGTAATGAAGAGAACATGAGAGGGGCGGAAGGCATGTAGCGCCGCATGGTAATGAAGAGAATATGAGAGGGGCGGAAGGCATGTAGCGCCGCATGGTAATAAAGAGAATATGAGAGGGGCGGAAGGCATGCGCATTAGTTAAAAGCCAAATGATTACTTATAAGGGAGGATGCGTCCAATACGAAATCAATCGTTTCTGTGGACGCATTTTTTCTACCATTTCCGGTAAAAAACAGTAAATTACGTCCAATACAAAATTGATGCTTGTTTTGGGCAAAATCTCTTAAAAAATGTGGTCCACAGAGCACACTTATTTTCTATAGGACGTAATTTTGCTAAATGCATGTTTAACTTTGCTGTAGAACACATTTGTATACAATTCTTGTAATATTCATCTAAGAAAAAATCATTATATATACTTGGTGAATTCATTTATTTCCATTTCTATCATTTCATAAGAGTGAGATAAGAGTGAGAAAGAGTGAGACAAGAGTGAGATAAGAGTGAGACGAAGGATCATGTGGCATTGAAGCTTCTCACATACAAAGTCTTTTACATACCGTACCTGAAACGCTATAATAATCTGTGTATGATGAGCGTTGAGTTCAGGCGGGGACAGTGCCGAAAATGCAGCATAAAACAGAACGGATTTGAATCCGGTGAGAGGCTCACGGATATTTAAGAGCACGGGCGGAATCAGACCATATTATGAGACAGGGAAAGGGAGAGCGCATGAAATACTACTTCATTGTTAATCCCGGTTCAAGAACCGGAAAAGCGAAAGAACTCTGGGATGAGATGCAGAAGCGTCTTGAAAGATCGGGAAAAGAATTTGAAGTTTTTTATACAAAAGGGCAGAATGATGCTAAAAATGCCGCAGAATCCATATGTAAAAAGGATGCTGCCATGAAACGTATCGTGGTAGTGGGCGGTGACGGAACCTTAAATGAAGCGGTGAACGGTATCCCGGCGGGAGCAAAGGTGATGCTCGGCGTCATTCCGACAGGGTCGAGTAATGATTTCGCACGTGGTGTCGGGATCATATCTGATCCTATGAAGGCTTTCGAGAGGATACTTAATCCCCGATACTTCGAGAAGATAGATGTGGGGATCACTCGTTTCTCCGCGAAACATACTCTGATTCCTAAAGGTGAATCGCAGGAAGTGAAAGCCGGAGCAGAGGAAGCGTGTGAATCGCAGGAAGCGAAAGCCGGAGCAGAGGAAGCGTGTGAATCGCAGGAAGTGAAAGCCGGAGCAGAGGAAGCGTGTGAAAAAGAGGCACGATTTGCGGTAAGCAGCAGCATCGGTTATGATGCTCAGATATGTCACAAGGCTCTTGTATCACGTCTCAAAAAATTCTTGAATCGTATCGG
>JAILKT010000113.1 GCA_024693545.1 Lachnospiraceae bacterium
GATCTGATCTTCCTTCACGCCTTCTCCCAAAAGCCATTCCCGATACAATTGAAACAACAATACCGATTTACCGCTTCTGCGAAGTCCCGTAATTATCTTAATTCGTCCGTTATCCTTCTTTGAAATAATCTTATTCAAATACTGCTCTCTCGGATACACTTGTGCACCTCACGATTTATTTGCGGCTATCCGCAATTATTTCATGTATAGCATAACATCGCCCCATTCTATAAGTCAATAACCTTCATGAAATTTTTGCGGATAGCCGCAAATATTTTATCAGAAGTAAAAAGAAAGCTACAAGATCAAATCTCATAGCTTTCCTATAAAGAAACCCCTTCGCCAAATAGTGCTAAACCCAGTGTTTATGCGGAGTGTAATCAAGTGTAATCAAATTTGTGCCGTCTTTTTGTAAACAAAAAAGTTCGGGAACCCGCTCATTTAGCGGTTTCCCGAACTTTTCACCTAGTCAGGGTGACATGGACTTGAACTGGGAAGCCTTCGCTGCGGCGAAGCTAAACACGAGTTCAGTAAGATTGCGTCCAATAGAAAATGAATGCCCTCTGTGGACCACATTTTAGAGGTGTTTTTGCCAAAATTACGCATCGATTTCGTATTGGACGCAATTTTCCTATTTTCATCGGAAAGAGTAAAAAAAATGCGTCCACACGAACGATTGATTTCGTATTGGACGCATTCTACCATATAAGCACTCCTGAAGCCTTCGCCGCAGCGAAACTAAACATGAGTTCAGTAAAATTGCGTCCAATAGAAAATGAATGCCCTCTGTGGACCACATTTTAGAGGTATTTTTGCCAAAATTACGCATTGATTTCGTATTGGACGCAATTTTCCTATTTTCATCGGAAAGAGTAAAAAAAATGCGTCCATACGAACGATTGATTTCGTATTGGACGCATTCTACCATATAAGCACTCCTGAAGCCTTCGCCGCGGCGAAGGCTTCTGACACGTAGTAAAAGTTGCCACGCTTCAAGGCAACTTTTGCGGAGGGCAGCGACCGGACGCCGGTTCTGCGTCCGGTTGCCGGCGAATGCCGCCACCATGTCCATACTATCTCCTCACGGCGCGCCGCCATGTCCATGTATGTCCGGAATCGTTTTAAAGACAGGCATCAAAAAATGGCCCGTGAAAATGAGAAATCTTTTTCACGGGCCATTTTTTACACTAAACTGAATACTAAATCATCCGATAACTTTCTTGATGGCTTCGATTACACGATCTGCCTGGAACGGCTTTACGATGAAGTCCTTTGCGCCGGACTGGATCGATTCGATAACCATCGCCTGCTGGCCCATGGCCGAGCACATAATAGCTACTGCTCCGGGATCCTGCTCTTTGATCTTCTTCAGAGCCTGAATACCATCCATTTCGGGCATCGTAATATCAAGCATAACAAGGTCAGGCTTTGTTTCAGCATACTTAGAAACAGCAACGGCGCCGTTCTCTGCTTCACCGGCAATCTCGTAACCGTTCTTTGTCAGGATATCTTTGATCATCATCCTCATGAACGCTGCGTCATCACATACTAGAACTCTCTTCGCCATATTATTTCTCCTCAACGTAAATGCGACTTTTCCGCACTTGATTTTTTGCTCTGATTCGTTGTTCTCTTTAAGAACTCAAAGACTCGAAGGCCTCTCAGACGTACCGAGTCACACCAATTTGATAATCACGGGATTCACCCGAAAATTCGCCTTTTTTAATCGTCTGCTAACAATATACCTTAGAATTTGTTATTTGTCAAGTTTTGTTTTTAATCTCATAAAAAAAGAAAAGATGGTAGTATTTTTTCATGTATTCGTCATTTCTTTATCCTTTTGTTATTCGAATCCTAAACATTCTTAAGAATAAAATACAGTCTTTCACTATTACGGGCAGGTTCTTTTTTTGTAAACGCTTCATATGTGCAAATAGGCGTCAGACCCGCTCTGCGTGCATAGTGCAGCACTTCTCCGATGCTGTATCCACGCTGCATATGTTCTTCCTCGAAACGCTCGTACACCTCTTCGCCGTCACTTTCGCTTTTATGATATATCGTGAGATATGAGGAATTTATGAAGGTTTCTTTATCATATTCATTCTCCCAAATAAAACTTCCCTCATCCCTGTTTTCGCAAACCGTCCTGTTGCCGAGCACATGTGAATAATAATATTTGGTATTTATGTCGAAGATCATTACCCCTCCCGGATCCAGATAATTCTTTGCAAGCTTGAAAATCTTGCAGAGATCCTCCGGTTCAGTCAGGTAGTTCAGGCTGTCACAGACGCTCACGATCGCAGCGACCGTTCCGTAGAGTTCAAAGCTCCGCATATCCTGAAGAAGATAGAGAATGCTCTCGTCATTTTCTTTTCCTCGCGCTACGCCAAGCATGTCCGGCGACATATCTATTCCGATCATATCATAACCCGCATCGCGAAGCAGCCTCGTCATCTGCCCCGTTCCGCAGCCGAGTTCGGCGACGATCCCTTCCTTTACTCCCTGCGCGCGAAGCAGCGAGATCAGGTACCTGCTCCACTTTTTATATGGAATGTTGTCCATAAACAGATCATAGACCTGTGCAAATCCACTGTATTCTCTCATGACAATTTTCTCCACTACGCTTTCCCGTCACGTCCCGCATTCCAAAGGCCCTCTGCAGCTTATGCGAATATAACATCTTCGGCCGTTCTTTCCCGTCACGTCCCACATTCCAAAGGCCCTCTGCAGCTTATGCGAATATAACATCTTCGGCCGTTCTTTCCCGGCACGTCCCGCATTCCAAGGGTCCTCTGCAGCTTATGCGAATATAACATCTTCGGCCGTTCTTTCCCGGCACTTCTCACACCTCAAAGGCCCTCTGCAGATTAAACGAATATATGATCTTCTTGCCTTCGGGCTTCCCAAGCGCCGCTACGGACGCCCTCATGTACAGATCCAGCTGTGGCTTATACACTTCCCGCAGCTGCTCCTCGGTTTTTTTATCCGTCTTATAATCGAGGATGCACACCTTGCCGTCTTCTTCAAAAAGGACATCTATGATACCCTGCACCGGAACGAGCACATCGGAGTTACCATACAATTCTCTGTCTATCTCACACGCCGGGATCCCGGTGATAAACGGCTGCTCTCTCCTTAGCGTCCCTTTTTCCCATGCACTGCGAAGTCTTGAGAAGATCGGCGAAAGAATGATCCCCTCGATATCCGATCTCGCGATCGTTTCTTTTTCTTTAGCGCCAATGATCCCTCGTTTTTCAAGCTCGTCAATATAGGCGTCGATCCCCTCGATCGTCAGATTGAATGGTATAAATCTCATTATTTCGTGCAAAAGCGTACCGTATGCTGCACCTGTGATCTTGCCGGTTTTTTCCTGCGCATCCTTGCCGGTCATCGTTTCTTTTTTCGCCGCCGCAACCTCATAATACTTCTTTTTGGTATCGAGGTCATTTACTCCGGAAGTATCAACCGATTGATACTCTTCATAATACTTCTTTTGGGTATCGAGGTCATTTTCTTTGGAAGTATCAAACGACTGATACTCTTCATAATACTTCTTTTTGATATCGGAAACAGATAGTTTGGCAGGAATCTTCGAGAACTCCTCATAGGGATATTTAAATGAGAGCAGCGCCTGTATTTCACGCGTTGCGTCCGTCTCCCTTTCGCAGACTGCTTCCCTGTAATATTTTAGCAATTCTTCTTTGCTCTTTCCTACTGTCTCGAAGCCGGCACTTTCGCCTGCATCCTTCCCGGTTTCCGCTGCCTCGGCACCTTTTCCCTCGACTGCGCCTTCGGCATCATCCCCGGCTTCGGCGGGGTGGTCGAGCTCAATCAGCTTTATCTCAAAGTTTTCGGTATCGTCAAGCGCGGCGGGCATTACAAAATCAAGATAGGTTCGGGCCCCCGCTATATAGCTGTAAAGGTAAGGATTTCCGGACGATGTCAGGCGAGCCGTCTCTTCCCATTCTCTGAATTTCTCCTCTTTTTCTTTTATAAAATCCTTAACGCATCCGATCATGATCAGTTCTTCTTTTGCGCGGGTCATTGCAACATAAAGCAGTCTTAGTTCCTCGCCTTTCATATCGAGAGTCATCTTATTTACCGCAATACTTCTAAAAAGGGTCTGAATCTTCACCCTTTTTTCGGGATCGATCGCAGTAGCGCACACCCCGTATTCGCTGCTTTTTATAACATTATCTCTCGTATCGAGCTCCATCAGCAGTTTGTTAAGCCCACCGACAATAACTACCGGATACTCGAGTCCTTTACTCCTGTGGATCGTCGTTATCGTAACAGCCTCAAGGCCTTCCGTCACTTCACTCTCATCAAGGTCCTGCTCGGTGCTCTTGAGCTGCTCTATATATCTCATAAAACTGAACAGCCCGGAATATGACGTTTCTTCATACGCATATGCGTAATCGATCAAAAGATTCAGATTTGCCGCACGAACCTCGCCGTTGGGCAGAGCCCGGCAAAACGTCATAAATCCCGTAAGCTCATATATGCGTTCAATACATTCCGAAAGATCTCTGCAAAGGTTCATCGACCTGATCGTGTCATAGGCGTTAAAGAAACGGGTCAGCTTCCCACGTATTTCGGGGTCACTGCCGGACTGCGAATAACTCCTTGCCGCCTCGCACCACAGCTTTTCCATCCCCTCTTCGATCCTGATCCGGGCAAGTTCATCATTTGTGAGACCGCCGATCGGTGAAGCGAGCGCACCGACAAACGGTATGTCGTGCGCGGGATTGTCGATGATCTTCATGTAGTCGATCATGGTCATTATCTCAAAGGTCTTCAGAAATCCCGTTGTCTCCGAGGCCGACACGGGAATTCCCGCATCTTCAAACACGCGCCTGTAATCTCCGATCTGCACCGAAGTCCTGAGCAAAACGGCAATCCCGGCATAGCTGCCCCTGCGTTCACGTATTTCTTTTACGATCCCGGCCGCCTCTTCCATCTCGCGCTTCGTATCGCCCTCGACAACCACAACCTTCGTTTTTTTGCTATTATCGTTCTTCTGGGCATCCGTCCCGGGCTTCAGTGACGCATCATCATCGTATGTGATCCCGCCGACCTCACCTATCATCGAACGGCAGAAAACCGAATTTGTACTTTCCAGGATCTTTGCAAGGCTCCTGTAGTTGCTGTCAAGCACGATAACCTTTCCCTCTTTGGGATTGCTTTTGTAAAGCTCGTATCTTTTTATGAAAAGTTCAGGCTTTGCCATTCTGAATTTATATATGCTCTGCTTGACATCGCCCACCATAAACGTATATGGCTTTTCGCCGGCAGGCCCGGCTATCGCATTTACAAGCTCCTCCTGAATCTCGTTGCTGTCCTGATACTCATCGACAAATATTCTGTCGTAGCGTTTTCTGAGGATCAGCGCTTTTTCCGAGGGCAGCAGCCTTCCGTCCTCGGACTTTTCGGTCAGAATATCGAGTGCGTAATGCGCAACATCCTCAAATCCGAGCACATTTCTGTCAAGTTTCTTGGCGATCAGCCTTTTCAGATACCGGCGGGTGACGGCTATGAGCGTTTGAGCCGCCTTAGCGCCCATATTTCTGGTTTCCAGTATCTGATCCGCATCCATGGAAAAATACTTCTTTTTAATGTCATCATACTTCTTTTTATACTGATCTCTGAGTTTTTTACATTCCTCTTTCAGTCCCTTATCGTAATCCTTGCTGTTCGAGGGGTTACTCGGAAACTTTTTAAAGTTCTCGCCGAACCGGATGAACATTTTCTCATAGTCCTGTGCTTTAGCGACATCATCTATAATAAGAGCTTCGTCCATGATCGCATTGTAATAAAGATCAAACCCATACAGCTTCGCCTTATTCGCCGCATTTATCGCATCATTATATATTCCGGCAAGTAGTTTTTGAACGTGTTGCACAATAGCCGAAAGCTCATCGGATCGCAGCAGTTCATCAACATCCCAGGGGCTGTTCCGTTCATATAGCTCCTCAAGCCATCCGTCCGGATCGGGGTGCGCCATAGCACAGTTTGCGAGCTTTGTTATGTTGCTTTCGATGCTGCTGTCATCTCTGACGGATGTGTAGCACGAGACAAAATCGAGGAAATCCTTGTCTTCGTTCAAGTACATTTCTTCGACGATCTCGCTGACCGTATCTTTCGTCAAAAGCTTTATTTCAGCCTCGTCGCCTATCCTGTACGCCGGATCGACATCCACGCTGCTGTAAAACTCTTTCAGAACACTTTGACAGAAGCTGTCAATGGTGCATATCTGCGCACCGTACAGGAGCATTTGCTGACGCAAAAGTCTTCTGTTCCCGGGATTCTCTTCAAGGGCATCGGTAAGCCTCGTCGCAAGTCTTTCCTTCATTTCCGCCGCAGCCGCACGTGTAAAGGTCATAACAAGAAGACGGTCCACATCGGTGCCCTCCGGATCGCTGATGATCCTATAGATCTTTTCTACAAGAACGCTCGTTTTACCGGCCCCCGCTGCCGCGAGAACTTCTATGTTTTCTTCGCCCGCCTCAAGTATTTCAAGCTGTCTCGGACTCCATGTTCTTTCCTCTGCCATAATCTTTCCCTTTTTGTTATCTCTCTTGTCACCCGGATCGTTGTCTGTTCCCGTCCCCGACCTGTTTCTCACTTATTCTTTCTTTTCGTTTTCCGCATCATTTTCCATCATCTCAAAAACCTTCGCAGGTTCAAGTTCCTCAATCTTCCTTGCGGACGAGCCAAGCTTTTCGTCATAACCGCAGATCCCATGGTAAGGGCAGAATTCACACGGCATTTTATTCTTATAACTGTAAGGATTTACGGGGATCTTTCCCGCAATTATCTCATTTGCCGTGTCATCAAACACCCTATCCACATGTCCGAATATCGTTTCAAACTGCCCGGAATTAAAAATGTCTTTTCCCCTCGGAATGCATTCTTTTCCTATCGTAACGCAAAGCACCTTCGATTTTTTGCTCGCCCCGAGTTCATCCGCGTTTCCTTCAAGTCCCCGGTCCTGACTTATAAGCTTGACAGTCTCGCCGTCCGAAGGTCCGCTCATTCTCAGATCCTTCGCCTTCAGATCAAAGACCGCCTCGTTTGTCATTCCGGAAGTTCCTTCTACCGTAGGATCGTCAATCTTGTAGTAATAGGCGCCGACGGGTTCGGGACTGACTTCTCCCTTTTCTTTTATAAGCTCAACAGCGACTTTCGTGTAGAGCGCCAGCTGAACCTTGATTCCGTGATACAGAAGATTCAGGTCAAACTCGGCGTTTCCCGTCTTATAATCGACAACTCTCAGGAAAGTCCTTCCGTTTTTACGGCAAACATCGATCCTGTCGATCCTTCCCTGCGCTCCGCTGTATTTTGAAGCACTCCCGAAGCCTTCTTCGAGATATTCAGGCTCAAAATCTCCTGCCCGTACCTGAGTCTCGATAACGTCTATGGTCAGGCCGAGAACCTTCTCAATCCTCGTTTTCGCATATGAACTTCTCGCAGTCTCGCCTATCTCTTCGGAATAATCGAGCAGCGCCTCATCGATTGCCTCCGAAATAAATTTCTTCTTCCTTTCGGGCTCCATTTCGGTGTGCCACGTGATATCATTCTTTCGAAGTTTCTTGCCATAGACTTCGATCGCCTTGTGATAGATCGTTCCGAAATCGGTCTTTGCAAGTCCCGGTTCTATCTCTTCTTCACACCTCAGACCGTACTTAAGGAAATACGAATATGCACACTGCGCATATTTCTCAAGTGACGTCACACTTCTCAATATGACATCGCCGTATATCTTTTTGGCCACATCGGGCGTGATGTTCTTTCCTCCCGCCTTGTAAAATGCGCCTTCCAGAATTTTATCAAATACTTCGGGTTGATCCTTTCTGATCGTCTCAAGGACCATAAGCGTTTCATCCGAAAGCCCTTCGGGTTCCTTCTTCCCGATAAGTGAGGCGAGGAGCGCGGCTCCGCCGTCGATTCCTATCGACAGTTCGCGGCGTTTTGCGGATATATGGTCAAATTTAAGCCCTTCAAATATTTTTGTCACCGCCGATATCACATATGCGGGCCTGATCCGGATCCTGCCGTTATTCATATGGTAGCTCAGCCGCAGTTTCTGTGAAGGTTTCGCAAAACAAAGATACATATAGAATTCGCCGTTCAGGATCGCCTGTCTTCTCGTGGGCGCAAGCGTTATATCACGGCTCGCAAAGATTTCTCTGTCCGATTCGGAAAGAAGCGTGCCGGAGCTGTCCTTCGCGGGAATAACGTCATCGCCGAGGCCAAGGACAAAGAGTGCCTTAACATCTCCGATCCTGCTCCTCTCTATATCTCCGACGATCACACAGTCCCCGGACGGCGGCAAAAGCGCAAGCTCCTGCCTCGAAAATCCCGTATCGAGAATATCGGCAAGCTCCCTCACGGTGATCACATCGTCGCCGAGCATTTCACCCGCCTGAGTCAAAACGCCGATGATCTTGTCGTAGAGCTGCGCGTCCTCACGTGCCCTCAGACGCTCGTCTTCATCGGCGGATGTCTGAAGTTTTTCGGCGCTCTCCTCAAGCCGCTCCCTGACAGAGCACGTCTCGAGCAGTTCCTTTATCGCCCCGACCATATCCCTGACTGTGGCATTTTTGTTTTTCAGTACATTAATGACAGGTGTCAGAAGGTCAACAACAAGCTGCCTTTTTCTGTTCAGCTCATCATAGTCAATGCTGTAGCGTCTGTACACCTTGCCTTTCCATTCGCTGTTCCATCTGCGTTCTCCGCGTATTCCCTTCGCACGCACATAATTCTCAACGTTGTCCATGCCCTCGCCGAGTTCATCCGGCAGCGCTTTTACGAAACGAAAAACGCTGTCATAGGCGTAATCGGTTCCGGCCACGCCGATAGCGGCGCGTATCATCTCAACGGGCCCTGTTCCGAGGATGTTCTTCTTATCATCCATAAAGTACGGAATGCCTGCTTTCTTGAGCCCTCGTGCCATTTTTGCCGACATTCCTTTCATGTCGGCAAGCACGATCGCCATCTCGCTGTATCTGAGCCCCTCTTCCCTCACAAGCTTTTTCATCTGCGTTAACGCATATGCGATCTCGGTTTCGGCATCCTCACATTCCGCGATACTTATCCCTTCATGATCGTCTGTTTTCTTTACGGGATATCTGAACACATTTCTCTCCAGATGTGCGAGAGCTCTCCTCTCAACATTATTCGACAAATATCGGTATCCCCGGTCTTCCCGGCAATCCATGATCACCTTCTGCCCGGCAGATTCCCCCAGTTCCTTAAGCTTTTCAATCGTCTGAAGACTAAGGAAAAACATTGTGTTTTCCCTGTCGATCCCGGATTCTCCGGCAAGCGTGGTGTCCATTGTAACGGTAACATGGATATCCCTTGCGACCGACATAAGCCTTTCCATAAGTCTGTACTGAGGGGCCGTAAAACCCGTGAACCCGTCAAATGCCATGACGGATCCCCTCACAACATCGGACCTTCCGACGGCATCCGCAAGGAGATCAAGAAGTTCCTCGTTCATGACAAACTTATCTTTCAAAAATTCCCTGAATCCGTTAAAAAGGATACGAACATCGGAAAGCTTGGCAAAGAGCCTGTCGCTCTTATCTGCAGCCTCAAGGACTTCCGCAAGGTCCTCATCCGTAATGCCGTACTGATAGAATTCGCAGATTAAAGATTTCAGTTCGTCTATAAAGCCTCGCCTGCGAACAAGACCTTTATATACGGTAAGTTTATCGGCAAGATCAAGCGCTACTTTCTTCGCGATCATGCTCTTACCCGTATCATCAAGAACATCGGGCACCCCAAGTCCGAGTTCATCGAATACCCGGTACGCAAGTCTCATAAAGCTGAGCACATCGGCATTCATAATGGTATGTCCGGGATGTGCCTCCACAAGCTGCGCGGTCGCCTGCATACTGACCTGTTCGGGCACAATAAGAAGGACATTTCTTCCCATGTCCTTCGCAGCTTCATCTATCACAGTCCTGAGTAATCGGTGCGATTTTCCGCTTCCCGACGGACCGATATGTATATAAAGTGCCATTCGTACCTCCACCCGTGTTATCATTCAATTCGCGTTTGCCCCGTTCATATCCGCCGCCTTCTCATGAACACGCGTTTGCCCCGTTCATATCCGCGGCCTTCTCATGAACACGCATTTACCCCGTTCATTCATTGTTATGGAAAAAATTATATACGGATTCAGCCGCAGCCTCGTTCATATCAGCCACCTTCTGTATCGTCCCGATGTCAGCTTCCCTCAATGCTTCGATAGAACCGAATGCTTTCATGAGCGCCCGTCTTCGTTTCGGTCCGATAAGCGGTATGTCATCAAGGATCGATCTTACCTGTCCTTTTGAACGGAGTTCGCGGTGATACTCGATCGCAAACCGGTGCGTCTCGTCCTGGATCCTCGTGATCAGCATAAACGCAGCGCTCTTAACGCTTATGGGTACCTCGACCCCGTCGCAGTAAAGGCCTCTGGTCCTGTGGTGATCATCCTTTACAAGACCGCAAACTCTGATATCAAGTCCGAGCTCATCCATAACGTCAAGCGCTATGTTGACCTGTCCCCGTCCGCCGTCCATCAGGATAAGATCCGGGAAATCGTTAAACGAATCGTCCCCGTCCTGTATCCTTTCCCGATGTGTCAACCTTCGACGCAGAACCTCTGCGAGAGAAGCATAATCGTCGGGGCCCTTAACCGTTTTTATCTTGAATTTTCGGTAATCGCTTTTCTTCGGAAGACCGTTTTCATGAACGACCATCGAACCTACAGATTCAACACCGCTTGTGTTTGAAATATCATAGGATTCTATCCTGCGGGGTGTTTCTATCCCGAGGAGCCCCGCAAGCTCTCCGAGTGCTTCCATTGCGCCCTCATGCTCGCTCTCAAGACGCTCACGGTCCTTCTCAAGGACCATCTTTGCATTATCGTTCGCAAGCCTTACCAGACCTTCTTTATCACCCCTGGCAGGAACTCTCATGGTAACCTTGTATCCCGCAAGTGAACATAAAAATTCCTCGAGCGCTTCCTTTTCTTCAGGCTCAGCCGGAAGAAGGATCACTCCGGGGATATTGGGATTTCCCGTATAAAACTGCTTGATAAACGTTCCCAAGAGGCTTTCCGTTGTTTCGCCTTCGGCTTCCGTAAGATAGAAATGCTCACGTCCCGTCATTTTTCCTTTTCGTATGAAGAACACCTGAGCCACGGCCCTGTCATCCTTGACCGAAATACCTATAACGTCTCTGTCTCCCTCATCCGAAGCGGTGATCTTCTGAGCCCTTACGACTCTCTCTATATCCGCTATCAGGTCACGGAGCTGCGCAGCCTTTTCAAATTCCATCGCCTCCGCCGCTTCCTTCATATCTTCTTTAAGCTTACGTTTTACGGGAGCAACATTTCCCGAAAGAAATTCTATGACATTCTTTACAAGAGCGGCATATTCCTCATCACTCACATATCCGGCACACGGAGCCTTACATTTGTGCACATCATAATAGAGACACGGCTTGATGAGCTTTCCCTTTTCGATCGTTTTTCTGCACGGGCGCAGTCCGTAAAGATCATCGAGAAGAGTAAGCGCATTTTTGGCCGCCCCGACATCCGTATAAGGTCCGAAATAACGTGAACCGTCCTTCTTCACATTATGCGTCAGGAATGCGCGAGGATAGTCCTCACCCACAGTCACCTTGATGAACGGATAGGACTTGTCATCCATAAGCATGGTATTATATTTTGGTCTGTTTTCTTTGATGAGATTGCATTCAAGAACGAGCGCCTCAACCTCACTGTCCACGACTATATACTCGAAATGATCGATAAGCGAGATCATCCGCTCGATTTTCGGTGAACGCACTCTTTTTTGAAAATACTGTCGGACACGATTTTTCAGACTGATAGCTTTTCCGACATAAATAATATTACCGGGGGCATCATGCATGATATAGACCCCGGGCTTATCCGGAAGTTTTTTCAATTCCTCATTTATATCAAACATGCTCTCTCCCGGTATTACACCATTTTAGTGAACGCCTATGACGTCAATTTTTACTCATTAAACTCCACCGAAACAAAGTATCCTCTTTCGTCTCGTTTGATGTCTTTTACAACGCCTTTTGTCGATTTAATACGTTCGGAATATTTATAATTTCCCGACATGGCTATGGCAGGCACGATAATGTAATAATAAAATGCAACCGTATTACGTTCGATTATCTCGACTGTCTGCCCAACTTCAACCAGACCTGGTCTTTCCATTTTGAATTCTTCAAGTCTCAGAGGTATCACCCTTTCCCGATTCGTCTTTTTGCATCTGATCTCCGGTGCTCTCCTGCCCGGCCTCCTGCGCCTGCTCTTCGGGACTCGCCTGACCGATCACCTGCACCTGCTGTTCGATGTTCTCCTGCCCGGCCTCCTGTGCCTGCTCTTCGGGTCCGTCAGCACCCTCGCGGGATTTCACAACCTTATTAAACAATTCCATAAACTGCTTTCCTGTGATGGTTTCCTTCTCTGTCAGATATGCTGCGATCACATCGAGGATGTCCCTGTTCTCTTCAAGAAGCTTTTTCGCTTTCTGATGACAGTCTTCAAGAAGGGTCATTACCTCGTGATCGATCTCGCTGATCGTTTCCTGACCGCAATTCATCACGGGGCGACCGTCAAGGTATCTGTTTTCTATCGATTCAAGAGCAACAAGACCGAATTTTTTCGACATGCCGTATTGAGTTATCATGGCACGCGCTATCTGTGTTGCCTTCTCTATATCACTTGCCGCACCCGTTGTGATGGATCCGAATACTATCTCCTCCGCAGCACGACCGCCAAAGAGTGTCACAAGACGTGCCTTCAGCTCGTCAGCGCTCTGAAGGTATTTTTCCTCTTCCGGAACCTGCATAACATAACCGAGAGATCCCATCGTTCTCGGAACGATCGTTATCTTCTGTACGGGCTCTGCCTTCTTTTCAAGGGCCGTTATAAGCGCATGGCCCGTCTCGTGGTATGCCACTATCTTCTTTTCTTCCGGACTTAAAACCCTGTCCTTCTTTTCCTTACCGGCAATAACAACTTCAACTGATTCCATAAGATCCGACTGACATACGGCATTACGGCCGTTCTTTACGGCAAGGATCGCAGCCTCGTTTATTATATTTGCAAGATCGGAGCCTACGGCACCCGAAGTTGCAAGTCCAATCTCTTCAAGGTTGACCGACTCGTCAAGATTAACATGGGCGGCATGAACCTTAAGTACCTCGACACGTCCCTTAAGGTCGGGTTTCTCAACGATTATCCGCCTGTCAAAACGTCCGGGCCTCAAAAGCGCCTTATCGAGAACTTCGGGTCGGTTTGTCGCAGCCAGGATAACGATACCCTTTGAGGTATCGAATCCGTCCATCTCGGCAAGGAGCTGATTGAGCGTCTGCTCACGTTCGTCGTTTCCTCCGCCGTATTGGGAATCCCTGCTCTTACCGATTGCATCTATCTCATCGATAAATACAATACAGGGCGCCTGACTCTGTGCCTGCTTAAAAAGGTCTCTTACACGGGATGCACCGACACCGACAAACATCTCGACAAATGCGGAACCCGCAAGTGAGAAGAAAGGCACATGTGCCTCGCCCGCAACAGCCTTGGCGAGAAGCGTCTTACCTGTTCCGGGAGGGCCCACAAGGAGAGCACCCTTCGGAAGTCTGGCGCCTATCTGCTGGTATTTTCCGGGGTTATGCAGGAAATCGACAAGCTCATAAATTGATTCCTTTGCTTCATCCTGACCGGCAACATCCTTAAAGGTAACTCCCGTTTCCTTCTCGACTTCATAGAGCTTGGCATTGCTTTTGCCGACGCCCATGATCCCGCCGCCACCGCCTTTCGAGATCATCCTCATAAAGAAATACATAAGGAAATAAATGATGATAAAAGGAAGTCCGTACGCCAGGATCAGATCAAAGATCGTGGTGCCGGTATCTATGATCTCACCGGTAAAGCTGATTCCGGCTTCATAAAGCCTGTCAACAAGGTCGAAGTCATTGAGCACGCCCGTATAATACGTAACGGTTTCGTACTGCATATTGGACGATGTCTTCGGGATTATCTCAAGTTTCTCCTGATGTACTATCACCTTCTCGATCTTATCCTGAGAAAGCATCATAAGGAACTGATCGTAATCGATCTCCTGCATCAGGGCAGACTCAAGGTTTCTTGAGATATGGCTGAAAAACAGTATCAGACCCAAAGTAATCCCAACGCAGATCAAAATGATCCGGCCATTGGGCTTACCCTCATTTTTATCGTTTCTGTCTCCTCGAAAATCACTCATTTATGGTACCATCCTATTATCTTTGATGTTGAATATGCTATGAACGAACAGCTCCGGACTCCGCTTATACTCCTAAAAGACGCCGTTTCCGAATCGAAAGGTATTATATCACATTACATAGCAAAATGGAATAGAACGAACCGTGAAGAAAGAGTGAAGAGAACATAAAAAAACGGGACTTACGTCCCGTAAATTGTTACCCAAAGTGCCGGCTCCCGATTCTTGACTCCTAGCCCAAGCTAGGTGGGTAACCTCACTTAAACTTCTGCCTTCCTCTAACTATGGAGGCCTGACATCCGCTTAAAAATGTTGGAATCCCTTTTAAAGTAATGTAGGTTCAAAAACTCGGGAAAATCGAACACCCCAGGATATCTTGTCCTTTCGAACAGATCACTGTTTTTTGATGGTTTTATCTTATCATATTTTCTAATAAATTTCAAGTGTTTTTTACAGATTACAGAAAATATTTTAATTTTTTCATAATTTTCAAAATTTATCACATCGCATACACTAATTGTGTACACTTAACTCCTATGTAGTAGCAATACGTGTTATTTTGCTTCTGTTTTGACATCGGTATTATCAACCTTTCCAAATACAAACGTAAATGCCGTTCCTTTTCCGACTTCACTTTCCACTCTTATCGTGCCGTTGTGCTTTTCACAGATATACTTCGCGATGGCAAGGCCGAGCCCGGACCCCTTCTCGTTTTCGAGAAGACGCGACTTATAAAACTTTTCAAAGATGTTCGGGAGCTCTTCAGGTGCGATACCCACTCCTTCATCCCGGATAGTGACCTCAACTCCTCCACCCGAACACTTGACGTTAACATGTATCGTCGCACCCTGAGGTGAAAACTTGAGTGCATTGTCAAACACGACCATAAACATCTGGCGAAGACGGCCGTAATCGCCCATCACCATGCAGGGTTCGTCAAACTGTCCCGAAGGACTTATCATAATTCCTTTTTCAGCCGCGATGGCCGCAACTCCTCCGACTGCATCCTCAAGGACCTGGGTAAGGCTTACCAGCTCTTTGTCTATACGGAAGTTCGGATTCTGCATCTTTGAAAGCGTGAGAAGATCGCCGACAAGACGTTCCATATTTGAACATTCACGAAGGATCCGCGCATAATAATCCTCCTGCTCCTCTTTTGTCGTCACAACACCGTCAACAAGACTTTCCGCATAGGCGCGAACCACCGTTATCGGTGTTCTGAGTTCGTGGGAAACATTTGCAAAAAATTCAAGCCTCATCTGCTCCATATTCTTGCGTTCTTCTTCGTTTTCAAGCAGCTTATCGGAAAGCATATCTATGCTTCGTGCCATCTCACCGATTTCATCACGACGTTTGATGTCCGTTTTCAGCTTATAATTGCCTTCCATCATGTCGCGGGTCATGAGTCTCATCTGTCTTACGGGCTCCGTGATCCTTCGGGCAAACATAAATGCAATAAGACCGCTGACAAGGAGTGCAAGTACCGAGCTCACAAATATCATCCGCCCGATACCGGAAATCGCATCATCCAGATCACCGAGAGTCTCGATCGAAACGAGAACCCCCACAATCCGGTTATTTTCCCCTCTGACGGGAGTTCCGACCACTATCGCCGTTGCCATATGGATCTCACTGTAGAAAACATCCGAAACCTGCTCACCCCGGTATGTAGCTTCGATAACGCTGAGGAATTCTTCCTGATTGGTCGGGATTTCCATATTGATGCCGGGCAGTTCTCCCTCAACGCCTATGTTAGAGCTGTCATTGACGAGCCACAGCTCTGCCGATTCGAAAGAGTTAAAGATCTGAAGGAACTCAAGAACCTCTTCATATTCACCGAATTGAAATGTATCTCCGAGCCTCGTTGCAAGCTGCTCGGAAACATGACAGAGCTGTTCCTGTCTGCTTCTTTGAGAAGCTCGTGTATACAGTCTTATGAAAACGATTCCGAGAAGGAGCGCAAAAAAGATCGTCAGTCCCGATATGGCACCGAACACTTTAAAGAATATGTTGTTGAGTCTGCCAAAAAACTTCCTCATTGTCTCCCCACACCGTTTATGTATTGTTCCCGCTTTCCTTCCGGCTCCGCATTGTTATACTTTGTTTCTAATTATTTAAACAGAAACACCGGATCCCGGCCGCGGACATCCTTCCGGCTTTATGTCATTCATGAATCTCAAATTTATACCCGACTCCCCAAACAGTACTTATTTCCCACTCGGGATGAGGAACGGCATCGATCTTGGCACGCAGACGTTTTATGTGAGAATCGACCGTTCTGTTGTCTCCGTAATAATCATATCCCCAGAGACTGTCCAGCAAATTATCACGTGTAAAGACTTTGTTCGGATTCTTGGCAAGGATCCACATCGTCTCAATTTCTTTCTTTGTAAGATTGATCTTCGAATCACCGATATATAATGAATACTCCGAAAGCGAAAGTTTCATCGTACCGATTGTCATCGAATCTTCATCGGTCTTTTCAGTTTTCACCATTCTTCTCAGGACTGCGCGGACACGCGCCATTACCTCGTTGGGACTGAACGGCTTTAAAATATAATCATCGGCGCCGATGTCGAGGCCCATGATCTTTTCGAAATCCTCTCCTCTGGCGGTTACAAGCAGAACAGGCGTATCGGATACTTCTCTGATCTCTCTGCAGACAGCATAGCCATCTTTCTTAGGCATCATAACGTCAAGCAGAACACATGCCGGTTTATACTCTTTGAATTTTATGAGCGCCTCGTCCCCGTCTGCGGCGACGATGGGCTCGTATCCTTCCTTACGCGCATAATTGGCAAGAACGTCCGTGATATCGGGATTATCATCCGCAATCAGAATGTATGTCATGGAAAGCCTCCTTCCAAACTAAGAATGGCCGACCCGAACTGCTCCGGGACGGCCATCCATGATCTTTCAAGTCTGTTCAGACACTTATTTGCCTGCAACCGGAGTGGTTACATTGCTCGCTGCGGGAGCCGTTGCAGGAACTGATGCAGGTGTGGGTGTAGGTGTAACAGTTGTTTCCACATCCTTTTCAGCTTCTGTAGCTTCCTGTTCGCCTTCTACAGTTTTTTCTTCCTGTGTGCCTGAATTACTGTTGCCCGAAAGGATCTCTTCCAGGCTTCTCTCACCGCTCTTGTAGTCTTCGTAGTCATCGGCTGAAAGAACTGTGACCTGACATTTGTCTGACTCACCGTTCTCAAGGAATCCGTAGATATCCGTTTGACCAACGCCTCTTCCTCTGACTGTTCCGGCAGATGAGATTGTTGCGATCGAGGTGTCATCCGACCAATAGATGGGTTTCTCAACCGTGTTCTTGGGAATAACGAGAGGATAGATCCTCCTCGCTGCACCCTCTTTAAGCACAAGCTTATTCGATGTAAACTTAATGCTTACTGCTGCGGGTCCTATATGAACATCGCACTGCAGAGTTGATACAACAGAACCGTCTTCGACGATAAGTACGGTAATCACCGCATCGCCGCAGCTCCTTCCCTTAATCCTTCCGTAGTTGGTAACTGATGCGATTGATGTATCACTCGAACGAAATACAGCATAGCGTCCGTTGAGGTTATACACACTTAAGTAGCGCGTAGAGCCTACAGCGACCTCGCACTCGGAAAGTCCGAGCTTGGGATCCGTTTCCGCTGCCTTAACGTTCTCTCCGCTGACCATGAAAATACATAACCCGAAGAAAAGCACGAATCCAAGAACTCTTATTAAATTGTTCTTACACTGCTTCATCTTTTGATCCTCCGGTGTAAATCCATGCGTCACATCCTGTGTTCATCATACCACCCAACTTTGTCACATGTTTGTCACAAAAGGATCTGTTTTGTTACGGTTCGTCTTTAACGGGTTTCTCAACTTCAACAACAGCCGTCTTCTTCATGGGGATACGGCAGTTCTTGTTATTACCGAATTCAACAACAAGCACTTCATCCATAACATCGATAACAACACCGTAGAATCCGCTCGTCGTAAGCACACTGTCTCCTACAGCGATCGACTCAATAAGCGCTGCCTGCTGCTTCTGCTGCTTCTTCTGAGGTCTGATCGCAAGGAAATAAAATACCGCACCAAGGATAACAACATAGATGACGATCGGGATCCACGATCCTATCCCGCCGGCCTCCTGTCCTGTTGCTCCTGTCGTAGCTGCCGCTGCATCAAGTAAAAAAGAAAACATAATTACCTCCAAAATAATTTCATCTATCTTACACCACATCTTTGTGTCAGTGTCGTAACGTATAAGAAGGCGGGGGCTTAAGGTTCCTCGCCGCATTCCATCGGCCCGGGCATATCTCCCGTGAAATCGGTTCGTTCACGTCTGGGCCGACTGCGAATTTAAGATTCCTCGCCGCGTTCCATCGAATCAAGCATTTCCCGCTTGAACGCCGAGTACCTGCCCTCCTCGATCGCCTTGCGGATCTCTGCCATAAGGTTGTTATAAAAATACAGATTATGCAAAACCATAAGCCTGCACCCCAGCATTTCTCCGCTTTTAAGGAGATGACGCACATATGCGCGCGAATGATTTCTGCACGCAGGACAACCGCATCCCTCTTCTATCGGTCTGTCATCCGTTTCAAACCGTGCATTCAAAAGATTAAGCTTGCCGAACTTTGTATAAGCATGTCCGTGGCGGCCGTTGCGGGTAGGGTAAACGCAGTCAAAGAAATCGACTCCTCTGTCAACAGCCTCAAGTATATTGGCCGGCGTCCCGACGCCCATCAGATAAACAGGTTTATCCGACGGAAGTTCCGGCACAACATGTTCGAGCACGTCATACATCTGCTCATGAGTCTCGCCGACCGCAAGTCCTCCCACGGCATAACCCGGCAGGTCCAGTTCCCTTATCTGCTTTGCATGCTCTATCCTTATATCGTTATATATGCCTCCCTGATTGATGCCGAAAAGCATCTGTTCGGGATTGAGAGTATCTTCCCGCAGGTTCAGCTCCCGCATCTTATCCCTGCACCTTTCAAGCCACCTGGTGGTCCGGGCAACGGAGCTTACGATATAGGACTTATCCGCAGTACTCGGCGGGCACTCGTCAAACGCCATTGCAATGGTAGAAGCAAGATTCGATTGAATCTGCATACTTTCCTCCGGACCCATCTTAATGAGTCTGCCGTCTATATGCGAGTTAAATGTCACGCCTTCTTCTTTTATCTTTCGAAGTGTTGCAAGTGAAAAAACCTGAAAACCACCCGAGTCGGTGAGTATCGGTCTGTGCCAGTTCATAAACTTCTGAAGACCGCCCATCTTTTTTACGACCTCATCTCCGGGCCTGACATGAAGGTGGTAAGTATTGCAAAGTTCAACCTGTGTGCCCAGCCCATCAAGATCAACCGACGAAACGGCACCCTTGATGGCGGCCACAGTTCCCACATTCATAAAAACCGGAGTCTCGATCGTACCGTGAACGGTAACCATCCGAGCCCGTTTTGCACCTGCGTCTCTACATAAGATACTGTACATGCTAGTCCTGTATTTCGCATCCTTTTTGATTTAGGATATCACCCCGAGGGAAAAAAACCTAAGAATGCGACACGGTACGATTATACTCAAATAACCGCTTAACCGCAATACCCAACTTGAAAGAAAAGACACCTTGTTATACAATTATTTCACAGAATTGTCGCTCCGTAATAGTTTTGTATAAAAATTCGGAGCGCGATCATACCACATATACGAAATAAGAGGAAATGTACATGCGTGATGACATTGACGATTCCCTCAGCGGAATCCTTGGAAAAAGAAGTAACTATACACTGGAAGAGATAAAGGAAGCTCAAAAAAGACGTAAAAAGGAAGGCGGCAACCTTCTCGACAACCTTCGTAAGGTGACCGGAAGAAGCCTCCCCAATGCCTCCTACAGTGACTCTCTGGATATCGGAAAAATGTGTGAGGAACGCGGTATCGATCTCGATAAGCGTCCTCCTTTTGAGCCTGTTCCCGCAAACCGCGACACCGCCTATGCCGGTGCTTACGATCCCGAGGTTTCATATTCAAGCATAAACGAAGCCATGTCTGATGCCCGCAGGCTTGAGAAAGAGATCGACACTTTCACCAAAGATATCGATCATGATTATAATAACGCTCCCCGGGAAATGCCGGGTCCCGAAAAGTTTAACGGCCTGGCGGACGAGCTCATGTCCACAGTTCTCGGTCAAAAGGCATTTCTCAAAAAACTCACGATTGCCTTTAAGCGTCCTTTCGTCCTTGCACCCCAGGGCAAGCTTCCCGCAAACACGATATACATTACCGGCCCGGCATATTCGGGACGCCATTTTTCGCTTTTAACCGCCGTAAAGAAGATGGCCTCACGCGGAATCCTTAGAAATCCCGAGATCAGGGTTATCGACCTTTCCCTTTACCCCAGCGCCGGTGAAGAAAAGCTTTTCCTCCAGGATCTTTACAGCGCCCTTTCTTCTGAAAACGAAGTGATCCTCTTCGAGAATTTCGAGAACTGCCACATTTCGTTCCTTAATAATCTTTCGGATCTCGTTATGAAAGGCCGGTGCCAGCTTTCTTCCCGCTACGTGCTCCAGAACGGTCAGCTCATAAACGTTGCCAATTCACTTGCACATGAAGCTGTAAGTACCTTTGACGTTCAGGGAAAATTCCTTGTTTTTATAAGCACGGGTTCGATCGAGAAACTTGCGGATTGTTTCGGTGCTCCGTTTGTAAACTCTATCACGGACATATGCGAAACAAGCAGACTTGACCGCGATACGATAGCACAGATCGCATCTATCGAAATGAGCAAGCTCAAAGAGCTTGCTTCCACACATCTTCACTTCAACCTTCAGGTCGCCGATGAAGTTGTCGATTTCAGTGTTGCCGCAAGCGATAAAAACGCCGGACTTAAAGCAGTCCTTAAATTCTATGAAGACTTCCTCGACGCGCTTGTGCAGATCAGACTCGAAACAGATCTTCCCGAAGGTGCCGACATACACCTCTATATGTCTGAAGACGGGCGAGTTACAGCAGAAAGCGGCGGTGAAACGACCGATCTCTTCGCATGTCTTCCCGCTGCTTACACCGCAGGCCTCGAAGCTGTCCGCGAAGAACTAGACAAGATCGTCGGTCTCAAAGACATCAAGGACTATATTCTCGGACTTGAAGAATATTATCGTATAAAGAAGCGCAGAAGCGAAGAAGGCTTAAAGAGCAGTGACGTATCAAAGCACATGATATTTACGGGTAATCCCGGAACAGGAAAAACAACGATCGCCCGTATCATCAGCCGGTATCTCAAAGCTATCGGCGTCCTTTCGGGCGGCCAGCTCGTCGAAGTATCACGTGCCGATCTTGTCGGAAGATATGTTGGGCACACCGCTCCGCTTACCAATCAGGTCATTAAATCGGCTATCGGCGGTGTTCTCTTTATCGACGAAGCATACAGCCTTTATCGCGGCAATGATGATTCCTTCGGTCTTGAAGCCATCGACACCCTGGTCAAGGGTATTGAAGACAACCGTGACAATCTCGTTGTTATCCTGGCAGGTTACAGTAATGAGATGGAGGAGTTCTTAAGTTCCAACTCCGGCCTTAAGAGCCGTTTCCCGAATCTCATAAACTTCCCCGATTATACCGGAGAGGAACTCGTTGCGATCTCTCATTCCATCGCACGC
>JAILKT010000117.1 GCA_024693545.1 Lachnospiraceae bacterium
AAACAATGGTTTAATAGAATTACGTCCAATAGAAAATCGATGTCCTCTGTGGACTACAAAAATGAGGTATTTTGGTCCAAATTCAGCGTAGATTTTCTATTGGACGTATTTTACGCATTTAAGTAAAAAAATTGAAAAAAAATACGTCCACAGAGCCTATCGATTTCGTATTGGACGCAATCCAGCCATGAAGCCAAAAAATCGAAGTCACTTATCTGTCAATCCGGCCATGAAGCCAAAAAATCGAAGTCACTTACCTGTCATTCCGGCCATGAAGCCAAAAAATCGAAGTCACTTATCTGTCATTCCGGCCATGAAGCCAAAAAATCGAAGTTACTTACCTGTCAATCCAGCCATGAAACCCAAAAATCGAAGTCACTTAACTGTCAATCCGGCCATGAAGCCCAAAAATCGAAGTCACTTACCCGTCCTGCCATCGGGTTTGTTCTTCAGCATGGTGTAAAGGACGTCTTCAAACTCTTCAAGCGCCGCATATCCTTTGTCGGTTACGTTGTAACGTCCGGTTCCGACGCGCTTGAACCAGCCGTAATGATTCTTGTAAAGAATATTGTATGCCCGCTCAACGCCGCACTGCGTTCTGACATCGGCGGGAGAGCCTTCCCCGCCGAGCTCGGCAAGTGCGTTGAGCACAAGGAGAGCATCTTCGCGGTAGCTGGTTATGAGCTTCTGTTTGTTTACCCCGCCCGTGTTGAGGCGGGTCCTTCGTTCGGAAAATTCACGTTTCAGATGTTTACGTTTTCTCACGATCGTTGAGGTATCCCTTATATCAGCTTCCGCCGGTTCGCACATAACGCTTATAGCCTTCGAACTTTTCGTTACCAAAATCAGCCCGATACCAAGCCTCTTTAAGAGGTAAAGCTTGTCGCGAAAGAGTGGGGAACGGGTATTTTTTACCGCAAATGTTCCGATGTAGACATACGGAACAAGCTTCTGACGCAGTGCAGCCTGCATCACAACACGAAAGTCGAGGGTGACCTTGAGCTCTACGGCAACGGCCTGACCGTCCTTTTCCATGTAGAGGTCGATTCCGTCGACTTCGCCGTCGCATTCAAATCCCTGCCCCTCAAAATATTTTTTTATAGGTTTAAAAAGGTCTTTTTCCATGAGTTTCTCCTGAATCGACCGACTGTAATATCCATGACCTTTGCCTTGTTTTTGTCTTCAGTTCGGATTCTTGCTTTACTTTTGTCTTCTGCTTTGATATATGCCTAATTATCATCTTCAGTTCGGACCCTTGATATTTTATCACATTTTACGATTGTTTTTT
This sequence comes from Lachnospiraceae bacterium, assembly GCA_024693545.1. Taxonomy (GTDB): domain Bacteria; phylum Bacillota; class Clostridia; order Lachnospirales; family Lachnospiraceae; genus RUG11977. The sequence goes on from JAILKT010000117.1 coordinate 1,289, forward strand.
TATAATAATCTAGCACAAAAGAGAAATATTGAGATATAATACAAATTAGACTTCAAATTAAAAAGTAAGCCCTCGCAAAGAGCAGCGCAGAGAGAGCGCACCGGGAAACAGAGAGAGTGCGCCGGGAAACAGAGAGAGCGCGCCGGGAAACACAGAAGGCGGCGCGGCAAATGAGAAATCGCCGGGAAACACAGAAAGCGGCGCAGCAAATGAGAAATCGCCGAGAGACAGAGAAAGCGGCGCAGCAAATGAGAAATCACCGGGAAAAAAAGAAAGCTGTACAAAAAAATATAGGAGGATCAAGCATGCTCAGAACCACAAAAGTAAAGAACGGATATGTACGGGGTATTGAAGCCGCAGACGCAAGGATCACTGCATTTAAGGGGATTCCTTTTGCGGCACCGCCCGTTGGTAAAAACAGATGGAGAGCACCTCAGCCCGCGGAGGACTGGGAAGGAGAGCGCGATTGCAGCCGATTTGCGCCCATACCCGTGCAGGACACGCCCGGGCTCGGTACCGATATATACTGTCGCGAGTGGCATGTCGATCCCGAAATACCTATGGACGAAGACTGTCTTTATCTTAACGTTTGGACACCTGCCAGGAAGAGGGATGAGAAGCTTCCGGTTCTTGTCTGGATATATGGAGGCGCTTTCCAGTGGGGATATGCGCGTGAGATGGAGTTTGACGGCGAACGTATCGCCAGGCGTGGAGTTGTTGTCGTTACCGTAAATTACAGACTCGGAGTATTTGGATTCCTTGCACACAAGGAACTTTCGGCAGAGCAACCCGAAACGCCTTCGAACTTCGGCCTTCTTGACCAAAAAGCTGCGATCAGATGGGTTTACGATAATATCGCGGCATTCGGCGGAGACCCCGAGAAGATCACGATCGCAGGTCAGTCGGCAGGTGGCGGAAGTGTATCGAATCAGATTACAGATTCCGATAATTTTGGTATAATCAAGGGAGCCATAATCATGAGCGGTATGATATGGGATCCGTTTGCTGACGATAATCCTCTGTCACCGGGAAGTGTGGAAGGACTTCAGAATCTTGGCGAGAAGTTCATAGAGTTTCTCGGAGTAAAGAATATTGATGAGGCCCGCAAAATCCCCTTTATGACGATCAGAGATAAGTACGGTGAATTTGCGAAGAACGGCAGGTTCTGGCCTTCGGTGAACTGCGGACCATATAAGTCGAATCCTTACAAGGCAATCTGCGAGGGCAAGTATAACAACATCCCTCTTATGTGCGGATTTACTTATGATGAGTTCAGACTTCCGCTTTCGGACGGCAGTTCGGCAAGCATTGTTGAAAATTCGGTTCAGAATGCGTTTGATAAGGCGCTTGAAAAGAATCCCAAGGCACCGCTTTATTTCTACTGCTTTAACCCGGATATCCCCGGTGAGGACAATCCCGGGACATTCCACTCGGTTGATCTATGGTTCTGGTTTGAGACGCTCGCGAAGGACACACGTCCTTTCTGCGGACGACATTACGAACTTGCCAGACAGATGTGCGATTATCTGAGTAACTTTGTAAAGACAGGCAATCCGAACGGCGAGGGACTCTACGGTCAGGAACTTCCGGAGTGGAAAGCCTACGACGGAAAGAAGAAGATGGTCTTTACGGGCGAAGGATCGCAATGTAAAGATGAAAGGACAGATTTTACGCGTTATTACGAGGAAAAGCCGTCCATGGTACGGATGGTCTGACGCGCCGCAGGGAAGGCCTATAAGATGCCCGGCAAGCCACGCGGAAGGCCTGTGAGACGGCCGGTTGACATGAATCCGCCGCAGGGAAGGCCTGTGAGACGGCCGGTTGACATGAATCCGCCGCCGGGCAGTGCGGGTGAGGCTTGAACGGTATCAGTCCTTGTATAACACCGTAAATACGGAAAAAGACAATGAAAGCACTTCTCAAAGAAAAGAAAAACTGGGTTTTACTCGCATATCCGCTGGCAATCATCCTGTTGGTCCTTGCAAGAAAAGTTCCCGGATTTGCGGAATATGTCTGGGCGCGCGGAGTATACAGGGGGTATAGGTTTCTGTTGGCGTCGATCACGGGACTTCTTCCGTTTTCGCTTGCTGAGGTCATTGTGATCCTGATAGTTCCGGTTGTTCTCTTCTTTTTGGTCCGGGCCGTTGTTCGGGCGATCAAGGCAAGAAGAGAGAAAAAGGCGATCTTAACGCTTATGCGCACGATTCGCAACTTTCTCATCTCCACCGGCCTTATTCTGCTTGTTTTTACGGTCGGAGCGGGAGTGAACTACAGCCGTGACAGCATCGGAGTTCCCCTCGGTCTGGAGCTTGGTGAGAACAATGTCGAGGACCTTAAGGAAGTGTGCATACAGCTGGCAAATAAGGCAGCTGCGGCACGTGCTGAACTTGAAGATATGAGGATCGAGACGTGGTATGAAGATCCGAAGGAAGACACAGAGTACAAGAATGTTCCGCTTGAGGAGTATGAGAACACGATACGAAACATTCCTCTCGAATCAATGTACACTAACAGAGAACGTGCGCAGGCAGCCCGAGAGGCAATGAAAAAACTCTCGGATGAAATAGATGTTCTTTGGGGTGCATTCCCCCGTCCAAAGAGCGTTGGCTTTTCTGAGGTTATGTCAAGATTTGACATATCGGGAGTATTCTTCCCGTGGACGATGGAGGCCAACGTCAATGTGGATACACCCGACCACACCAAAGGATTTGTGGCTTGTCACGAGCTTTCACATATTGCCGGATTCATGAGGGAAGACGAGGCTAATTTTATTGCCTACCTTGCCTGCAGGGACAGCGGCGATGATGAGCTTACCTATTCGGGGTATATTTATACATTTGTTGTGGCCTACAACAAGCTTTATAAGTTCTCGAAGGAAGCTTGTGCTGAGGTTTCGGAACTGATATCGCCCGGTATGAGCGCCGATATGGCAAAAAACAGAGAATACTGGGACTCATTCAGGGACAGTGTGCTTTACGAGGCCGGAAGCAACATGAACAATACATATCTGAAGATAAACGGACAGGAGGACGGAACGGCGAGCTACGGAAGAATGCTGGATCTCATCATGGCTCTTTATCGTAAAACCGGTAAAGTATGACACACCGGCATAAGCCCTCGGTGGAAAGTAATGTGTGATCGCAAGCCATCGGCAGAAAGTAATGTGTGATCGCAAGCCCCCGGACGGAAAGTAATGTGTGATCGCAAGCCCTCGGCGGAAAGTAATGAGCGTGCGGGAAATGTCCCGGCAAATGCCTGAGTGAAAGGAATATGTAGGCGGGAAGAATCCCAAAAATTGACATACAGGGAAATATCTGTATAATTGTTACAAATTTATTAAGAAACTTTGTAACAGGAATACGGATATTTTTTTCGTATTTTCGAGAGACCGGGGATGCGTTAATGTCGCATCCGGACAGGAGTAATATTATGTCGATCATGTTTTCCGGGAAGAGAGTCCTAAAAAGTCTAACGCTTATGTTGATGCTCACGACAGTGTCTGTTATGGCAGTACTTCCCGAACAAAAGACCTTTGCATATGAAGCGGTATTGCCGGGAATTATCAAAGATATGATAGGCGGTGGCGAGATAGATCCCGACGACGACAGAGCAAAGAAATTTTTGGAAGATCATGCTCTTTCGGAAAAAAATGTAAATGCGGAATTTGAAAAGATCTTTGAAGAAACCGAGTGGAACGATTCGTTTAAGAAATCCGATCTGAAATATCTTTCATGTATCATTTACTGTGAGGCTAACAGTATGTCGCATGATGGCAAGGTTGCCGTCGGAAACGTTGTCATAAACAGGCTTAACGATACTATCGATTGGGGACATGTTACAACCATCAAAGAAGTGATCTATGACAGAAAGTGGGGAGTTCAGTTCTCACCGACCGCAAACGGGAGCATGAAGAAGGCTCTCAAACTCTATAAAAGCATGGACCCCGACGTTGATCGCGAGTGGGAGATAAAGTACATGGAGGAAAGTATAGAAGCGGCTAAACAAGTCCTTCGCGGAGAAAAAGCAGTTCCCGATGATTTCATGTATTTTAACGGCTATGTCGAGAAGACCAGAGAAAAATGTGAGAAGGCCGGAACATCCTACAGAATAATTGAAGGACATATTTATTTTCAGGATTATTGAAGGACATATTTATTTTCAGGATTATTGAAGGATATATTAATTGTCCGGGTTATTGAAGGAGATATTAATTATCCGGATTATCGATCAAATTGAGAGTTCTTTACGAAAGCCAAGCTTTGTGGTATATTTAACCATGTATGAATATATAGACACGCGACATAAAATGTGTCAAATATAAATCCAGCATAATCATGCAGAAAAGTAAGGAACTCTTATATGGATAACGACAACTCTTTAAACGGCGTATCCGCCGCAGCCTCAAATGAAGAGGCATCCAAAAACTTTATTGAACAGATCATAGACAAGGATCTTGAGGAAGGGAAGTACCTTTCCGTGGTAACAAGATTTCCTCCCGAGCCTAACGGTTATCTGCATATCGGACATGCGAAGTCGATAGTATTGAATTCCGGGCTCGCAAAGAAGTATGGGGGAAAATTTAATCTTCGTTTCGATGACACTAACCCTACAAAGGAGAAGACGGAATTTGTTGAATCGATCATCGAGGATGTGAAGTGGCTCGGCGCCGATTTCCGCGATGAGGTTCTTTTTGCATCCAATTATTTTGAGCAGATGTACGAGGCAGCAGTCTTTCTTATTAAAAAAGGAAAGGCCTTTGTCTGCGATCTTACCGCCGATCAGATCAGAGAGTACCGCGGAACGCTTACCGAACCGGGAAAGAACAGCCCGTATCGTGACAGAAGCATAGAAGAAAACCTCAAACTTTTTGAAGAAATGAAGAACGGTGTTTACGGTGACGGTGAGAAGGTCCTTCGTGCAAAGATAGACATGGCTTCACCGAACATGAACATGAGAGATCCCGTTATCTACAGGATCGCCCGCATGACTCACCATAATACGGGTGACAAGTGGTGTATCTATCCAATGTATGATTTTGCTCATCCCATTGAGGATGCTATCGAAGGAATCTCACATTCCATCTGTACACTTGAATTTGAAGACCACAGACCTCTTTACGACTGGGTTGTAACGGAACTTGAATATGAGCGTCCGCCCAGGCAGATCGAGTTCGCTAAGATGTATCTTACGAACGTGATCACGGGCAAGAGATATATAAAGAGACTTGTAGAGAACGGAACGGTTGACGGATGGGACGATCCGAGACTTGTCTCCATCGCGGCCCTTCGAAGAAGAGGATTTACGCCGGAGTCCATAAGAATGTTTATGGAGCTTTCGGGAGTCTCGAAAGCAAACAGCTCGTGCGATTATTCGATGCTCGAATATTGTATCAGAGAGGACTTAAAGCTTAAGAAGAACAGAGTGATGGCGGTGCTTGACCCCATCAAACTGATAATTGACAATTATCCGGAGGGACAGACCGAAGAACTTGAGGCGCCTAACAACCTTGAGAACGAAGCACTCGGCAGCAGAAAACTTCCTTTCGGAAGAGAACTTCTTATTGAGAGGGATGACTTCATGATCGAGCCGCCCAAGAAGTATTTCAGACTTTTCCCGGGCAATGAGGTCCGCCTTATGTACGCTTATTTCGTCAAATGCGTCTCATATGAGACAGATGAAAACGGCAGGGTTACGGCAGTCCATTGTACATACGATCCAGAGACCAAGAGCGGCAGCGGATTTGAGGGAAGAAAAGTTAAAGGGACGATCCACTGGCTTTACGAGCCCACAGCGGTCAAAGCTACCGTTAAGCTTTTTGAAAACCTTGTGGACGAGGAGAAGGGTGTATATAATGAGGATGGTTCGGTCAACATTAATCCGAATTCAAGAACCGTGATCGAGAACGCATATGTTGAGCCCGCCCTTAAAGATGCTAAGCCGTTCGAAAGTTTCCAATTCCTCAGGAACGGATACTTCAACGTTGATTATAAAGATTCGAAACCGGGAGTTCCCGTTTTCAACAGGACAGCATCGTTAAAGAGCAGCTATAAACCTCAATGATC
>JAILKT010000163.1 GCA_024693545.1 Lachnospiraceae bacterium
TAGCAAGAGATATAGTCCCGGAGACTGAGTTTTATCTGCGTGTGAACAAAGATAATCCCGCGTCACTTCGTGTTATGCAGAAAAACGGAGGAAAGATCGTGGGCGAAGATGAGGGGCACTTTTTCGTCAGGATAGCAAATCCCGGAAAAATCGCAGGATCCATTTGGAAGAAGTAGATCCCGGCAATTGGCGTATCCCGTTCTATCTTTTGGAAGAGCAGAAACACTATGTGGCAAATTCTGCCGTATTATTGGCAAGAGCATTTGCCTACCGTACACTGCAAAGAAAGAAGGGTGACTTAAAAGCGGAAGGTAGAATTATACGAAAGAGCGGAAAGCGCTTCGGATATTGGAAAATAAAATAGTACGAAAACTTTCTTGAGTAGATGAAAGAACAATTTTTCAGAGAGTATGGTCAAATACAATTGTGGAGGATCTTTGAGTGTCAGGTATTACCAAAATCATTTTTGTACGTCATGCTCAATCGCTATACGGAGAGGATGACAGAATCAGACCTCTTACAGAGTCAGGGCTTAAGAACAGGGAAGTTGTTTTAGGATAACAAGCGGGAATCATCGGTAATTCAATTGCCGAGTAGTTCACCAAGCCTCCACTATCCGTTGAGTTATATTGCGTATTCCGAAAAGGCTTCTGGAATGTCTTACAGAGGCAAAGTTGTTTCAGCCTTCCGAAGAATCGGATGCCATCGGGTCGCTTCGGAGTTAAACTGTTGAAAAAATGAACGGGGACAAAAGGAGAAAAAATGCGTGTCAGACATATAATAATATTTTCGGTACTTTTGGTATCGGAAATCATAATAGGAATCCGTACGGCATTCAACTCTTACAGTAACCGTTGGTATCCGCTCAGAGTTTTTATCCACTGGACATGGGGATTTTATCAGACATGCGCCGGTTTATTTGTATATTTAAAATACATGCGCTATCCTCATAGATATTATCACGGTGTTGTCAGAACTGTATGGGATAAGAATGGCGGGCTCTCTTTGGGAATGTTTATATTCACTCCGTATGAAGCAACAGGCGACGATGAAAGACAGGAATACTGCGAAAAGGTTGCCGTACATGAATTTGGTCATACGCTCCAGGCACTGCTGCTGGGGCCTCTGTATCCGGTCATTATAGGTATTCCTTCCATGTGCTGGGGGAATATACCTTATTTTCGAAAGATCAGGCGAGAAAAGAAAATCCCATATACATGGCTCTTCTGTGAAAAGTGGGCTTCCTATTGGGGCGAAAAGGCCACAAAAGAGAAAGCGATCAGGGATTAATGTCGGAATTACGCATATCAGATATTGAGGGACAACATGGAACAGAAATATGAAATAATGCTCGCGACGGAGGCGGACCGTAGTGAGATCAGAGAACTTTACGAGGCACAAAAGGGCCGGGAACACTGCTCTTGGAATGAGAATTATCCGTCAGATGAAACGATTGACTTCGATCTTAAGAGGAACGCGCTGTATGTCCTCAAGGATGGTGGTAAGCTTAAGGCGGCAATCTCTCTTGAAGAAGATGATGATGTTGACAGGCTTACATGCTGGGATGACTCTTTAAGACCCGAAGGTGAACTCGCACGTGTGGCTGTTCGACCCGAAGAACAGGGCAAGGGACTCGGAAGGATCATATTCGGATTTGCAATGGAAGAACTTAAGAAACGTGGCTTTAAGGGATTACATATATTAGTAAACAAGAATAACATGAAGGCCATCCGCTGCTATGCAGTGTTTGGTTTCCGAAATGTCGGCGAGTGTCATATGTATGACCAGGATTTTTTGTGCTACGAGAGGAAACTGTAGTTCACCACAGAAAGGCTTATATCTTAGAGATAAGATATTGTGTTATTTAGAAAGCTAATTGTAAAAAAGAAAAAAAGCCTGTACGATAACAAAATATGAGAGGCACAGAACACAAAAAGCAATTGACTAAACGCTTAAATTATGACATAATTTATCTGCATTAGGAAATGTGAGTCCGGCGACGGTGAGGATGCGCAGGATTCGGTTCGGAAGATGTCAGCTGACGCTGATTGGAATCCGGAACTAAGTCTCGCAAGCGATACTTGAACAATAAGGAGATTTACATATGAAGGGAAAATTAAGTCTTAAAGGTTCCATTATCTCAATTGTTGCAGCTATGGGAATTTCTTTGATCAGTTCTATCCTGTTCTTTGCATTTCAGGTCAACACTACGTCAAAACAAGCGAAAGATATGTACTATGACAAATTATATTCAATAAGTGAAAAACTGTTGAATGCGGACAGAGACCTTTATCAGGCCATGCTTGGGGCTTTCCATTACCGTGAACTTTGTGAAGGATGGGCACCTGTTGATACTTCAACGATATCAATAGATGAATTAAAGGGAATCTATCTCGGTAACTGGACCGAAAACATAGATCAATTCGTCGAAAGAGTAGAGAATGCAGTCGAGATCGCGAAGACAAATGATCTGTTATATAATGTCGAAAAAGATGAAAACGGGAAATCTTTTGCCGAAAATTACAAAGCTTACCAGGATGCGTACAATCTTTGGAGAAGCGATTTTGATGTTGTTGAACAGTCCGGAAGCTGGGCAATGTTCTGCATTGATTATGAAACCGTAAGAGAAGGAATCTCTTACATGACGGATATAACTGAGGCATGGGCGATCAAGGAAGCGGAAATTCTTACCGAAGAAGCCAATCAAAGAATAATGAAGCTTCTTATCATATTTGTGTTCATTCTGATCGTCATTACGATCCTTGCCGTCTTTGTAATCCTTAAAATGAGAGCAAGTCTGAAGAATTTTGAAAAGGCTACGCTGAAGCTCGCCGAAGGAGATTTCGCGACAGTAATAGATGTTAAGAGTCCGTTTAAGGAATTTGTCAATCTCAGCAACGAAAATGAAGACATGCGTCAGAAGCTTAAGAGTGCTGTCTCATCAGTTATAGATAATGCAGGCAAGGTTGCTGAGGGAGCATCACATACCAAAGACAGTGTTGCCGAGTCTCAGACGATAACCAGGGATATTTCAATGGCTGTTGAAAATCTTGCTCTGGGTGCCGGATCGATGGCAGATGATGTTCAGACAACATCAAGCATTACGATAGAGATCGGTGGAGCGATCGATAACGTTTATAAATCCGTTCAGGAAACACTTAAAAAAGTCAAAATGCTCGCCGATAGTTCAAAAGAAATCCAAAGTGGTTTATATGATATAAGAAAAGCCGATGAAGAAACAGATGAAAAGGCCGGTGAAGTTGCCGATTCGGTAAATGAGACGGCCGCTCTTGTCAATAAGATATCAAGTGCTGCCGACGGTATCATAAATATTGCCGGACAGACTAACCTGCTTGCACTTAATGCATCGATCGAGGCTGCAAGAGCAGGTGAGGCGGGACGCGGATTTGCGGTTGTTGCCGAAAATATCAAGGATCTTGCTACCGAAACAAACAGACTTGCGGGTGAGATCACGGCAATGCTTAAAGATATCAGCAATTATTCCGAAAGGAATATAGGTCTTACCTCGAGCATCAAGGAAGCGACGACAAGTGAAAATATCGCTCTTTCAAAAATGGTCGAAAGCTTTGATGCAATGCTTGAGGTCCTTGATGAAGCAAAGAGTGAGAATGAGGACACCGCTCATCAGACGGAATTCATGAATTCAAAGAAGGACGGAATCGTGGATGCGGTGAGCTCACTTTCAAGTATTTCGGAAGAGAACGCAGCTTCAACGGAAGAGACGAGCGCTTCGCTCGATCAGCTTAATAACAACATGGTTACTATCGTTGAGAAAGCGGTTGAGCTTGCTGATATAGCTAACACACTTAAAGAAAGCGTTGCATTCTTTAAAATCTGATCAAAACGACATTTGCACGGGGCAGGATCATTCCTGCTCCGTTTTTTTTTGGATATCCGTTTGTGGATCGGTTTGATGTATGTGCTTAAAATCAGGTCACTGAGGGTGCGGAGGTGATCCCGTAAAACTTATACTATGACAATTCGGTGAAAAAAATGTATAGTTTAGAGAGTAGTAGTTGTTAATATGGGAAATAATGATAATCTGATATCACAATCCTGATCCTTCGGTTTACTTGTTGAGAAAAACGGAATTGGGAAGTCGATATTGAGGAAGGAGGTATGAAGTGACCGATAATGTCTTATACCTTTATATCTGTGCCATGACGGCATCAGTCCTCCTGATATGCGTTGTTGTGCTCGCCGGGAGATGTTTTAAACTTATCAGGAGAAATGAAGTGCTTCGCGAAAGTATTGAGAATCTCGGTCAGTTTAACGACAGGCTCAGAGCCGACAGACACGACTATCTCAATCATCTGCAGGTTGTATACGGATTGATGGAACTCGGTGAATATGACGAGATGGAGACTTATCTGAAGAAAGTCTATAAGGAACTGCTCAAAACAGGTAAGGCGATAAAAACATCAAAGCCCGCGATAAATGCGCTGCTTGCGGCAAAATCGGCAGAGGCGGAGTCATGCGGCATCGACTTTGTGATAGAGGTCAAATCAGATCTGGCAAATCTTGGGATTGAGGACTGGGAACTATGCAAAGTCCTCTCAAATCTTATAGATAATGCTCTCAAGGCTTTGGAGGATTCGGATAAGAAAGAAAAAAGGATAGGAATTGATATTACAGAGACGGTTGAGGAGTATTGCTTTGAAGTTACAAATAACGGTCCGCTCATCCCGATGGAGATAAGAGACAGTATTTTCAAAAGAGGTTTTACCACTAAAAAGGAAAAGGGGCATGGGCTTGGACTAGCAATAGTTTCCGACATTTTGGCCAAAAACAAAGGAAAGATCGATTTGAGATCGGATGCGGACGAAACAACGTTCACTGTATTGTTTGAGAAGGAGTAAGCATGGAAATTATCAATATTTTGGGTATAATTGTACTTCTTGTCGGAATTGTTTTGATCGGGGTGGAATTCTTTATGCCCGGTTTCGGACTTCCGGGCATATCGGGGATCATATGCGTCGCAGCCGGAATATATCTGACGGGAAGGAATGCTACAGAACGTTTGACTGTCGGAGTGATCGCAATCGTGGTGATTGCTGTTTTGCTCGTGATCAGTATAATAGTATTTAAATCAAAGAAAGTTAAGTCACCGATAAAACTGGAGACGGATCTCCCGGGCAAAAATCTTTTTATAGATGAGAGCGACATGAATTACCTCGTCGGGAAAAAGGGAACTGCGCTTACGGATCTGAGGCCTTCCGGAAAGGGTGAATTTGAAGGGGTAAAGCTTGATGTCCTTTCGGCAGGTGAATTTATAGAAAAGGATAAAAAGCTGATTATCATAGAGATTAAAAACAACAAAATATTTGTAAGAAAAGGAGAATAATTATGGATACGGTAATCATTGCAGCAATAGTGATAGTGTTGGTTTTGGTATTTTTTGCGATAGTACCTGTGGGAATGTGGATATCGGCAGTTGCCAGCGGAGTTAAGATAGGAATCTTCTCGCTGGTCGGAATGAAGATCCGTCGCGTAAGACCTGCCAAGATCGTCGGACCCATGATAAAGGCGACAAAAGCAGGTTTGAGCGTTAAGTCAAATCAGCTTGAAGCTCATTACCTTGCAGGCGGAAATGTTGACGATGTGGTAAATGCCCTCATAGCGGCAGAGAGAGCGGGAATGAACCTTACTCTTGAGCAGGCATCGGCTATCGATCTTGCGGGCAGAAATGTATTTGAAGCAGTTAAGATGAGCGTTACGCCCAAGGTTATCGAGACTCCTCAGATCTCGGCGGTTGCAAAAGACGGAATCGAGCTTCTTGTTAAGGCCCGCGTTACCGTAAGAACAAACATTAACCAGCTTATCGGCGGTGCCGGTGAGGCAACCGTTCTTGCGAGGGTCGGTGAAGGTATCGTTACAACTGTCGGTTCGGCACTTACACACAGTGCGGTGCTTGAGAATCCGGATGACATATCGAAGGTGGTCCTTGAGAAAGGTCTTGATTCGGGTACAGCATATGAGATCATTTCAATCGATATCGCCGACATCGATATCGGAAGAAATATTGGTGCCAATCTCCAGAGCCTTCAGGCAGAGGCAAACACAAAGATCGCTCAGGCTAAGGCTGAGGAGAGAAGGGCGATGGCAGTTGCTCTTGAACAGGAGATGAGAGCAGAGGTTGTTAAGGCTGAAGCGGAAGTTCCGAAGGCAATGGCTGAGGCACTTCGAAGCGGTAATATAGGCGTTCTCGATTACTACAAACTTCAGAATGTACAGGCAGACACCAAGATGAAGAATGATATCGGAAACGGCGTGACAGACTATGTAGAGACCAAGAAGAACTAACTTTACACGGGGCGAAGATATGATAAAAGTTATGGTAGTGGAAGATGAAGAACAGATCCGGATCATTTTGGGAAAAATGATCGAGAAAAACGAAGGTTTTAAGGTTGTCTCTTCATGCGCAAATTTTGCATCCGCGATCAGCAGCTTTGTCAGTCTTCGCCCCGAAATTGTTTTTATGGATATAGACCTCGGGGGCGAAAGCGGGCTTGAGTGCGCCAGAGCTATTTGCGAAGTGGATCCGAAGGTTAAGATCATATTCGCGACCGCCCATAGCGAATATATGGCAAGCGCTTTTGAGATATATGCGTTTGATTATATCGTGAAGCCTTTTGATATGGAGAGGATCAGAAAAACGCTTGAAAAGATAAGATCTGTTTCGGGTGAAGCGGAAACTGAAGAAAAAACCGACAACGGTTGCGGAGAAAAGCTGATAATCAAAGGGAAAGAAGAGATCAATTTTGTTGATGTCAAAGATATTATAATGATCGAGCGAACCGACGGTGTAACAAGGATCGTTACAGACTGTGATGTGTTTCTTACTTCACAGTCATTGTCTGCTCTTGAGGAGAAGCTTGATCCCGAGAAGTTTATGAGATGTCACAAATCTTACATTATCAGGAAAGATGCGATCAAAAAACTTGAGGTGTACGGAAGGTGGACCTATGTGGTGAAACTGAAGGGCAGCGAAGAGACCGCGTTGATGACGAGTGAGAAATATAAAGAGCTCGTGTGAGCTTCGCCTTCATCATCGGTAATTATGAGTGTTGCAATAGCTATTTCACCGTCATTGTAAACTTTTACGGTAATAGGATCTTCTCCGAGAACAGTTGTAGGTTTCTTCCGGCAGAGCCCTTTTTCACAATTTTTAACAGAATAATGCGTTTTTATAATTTCTTTCTTGACATTATCTTAAACAGGCATTATATTTTATCTCGTTGTTAAAACAAAATACCGCTAGGGGAGCACATCGCTGAGACAGAGGCTTTTGCCTCGGACCCTTAATACTTGAACCGGATAATACCGGCGTAAGGAAGCTTGAACAAATGATAGTTCAGACGAACACGCGATGCTGTCCCTCCGGTGAATAATTAGGAGGGCATTTTTTATGCAAAGTAAAAAAACAAGAATTCTGGTTGAGGGAGCAGTTATGCTTGCCCTTGCCACAGCACTTAGTTTCATTCAGATCTACAAACTGCCTTGGGGCGGATCGATCACCCTGTTTTCCATGCTTCCGATACTTCTTTTCTCGATCAGACGCGGTGTGAAGATGGGACTCGCTGTTTCTTTCCTGTATTCCCTGATCCAGTTCTTCCAGGGAATAACTGATGGCCTTTTCGGATGGGGACTTACCCCGGGTATGTTGATCGCGTGCATACTTTTGGATTATATCATCGCATTTACGGTACTCGGCCTTGGCGGAATTTTCCGCAAAAAGAAGACTGCCGGCTGGATCGGCGGAATAGCACTGGCTATAACACTTCGTTTTGTGATGCATTTCCTGAGCGGAGTGATCATTTGGAAGAGTTTCGGAGAACTTTGGGATGGTTTCTCTACGGACAGCTCGGTACTTTACAGCTTGCTCTATAACGGCTCGTATATGCTTCCGGAACTAGTGATCACGACCGTTATCGCAGTTATCCTGCTTCATATTCCCCATGTTGAGAAGCTTTTCAGACCCGATGAAGTGTAAAAGATCCCGGGCAGATGTGGACCCCTGGGGACGGGGGTTGTGGTCCAACTTCAATTTTTTTGATGTGGACCCTTGGGGACGGGGGTTGTGGTCCAACTTCAATTTTTTTAAGTAAATTTTTCTCTTCGGAGTGAGGCGGTAGTTTTCTACCGCCTTTTTAATTGTTTTATCGGAAATAAGTCAATTGTCAATGCCGCAAAGAAGGTCTTTGCGGTTCTTTGAATACTTTCGGCAGTAGCCGAGGACCGGTTTGACCCGAAAGCCGCGGTATTTTTTCGTGGACACGTTTTTCAATCTGAAGTACTATATTACAAAACGGAAGATATAACCCGCCTCTAAGTGAGCAGGTGGACCTTGACAAGAAGACCGGGAGAATCATAGATGAAAATAGTTGTATTAAGCAGTGTACTTAAAAAAGGAACAGTCAGACAAGATCAAAGAAACGACGGCAAAAATCGGTGCCGGGGTGTGTTTTGTGCGGGCCGAAAGCGAGATCCCCGGGGATTTCAGGGATACTGAGTGGGATGGTCTCCAAGGGACCGTGTCTTGCAAGTGATCGGTGTAAACGATAAAATGTATAGAGGTATATCGGATTTAAATAGGAGGATGGGGACATATGTCTGATGATCAAAAACAAAATCTTTTCAGGGACAAAGTCGTAGAACGGGCTTCGAGTCCGGAATCTCTCAATGATTATATTCACGTTACCACGACTCCGCTCTGGATCGTTCTTATCGCTCTTTTGGTGCTGCTTCTGGGGATCATCGCCTGGGGTATATTCGGCAAGGTTGACAGGCACAGTGAAAACGGTGGGATCGAAGAGGTTCACCCGATCGAATATGTGATCAACTGACATAACGGATAATTGTTACAACAGCGGATGGGAAACAGAAGTGACGTGAGAGCACTTCCGGACGGAGTAGAAAATGGCAGGAAAGAAGATTAAGCAACCGGTACAAAAGGGAGTAGCCAAGGTCCCTGTAGTCATGCAGCTTGAAGCACTTGAATGCGGGGCGGCATGTCTTTGTATGGTTATGGCTTATTATGATAAATGGATCCCTCTCGAACAGGTACGTAAAGATTGCGGCGTCAGCCGTGACGGCAGCAAGGCGAGCAATATCCTGAAGGCCGCCAGAAATTATGGGTTCGAGGCAAAGGGGTTCAGGTGTGAACCCGAGCAGCTGCGCAAAGGTGGTACTTTTCCATGTATTGTACACTGGGAATTTGACCATTTTGTGGTCTGTGACGGTTTCAAGGGTGACAAGGTCTATCTTAATGACCCGGCCCGCGGTGATTATATCGTTTCGTTTGAAGAGTTTGATGCGGCATTTACGGGTATATGTCTCGTGATCAAGCCCACCGAGGGCTTTGAGCCGAGCGGAAAGCCGAGAAGCATCATCGAATTTGCAAAGAAGAGGCTCAGGGGCGCCGAAAGCGCCATGGCCTTTGTCATGATCACGACTGCGATCGCGTCGCTCATAGGAATTCTTAATGCGGGCTTTTCCAGGGTGTTTATGGACGAACTGATGACCGGAGATGAACCGGGATGGTATGTGCCGTTTTTGATCGGGATATCCGTGATCACGCTCATACATCTGATAGCCGCATGGATCAGGGCGGTGTACTCACTCAGGCTTAGCGGCAAGATGGCGGTCGTGGGGAACAGTACGTATATGTGGAAAGCCCTCAGGCTTCCGCTGGAGTTCTATTCCCAGCGGTGGGCGGGTGATATCCAGCAGCGTAAACTGGCCAACGGTATGCTTTCCGGGCAGATCGTCGATATACTCGCACCTATGGTGATAGAGACGCTTATGGCTGTCTTTTATCTTGCTGTCATGTCCAGGTATTCACTCCTTCTTTCGTTTGTGGGGATACTGTCTGTCCTTTCTCAGCTTATCCTTTCAATGTATATTTCCAAAAAACGAATCAATATCACCCGTGTTATGATGCGCGACAGCGGAAAATTGGCGGGAGCAACGGTAAACGGTGTTGAGATGATCGAAACCATCAAAGCAAGCGGTGCCGAAAACGGTTTCTTTGAAATGTGGGCAGGCTATCAGGCATCGGTTAATTCGCAGAATGTCCGTTTCGAACGCATAAACCAGTTCCTCGGAATGGTGCCGGGAATAATAGCAGGGGTAATGAATGTTGTTGTTCTTGTACTCGGAGTGTGGATGACGATCCGGGGCGAGTTTACAACGGGTATGATCCTGGCATTCCAGGGATTCCTCGTATCGTTTACGGCTCCCATACAGCAGCTCATCGATTCGGGACAACAGCTTCAGGAAATGCGTACATCGATGGAACGTATTGAAGATGTTATGGAATATCCCGATGATGAGATACTCAGTAAGTCGGTAACTACCGATGTTGAAGCACTTGAGGAAGAAACGGAGGATTTCAATAAGCTTTCGGGCGGATTTGTGATGAAAGACGTGACATTCGGATATTCGCGTCTTGCACCGCCGCTGATCGAGAATTTTAATCTTGAGCTTAAACAGGGAGAAAGGGTTGCTTTGGTCGGTGCATCGGGATGCGGAAAGTCAACACTTTCGAAGCTGATCTCCGGACTTTATCAGCCGTGGAGCGGCGAGATACTCTTTGACGGCAAGAAGATCACGCAGATAGACAGAAACGTCTTTACGGGATCTGTTGCGGTCGTCGATCAGGATATCATTCTCTTTGAGGATACTATCGCAAATAATATTAAAATGTGGGATAACTCGATCGAGGATTTCGAGATGATCCTTGCAGCCCGTGACGCACAGCTTCACGAAGACATTATGCGAAGGAACGGGGGCTATCAATACAAGCTTACC
Source organism: Lachnospiraceae bacterium (assembly GCA_024693545.1). Taxonomy (GTDB): domain Bacteria; phylum Bacillota; class Clostridia; order Lachnospirales; family Lachnospiraceae; genus RUG11977. The sequence continues at coordinate 10,834 of JAILKT010000163.1, forward strand.
GAGGGCGGAAAGAACTTCTCGGGCGGACAGCGTCAGCGACTTGAGATCGCCAGAGTCCTTGCACAGGATCCCACGCTGATAATAATGGATGAAGCAACGAGCGCGCTTGATGCCAAGACGGAATATGAAGTTGTCAAATCGATAAAAGACAGAGGAATATCGTGTGTTGTTATCGCACACCGGCTTTCGACTGTGCGCGATTGTGACGAGATCATAGTCATGGATCACGGAAAGGTGGTCGAGCGGGGTACTCATGATCAGTTAATGGCGCAGGACGGCGTATATAAAACGCTTGTAACATCAGAGTAGGAGGAGCTTCGATATGGGCTGGTTTGAAGAACAGATACTCGCCAGAGAAAAGGCGGATCAGGCAGTTTTTGAAGACTCCTTCCGACAGATGGCGGGTGCGGTAATGGGCAAACGCATTGCCGAAGCGTTTAGTGACGATCGCCGTATCGCAACCGACGCGATCGGTGAGATCCTTAAATATTATCATATCAAGCCACAGGAAATACCGGAAACGATCGTTGATCTGAACGAGGTACTTGAATATCTTTTAAGACCCAGCGGGATCATGAGGCGTCACGTGATACTCAGGAAGAACTGGTATCGTGACTGCATGGGCGCAATGCTCGGCATAAGGAAGGATGACGGAAGTGTTGTGGCTCTCATACCGGGCAGATTTTCGGGATACAGCTTTTTTGACAGAAAGACCGGAAAGATGGTAAGGCTCAGCAGGAAAACACAAGATATGATCGAGCCGGAAGCCATTGCATTTTATAAACCGTTTCCTCTTGAGAAGATGACCGTAAGATCATTTGTGAGGTATATCGCCGGGCAGGTTGAAGGAGCCGATATCATATTACTTCTGATCTCAATGGGGATCATTACCGGAACGGGTATGATCCTTCCTGTAATGAATGAAGTCCTCTTCTCCGACGTGATCGGATCGGGCAGCAATTCAATGCTTCTCGGCGCCGCGATCTTTATGATCTGTGTTACTGTGGGCGGACTGCTGTTTACATCGATCAGGGGACTGCTCACGGCGAAGATCGGATTGAAACTCGATTTGCAGGTAGAGGCGGCGACAATGATGCGCATCCTGTCGCTGCCGGCATCGTTCTTTAAGAATTACAGCGCGGGCGAGCTCAGCAGCAGGGCGGCAAACGTTACGGGACTTTGCGGAAATATCGTTACCATGATATTTACTACAGGGTTGACGGCGCTCTTGTCACTCGTATATATATTACAGATATTTGCTTATGCACCGTCGCTGGTGTGGCCGGCATTTACAGTTATGTTCATAACGCTTATGGTCACGATGATTCAGGTCGTAATGAGAGTCAGAGTAAACCGCGAACGAATGGATATAGCCGGCAAGGAAAGCGGTATGAGTTTTCAGATGATATCCGGAGTGCAAAAAATCAGGCTTTCGGGTGCCGAAAGAAGAGCTTTTGCGAGATGGGGATCTTTATATGCGAAGGAGGCAGTCCTTGAGTACGATCCGCCGCTCTTTCTGAAAATCGGAAAAGTGATAACACTTGCGGTGTCGCTTATCGGAACTATCGTAATTTATTCGGCAGCGGTCCGAAGCGGAGTGTCGGTCGCCGAATACTATGCGTTCAGTGCGGCTTACGGAATTGTAAGCACGGCATTTACGGCGCTTTCCGATATCGCCGATACTGTTGCGGAGATCAGGCCGATGATCGAAATGGCAAGCCCTATATTTGAAGCAGTTCCCGAGATAGCTGTAGATAAACCGATAGTAACGCGTCTGTCGGGAGGAATAGAACTTAACAATATTACGTTCAGGTACGTGGAGGATATGCCCCCTGTTCTTGATGATCTGACGCTCAAGATCCGTTCGGGGCAGTATGTCGCTATAGTCGGCGGAACGGGATGCGGAAAATCAACGCTTATGCGTATAATGCTCGGCTTTGAAACGCCTCAGAAGGGAGCGGTATATTTTGACGGGCGTGACCTTAAGCGCCTTGATCTTAAGTCGCTTCGCAGAAGGATCGGTACCGTGCTTCAGGGTGGAAAACTTCTTGTCGGAAGCATTTTTGAGAATATAGTAGTTTCGGATCCCGGGCTGACGATGGATGATGCATGGGAGGCTGCCGAGATATCGGGACTGGCGGATGATATACGGAACATGCCGATGGGAATGTACACGATGATATCCGAGGGTCAGGGAGGAATATCCGGAGGACAGCGGCAGCGCCTCCTTATAGCGCGTGCAATAGCGCCCAAACCTAAAATTTTGATGCTTGACGAGGCAACAAGTGCGCTGGATAATATTACTCAAAAGCAGGTTTCGGATGCACTCGGAAAAATGAATTGCACGAGGATAGTTATAGCACATCGACTGTCTACCATTATGCAGTGCGATCGTATTGTCATGCTTGACGGTGGTAAAATTGTTGAGGACGGAACTTATGATGAGCTTATTGCTGCAAACGGTAAGTTTGCGGAGCTGGTTGCAAGACAGAGACTTGATGATCAAAACTGAAGGAGGTATTTGACATGAGTACAAGCGAAAAGTACAACAATAATTCAGACAAAAAGGCTGAGGATGAGAAGAAAAAGGCTTTGGAAGGTGAAGGTATCGAGGCCGTTTCCGATGATGCACTTGACGAAGTCGCAGGCGGAGCGAGAGGCGGAAGAGGAGGAATCGGCCAGCTTGGAAGGGCAAAACCCGGAAGCTTTAATCTCCCCGGAAACATTGAACGTCTGTGATAAAGGGATAATACAGTATTTTGCAGAAAACGAATGAATGGCATGATATGGTAACCGTTAATGACTATCTGAAAAGCAAATATGGTTGCAAAGTGTATAAACTTGCATTATCGGCCAAAGTCACGTGTCCGAACAGGGACGGAACGCTTGGGACACGTGGCTGTATTTTCTGCTCTGAAGGAGGATCGGGTGAGTTTGCGGCAGGAGCCGAAAAAAGTGTAAACGACCAGATCCTTGAAGCAAAAGCCCGTGTGGCTGCAAAGGCGGGACCGGGAGCCGGGTATATAGCCTATTTTCAGAGTTTCACCAACACGTACGGAGATTTTGATTATCTGAGCAGGATGTTCCGTGAGGCCATAGGCGTCAGCGATGTAGTGATCCTTTCGATCGCCACGAGACCGGACTGTATCAGTGATGAGATGTACGGGCTTCTCGAGGAACTCAATAAGATAAAGCCGGTCTGGGTTGAGCTCGGACTTCAGACAGCAAATGAACAAACAGCTCGGTACATCAGGAGATGTTATGAGCTGCCCGTTTACGACGAATGTGTTGCACGGCTCAGATCGATCGGGATCGAGGTTATCACACATGTGATACTCGGACTGCCGGGAGAGACGAGGGAGGACATGGCGGCAACCGTCAGGCACGTTGTGGAAGTCGGATCGAACGGGATAAAGCTTCAGCTGCTGCATGTCCTACGGGGCACAGACCTTGAGCGGGAGTACAGACTCGGAAAAGTGCCTGTTATGGAACTTGACGAATATGTGGACCTATTAATGTATCTCTTAACATTGATACCGGATAACGTAGTGGTACACAGGCTGACCGGGGACGGTCCGAAAAAGGGACTTTTGGCACCTCTCTGGACGGGAGACAAAAAGAAGGTGCTTAATACAATAAATGCTGCTTTAAAGGAAAGGAAGACAAATGGACATTATTTCAATGATCGCCGATGAGATCGGAGCGGGAAGAGGACAGGTTGAGGCTGCGGTTAAGCTGATAGACGAGGGAAACACGATCCCGTTCATCGCCAGATACAGAAAGGAAGCCACGGGGAGCCTTGACGACGAAAAGCTCAGACTTCTTTTTGCTAAACTGACTTACCTGCGCAACCTGGAAGCACGAAAGCAGGAAGTGATCGCGCTCATTGACGAGCAGGGAAAACTCACCGATGAACTAAAAAAAGCCATACTTGCGGCAGAAAAGCTCGTTACGGTTGAGGACCTCTACAGGCCTTATAAGCAGAAGAAAAAGACAAGGGCCGAGATGGCGAGAAAACGCGGTCTTGCACCTCTTGCCGAATTTATCATGCTCCAAAATACAGACAGGCCCGTGGAAGAGGAAGCAGCAAAATACGTAACGGGCAAGATAGAGCCCGAATCGTCTTCAAAGGAAGATGCCGTGAAGGCAGCGGAAAAAGAAGTCATCGATGTAGCGGCTGCCATTGCAGGAGCATCGGATATCATCGCCGAGGATATCTCGGACAATGCGCAGTTCCGCGACTATATAAGGCGCGTCACGGAGGACGAAGGGAAGCTCAGGTCTGAGGCAAAGGACGCTGAGGCCGAGTCCGTTTATCAGAATTATTATGCGTTTGAGGAAGAGGTCAGAAAGATCGCGGGTCACCGCGTTCTTGCCATAAACAGAGGAGAAGCCGAGAAGATACTCACGGTTTCTGTTGTTGCGCCCGAAGACAAGATACTCGGGTATCTTGAAAAGCAGCTGATCACAAATGAAAATATATATACAACACCCGTGATAAAGGCAGCCGTCGCCGATTCATATAAGCGTCTTATAAGCCCTTCAATCGAGCGAGAGATCAGAAATTCACTCACGGATATGGCTCAGAGCGGTGCTATAGACGTGTTCGGAAAGAACCTCAGGCAGCTCCTTATGCAGCCGCCGATAGCAGGACAGACGGTCCTCGGCTGGGATCCCGCGTTCCGTACGGGATGTAAGCTTGCGATCGTCGATCCCACGGGAAAAGTACTCGACACAAAGGTAATATACCCTACGGCTCCGCATAACAAAATCGAGGAGTCAAAAAAGATCCTCAGAGCGCTCATATCAAAATATAAAGTTACTCTTATCTCGATCGGAAACGGTACCGCTTCGAGAGAGTCCGAACAGGTTGTTTCGGAGCTCCTCAGAGAGATCCCGGAAAAGGTTTCGTACATAATCACGAACGAAGCAGGCGCGAGTGTTTACTCTGCAAGCCCGCTCGGAACCGAGGAATTTCCGAATTTTGATGTCGGACAGAGAAGTGCGGCTTCGATCGCGAGACGTGTGCAGGATCCTCTTTCGGAGCTTGTAAAGATAGAGCCGAAGGCCATAGGCGTTGGACAGTACCAGCATGATATGGACCAGAAAAAGCTCGCGGAAACGCTGACGGGCGTGGTTGAAGACGCCGTTAACTCCGTCGGGGTCGATCTGAATACAGCGTCGTTCTCGCTTCTTTCTTACATATCCGGAATAAACGGGACGATCGCGAAGAACATCGTTGCATACAGAGAAAAGAACGGAAAATTCCATTCGAGAGCCGAGCTCTTGAAGGTTGCCAAGCTCGGACCCAAAGCGTTTGAGCAATGCGCGGGATTCTGCAGGATTAACGGAGGAGACGAGCCGCTTGACGCAACGGCTGTGCATCCCGAGTCATACAAGCAGGCAAGGGCACTCCTCGAAAAAATGAATTGCGGTATAAATGATGAAGAGGCGATCAAGACGTTCAGAAAGTCAGTCGGCAGTCTTGCTTCGCTGGCAGCGGAGCTTGGCTGCGGGGAGATAACACTCAGTGACATTCTTTCCGAGATTGAAAAGCCGGCTCGTGACCCCAGAGAAGAAATGCCCAGACCCGTGCTTCGCAGTGATGTACTCGAAATGAAGGACTTAAAGCCCGGAATGAAGCTTAAAGGTACGGTCAGAAACGTTATCGATTTCGGCGCGTTTGTCGATATCGGAGTACACGAGGACGGACTCGTTCATATTTCGCGAATGTCGGACAGATTTATAAAACATCCTCTCGAGGTCGTATCTGTCGGAGATATTGTCGAAGTGACCGTTCTTGAAGTGGATGAGAAAAAAGGCAGGATAAGCCTTACGATGATAGATGAGACAAAGCCGAAACAGGCACCCGGTGCAACCGGAGGCAGGAATGACCGCGTGAACGCCTCGGGCGGAGACAGACGCGGGAATGGAGCGGGAAACAATCGTGGGAACGGTTCCGGAAACGACCGTGGGAACGGTAACCGTGACCGGAGAAATGATAGGCCCGCACCTCGCGGTACAATGGCGGACCTTTTGTCAAAACTCAAGTTATGAATACGTCTTTATGATCTCGTTGGCTACCTCAAGCCTTGTCACGCAGCGGTCCATCGCCTGTTTCTCAATGTAGCGGTGGGCTGCGGGCTCATCCATGCTGAGCTCACGGATGAGGAGCCATTTCGCACGGTTGACGGCGCGGATCTCTTCCATTTTCTCTTCAACAGAGAGGGTCTTCTTTTCCATACGGCGCATTCGTTCGCGCATACTTGCCATCCAGTCGAGTGCCATGACAAGCATAGGTCTTCCTATGGGCTTTGCGAGAACAAAAACACCGTGGGGAGCCGCTTTTTCGAATATATCGTTATAAATCTCGTTACGTACGAGCAGAAGTGTGACGGTTCCTTTTGAGGCAAGGGTATCGATGGCAAATCTTACACCGGCATCATCGGGCAGCGGAGAATTGACGATGACGTAGTCAAAGTTTTGCTCGGCAAAAAGTCTTCCTGCCGCACTTATGCTCGAAACGGTCCTCACGGGAGCGTATCTTACTTCAGGCAACAGAGAGTTAAGAGCCGTATTTATTTTTTCAGTGGCCGATACGATCAGCACGCTGTATATGCGTTCTTGCAAACTGCTCATAACAATCTCCTTAATAGAAGCGTTTTTAATCGCTTCTGATTTCCGGGCAGGTACTCAGATGAAGTACCGGACTGAACATCCTTTTTCAACCGCAGTAAATCGACAGGATTTTGTTCGGAATGTGATCCTGAACAAATTTGCTTGCGGATGCAACTTTGCATGCTTCCTCAAATGAGGAGGGGAGTTTGTCGTAGCGCGAGAGCATAACGTGGTCTGATTTATAAAGATTAAAGTCGGCAGGCTCGGGCAGAACGATGTTGTTTTCAATCCCGTCGAGAGCTGCGTATATCATAAGCGTAAAGGCAAGGTAAGGATTTGCGAGAGGATCGGGGGAACGAAGTTCCGCTCTCTTGTATTCGCCCACTGCGGCAGGGATCCTGACGAGAGGTGAGCGGTTTTCTTTTGACCAGGTGATATATTCGGGTGCTTTGTTTGATCCGAGTCTCTGATACGAACCACGTGAAGGATTAAGGAATGCCGTCATTGGTTTAACATTCTTTAAAATACCGCCGATCATGCCGTCGAATGCCTTTTGATCTGTGGGTCTGACGGACATGTTGATATGGAAACCGTTTCCGGGCTCATGCTCAAGAGGCTTCGGGGAAAAATCCGCAAAGAAACCGTTACGAAAGGCAACGGTCTTGACAACACGCTGGAACATCATGACATGGTCCGCAGCCGTGAGAGGTGCGGAATAACGGAAATCAATCTCGTTTTGTCCGGGACCCTGCTCATGGTGAGAACTTTCGGGACGTATACCCATCTGTTCAAGAGTGAGGCAGATCTCACGCCTTACATTTTCTCCGTGATCTTCGGGAGCAATGTCCATATAGCTTGCTTTGTCGCAGGGAATATTGGTGGGATTGCCGTCTTCGTCAAGGCGGAAAAGATAAAATTCCTGTTCCGCACCGAAAGTGAATTCGTATCCGGCCTTTGCGGCCTTATCAACAGCATCTTTTAAAAGCTGTCTTGTATCGCATTCAAAAGGAGTTCCGTCGGGACGCGTGATCTTTGAGAACATTTGAATAACCCTGCCGTGCTCAGGCCTCCAGGGGAGAGGCATGAGCGTTTCGGGTTCGGGGTGCAAAAGAAGGTCACTCTTTGCTTCGTCACCAAAGCCTGCGACCGCAGATGCGTCGAATGCGATCCCGTACTCAAATGCGCGGGGGAGTTCATCGGGCATGATCGAGATGTTCTTCTGCTTTCCGAAGACATCACAAAATGCAAGACGGATGAACTTAACATCTTCCTCCTGAACGTACTGTAAAACTTCTTCTTTGGAATACTTCATTTCTTGACTCCTTTTTTCAGCTTTTACTGTTTAAATATGTCGATAATCTGCCGGAAATTCAGATATGATTCTAGTGTATTATACTACATCTTCAGTCATATACAAAAACTTTGTTTTCCCGTAAGATACCCATGGTACCTTGGGGACGGGGGTTAGGTGTCATCCGTGGTACCTTGGGGACGGGGGTTAGGTGTCATCCGTGGTACCCAACCCCCGTCCCTCAGGTGTCATCCGTGGTACCCAACGAGGAAGTGCTTGCACTTCCCCCGTCCCTCAGGTACCATTTTAGTTTGCCACGTACATCTGTCTGTACGGATTTCCCGAGTCGGGGGAAACGACTGTGAAGGGGGCGTCAAGGACTTCATCGAGGTTAAGGTCGAATTTTTCGCAGTAATCGGGGAGGAGGCTGCGAAGCTCTTCGAGGTCCCTGGTATCGGCCTGCTTTACGTTGACCTGTGCGGGGAAGGTAACATCCTCGCATTTTGAGCGGAGGAACATCTTTCCACCGTGCATTCCCGTGCAGGGGAAGAATCCGACAGCTTTTCCTTCGGGATCTTTAAGGTTGAGGACAACGATCCTGCCGCCGGCCTGGTACTCGCCGAGGAAGCTTCCGGCCTTGCCGCCTATGATCATCACGGGAACCTTTTCCTTATAAGCCTTCATGTGTATGCCGGCGCGATATCCGGCATTTCCTTCTATGTAGATCCTGCCGCCGCGCATTGCATAGCCTGCTGCGTCGCCGATATTGCCGTGAACGACGATGGTGCCTTCGTTCATGGTATCACCGACTGCGTCTTGTGCATTCCCAAGGACATTCACGGTGCCGCCGTTAAGGTATGCGCCGAGCGCATTGCCGGGAATTCCCTCTATCGTGATGTCTTTACCGGACATTCCTGCGGCAATGAAACGCTGGCCGCAGCACTCTTCAACGGTAAGTGTGTCGCCGCCTTCTCTTATCGATTCATTAAGAGCTTTATGATCGAGATCTTTTGCATTTATATTCATTATTCGCACCTCTCGTAATATGCGCGTTATTAACGCCTATGTTGTATTATGTCAGCCACCGCTCAAACCCGGCTCGCAAATTTCTTCTTTCGCGCGGCTGCGTCGAATCCGACAGTTGTTGCGGCCTTTTTGAGGATATCGAAATTTACGGAAGATAACGGAGTCTTTTCGCGTATCATCGATGTGTATATTCCGGCTCGTTCGTTTCGTCCGATCAGGATGTAACCTTTGAGTACATCATCCTTTGTAAAGAGACGTTTGATCGAATCTTCGGTCTTTTCTTCATATAGTTCGCCTTCATATGAGCCTGCAGTCATGGCATGGAGCCCGAAGAAACCGATCGAGTTCATGGGAATCGCGTTCTTCAGGGAAGCATCCCCACCGGCCATGTTGACACCTGCCGTGTGACCTTGCATATATGCGTTCGGGAGGATCGCAAGGACACGCCTGGCGCCGATCGAAAGGTCGGGACCCTGTGCGCAGTCGCCCGCTGCGTAGATTTCGGGAAGAGAGGTGCTCATGTCATCGTCGACAACGATACCGCGGTCCGTTTCGCCGCCGGCGTCTTTAACGAGACCGATGTTGGCGCGAACGCCGACCGCAAGAACGAGAACATCGAAATCAACTTCTTTGCCGCTCTTCATGAACGCTTTATTCGTTTCGAAACGCGACACGCTGTCTCCGAGAAGGAAGTTCATGCCGTTCTTTTCAAGATGACGCTGCATGAGGGCAGCACATTCGGTGTCGAGGATGCTTGAAAGAACACGGTCCGCAAGGTCGCATATCGTGACGCTCGCAACTCTGTCTATGATACCTTCCGCACACTTTAGGCCTATGAGACCGGCACCGACGATGAGAACCTTTGCTTCCGGGAAAAGGGCCTTTTCGAGAGCGAGCGAATCGTCAAGAGTCATGAAGGTATATTTCTCTTTCACGCTTTCGAGGTTTTCGAAGGGAGGAACAAAAGGCGATGAACCGGTTGCCACGCAGAGTTTTGTGTAGGGAAGTTCGGTGCCGTCGCCGAGAGTCACGGTTCCGGCTGTTGCGGAGGTACTTCCCTGCGGCGTGCCCCCGATTGCAGCGCAGCCGGCTTCAGAAGTCTTCCCTGCCGAATGTTCCGAAGGGCTGACAGACACTGCCTTCTTACCGAGCAGGAGTGTTACACCGTTTTTGTCGTAAAAATCATCCGGGCGGTATTTCATCTTCTCGAGATCTGTCCTGCCTTCGAGATAGTAGGAGATAAGAGGCCTGCCGTAAACTTTGTGGTTTTCGCCCGAAATTACTGTGATGGGGCTTTCCTTGTCAACCGAGCGGATACCTTCGATACATCCGACGGTCGCAACGCCGTTACCGATAATAATGTACTGTTCCATATGTTCTCCCCTTTTACGAAGTATTAGGCACGTAATATGTGCCCGCGATACGTTTTCATATCATGACACGGAATGAGAATGTATCCGTTTTAGACACTTTTATACACTGTTCAGAAACAAGCGGGACTTGCCTCATCATCTGGCGCGGCCGATTTCGGACCGCGATCCTCGTAAACAATTGCATTGTTGGGGCAGCCCGCCGCACATGCGGGAGCACCGCATGAATTTTCGAGGCAGAGCTCACATTTCTGCATCGCGCCCGACTCACCGGGAGCAAGAGCGCCGTAAGGGCAGACAAGAATGCAGGTGTAGCAGTCGACGCATTTGTTGCTGTCGATACGGACAACTCCGTCTTCTTTTGTGATCGCGCCTGCGATACAGCTCTTTACGCATATGGGGTCCTCGCAGTGTCTGCAGGAAACCGCATATGTGATCTTGTCGCCTTCTTCCACATGGATCCTCGGGTATATGGGCTTGCCCTTCAGAGCGAGGACCATATCCGAAAGACCGGAATTTGCATATGCGCAGTTAAATTCGCACAGATGGCACCCGAGGCACCATTCTTCATTTACATAGACTCGTTTCATAATTTCGGTACCTCCTCTTATTCACCTGCGTGCGAGATCCCGAGGATCTCGAGTTCTTTGTCTGTCATTCCGACACCTCTGAGCATCAGCCTGTTACCGCGCAGTGCCTCTATGGAGTTAATGCCCATGCCGCCCATGAGCTCCTTGATCTCATGTCTCCATGCAGTCATGAGGTTTACAAGCCGCTGACTTCCGATATCGGGATTAAGTCTCTTTACAAGGTCGGGGCGCTGAGTGGCGATACCCCAGTTACATTTGCCGGTCTGGCATGTCCTGCAGAGGTGACAACCGAGAGCAAGCACCGCAGCCGTCGCGATGTAGCAGGCATCGGCACCGAGCGCCACCGCCTTTACAACGTCTGCCGCGCTTCTAATGGAGCCGCCACAGACAAGCGAAACGTTGTTTCTTATACCTTCGTCACGCAGTCTCCTGTCAACACATGCGAGCGCAAGCTCGATCGGGATACCGACATTGTCGCGGATCCTTGTGGGAGCTGCACCTGTGCCGCCGCGGAAACCGTCGATGGCGATTATGTCGGCACCGCTTCTCGCTATACCGCTTGCGATGGCCGCAATATTATGAACAGCGGCAACTTTGACTATAACGGGCTTTTTATATTCAGTCGCTTCTTTAAGTGAGAAGACGAGCTGCCTGAGGTCTTCGATCGAATAAATATCGTGATGGGGAGCGGGAGAGATGGCGTCCGAACCCTCGGGGATCATACGTGTTCTTGATACGTCTCCGACGATCTTTGCTCCCGGGAGATGACCGCCGATACCGGGCTTTGCACCCTGCCCCATCTTGATCTCGATGGCGGCACCGGCTTCAAGATAGTCTTCGTGAACGCCGAAACGACCGCTCGCTACCTGCACGATCGTGTTGGGACCGTATTTGTAGAAGTCTTCATGAAGACCGCCTTCACCCGTATTGTAGAGAATGCCGATCTCGGAGGCGGCACGTGCGAGTGATGCATGAGCGTTATAGCTGATCGAGCCGTAGCTCATGGCCGAGAACATAACGGGCATCGAAAGCGTGATCTGGGGCGGAAGCTTGGTGATGAGCTTGCCGTCCTTGTCACGCTCGATCTTATCGGGCTTCTTGCCGAGCGAAACATGTGTTTCCATTGGCTCGCGAAGTGGATCTATGGGAGGGTTTGTTACCTGTGAAGCGTTTATGAGGATCTTGTCCCAGTAAACGGGAAGGGGCCTCGGGTTACCCATCGACGAAAGAAGGACTCCGCCGCTGCCCGCCTGTTTATAGATCTCTTTGATCGTATCATCCTGCCAGTTGGCATTTTCGCGCAGGCGGCAGTCGCTTTTCACTATCTTTAATGCCCGCGTGGGGCAGAGAGAAACGCAGCGCTGGCAGTTTACGCATTTGCTTTCGTCGCTTATCATCATGCCGCGTTCGGGACTGTAGGAGTGAACCTCGTTGGCACATTGGCGTTCGCATACCCGGCACGCTATGCATCGGTTTTCATTTCTGACTACTTCGAATTCGGGATATATGTAATTTACAGCCATCAGAATTCACCTTCTTTCACCTTTACTATCACAGGTTCTCCGCCCACGGGAGCCCATATGTTTTCCGCATTCGGTTCCATCGTACGGATGGCGGCTTCCTCGCTTGCGATATAGACCTTGTCGTCTTTTTCTCCGACAACCATCGAGCGGAGTTTGAGTCTGTCGTTGAGAGCCATCAGTCCGCCGGTAAATCCGAAAACAATAGAGAAAGGACCGGTAATAAGGAGACTCGGGAAAACGGTGCGCAGGTATGCGAGCTTTTCCCTCTTCTCCGCATCCTTCTCGTTTTCGATCGTACTCCAGAAGGGTGCGGCGATGACGCTTGCAGCCTCGGAAAGTGTAAGACCCTGAACACGTATCAGGTAGTCCATTATATAGGTGATGACTTCAGTATCCGTCTGAAGTGTGCATTTGTAGCCAAACATCTCGATGAATCGGCGGTTTGCATCATAGGAAGAGATCTCTCCGTTGTGAACGATCGAATAATCGAGAAGAGTGAAGGGATGAGCGCCGCCCCACCAGCCGGGAGTGTTTGTCGGGTATCTGCCGTGAGCCGTCCAGCTGTAGCCCTCGTATTCTTCGAGTTTGTAGAAATGCCCGACATCCTCCGGGAAGCCTACAGCCTTGAAGGTTCCCATGTTCTTACCGCTCGAGAAGACGTAGGCACCTTTCATTTCGGTGTTGATCTTCATAACAAAGCGTGCAACGAATTCCTTCTCATCGAGCTGAAGACTTGCGAGCATTGATTTGAGGGGCGCAACAAAATAACGCCAGATTATCGGCTCATCCGTGATCTGCGGGATCTTCCTTGTGGGAATGATCTCGGAGCGGACGATCTCGAAGTACTCTTTAAGGAACGCTTCGCATCCTTTACGGGTGTCACGGGAATCGAAGAACAGGTGTAGGGCATAGAAATTCTTATATTCAGGATATATTCCGTAGCCTGCGAAACCACCGCCCAGACCGTTGCTTCGGTCGTGCATGGGCTTCATTGCTTCCGTGATCATCTCTCCGGTCATTTTCTTTCCTTCTTTTGATATGACCGCTGCGATCGCGCATCCGGAGGGAATGCGCACCTGACCTTCTTTCATCATAACTATACCCGTCCTTCCTTGCATTCTTCGGTTTATTCAGAAAAAGATTTTTGACATTCCGCGGAGCGTTTATCTCAGCGGAAGTTTTCTCTCATTGGTATAAAAAAAACGCCCATCCCGTGCATAATGCACGGAACGAACGCCTTTGCTCATTCGCGTGAGATTATATTCTTATCATTTCGGCTTGTCAATACCCCGAAAAAAAATTTTCGGAAGGCATGTGTTCCGAACGTGAACGAAAATGCTTTTTTGCGGCACGGGCGAAAAAAAATTTTTTTGGGTATTGACATCCGTACGGGCGAGGTGTATAACCATAAACCATAAAGGCAACGGCGTCCTTGAGTGATGAACTCAGAGGCGCCTTTTTCATATTCCGAATCCGGATTTCAGTTAGGTTATGAGAGTACGGGAACGGAAAAATATCATACAGTATCTTAAAGGCAATGAAGTCTTTTGTGTCTGAAACAAAAGACTGCGTTGCCTGTTTTTTTGGGTGAATGCCCATAAAAATCAAAACGAAAAATAATGTAAAGGAGCGAAATCTATGAGTACAGTAACAGACATTTTCGGAAGTATGGTCTTTGATGACCGCGTTATGAGAGCAACTCTTTCATCTGACGTATATGCGTCGCTGCGTAAGACAATTGATGAAGGAAGCGAACTTGACATCAAAGTTGCAAATGCGGTTGCGGAAGCAATGAAGGAATGGGCGGTATCGAAGGGCGCAACCCATTATACACATTGGTTCCAGCCCCTTACGGGAATAACGGCGGAGAAGCATGACAGTTTCATAGCCCCCTCACCCGACGGGTCGGTTCTTATGGAATTTTCGGGTAAAGAACTCATTAAGGGTGAGCCTGACGCATCTTCGTTCCCGAGCGGAGGACTTCGCGCAACATTCGAGGCAAGAGGCTATACAGCATGGGATCCCACATCCTATGCATTTATTAAAGGAAAAACGCTTTGCATTCCTACGGCATTCTGTTCTTACGGCGGTCCCGCTCTTGATAAGAAGACCCCTCTTCTTCGCTCGATGGAAGTCCTCAGCAAGCAGGCAGTCAGGGTGTTAAAGCTTTTTGGAAACAAAGACGTTAAAAGAGTGTTTTCGTCGGTCGGACCGGAGCAGGAATATTTCCTTGTGACAAGGGAAATGTATGAGAAGCGTATGGATCTCAGGTTCTCGGGAAGAACGCTCTTCGGTGCGAAGCCCCCCAAAGGACAGGAGCTTGACGATCACTACTTCGGCGTTATCAAGCCCGGCGTTGAGGCATATATGAAAGATCTTAATGAGGAACTTTGGAAACTCGGTATCCTCGCAAAGACGGAGCATAACGAGGTCGCACCCGCTCAGCACGAGCTTGCGCCCATATATTCAACCACCAATGTGGCGACCGATCACAACCAGCTTACAATGGAGATCATGCAGAAGGTTGCCGCCAGACACGGACTTGTATGCCTTCTTCACGAGAAGCCTTTCGCAGGGGTAAACGGAAGCGGCAAGCATAACAACTGGTCGATCTCCACCGATCAGGGAAAGAACCTTCTTTCACCCGGAGATACACCCGCACAGAACGCACAGTTCCTTCTTTTCCTTTGTGCGGTCATTAAGGCTGTCGATGATTATCAGGATCTTCTCCGCCTTTCGGTAGCTACGGCGGGCAACGACCACAGACTCGGAGCAAATGAGGCGCCGCCCGCTGTTATTTCGATATTCCTCGGGGATGAACTCGGTGCGATCCTTGAGGCGATCGAGAAGGATGAGCCATACAAGGGAACGGAGAAAACGGTCATGAAACTCGGCGTTGATTTCCTGCCCAAGTTCAACAGGGATACGACAGACCGTAACAGAACTTCACCGTTTGCATTTACGGGTAACAAGTTTGAATTCAGGATGCTTGGATCGAGCAACAGCATTGCCTGCGCAAATATGATGCTTAACGCAGCGGTAGCCGAGTCTCTGAGAATTTACGCCGATAAGCTCGACGATGCAAAAGATTTTGAAGGCGCACTTCACGAGCTCATCAAAAATGAGGTAAAGGATCATAAGCGTATCATATTTAACGGCAACGGTTATGATGATGCCTGGATCCGCGAAGCAACCGAAAAACGCGGACTCCTCAACTACAAGACAACGGCCGATTGCATGCCTCATCTTCTTGACAAGAAAAATGTTACGATGCTTACGGGTCTCGGAGTCTTTACGAAGGAAGAGCTTGAATCTAGATGTGAGATCATGCTTGAAAATTATTGCAAGTCTATCATGATCGAGGCCGGCACAATGGTTGACATGGCACGTACCCAGATAGCACCCGCGATCGAAAATTATGCCGGAGACGTTGCAAAGAAGGCATCTCTTAAGAGAGACCTTGTTCCTTCGCTTAAGTGCGGATACGAATCCGAACTCGTGAAGAATCTCAGCACACTTCTTGACGAGATAGAAAAAGGCGTAAACGAACTTGAAGATGCAATGGTAACGGTCGGAAATGCGGCTGATATCGTTGAGGAATCGGCAATGATCAGGGATACGATCCTTCCGAAGATGAGTGAACTCAGGCTCCCGTGTGATAAGGCGGAAACATTGACGGCGAAGAGCTACTGGCCGTTCCCGACCTATGAAGACTTATTGTTCGGTGTAAAATGATCGGGGAAAAAGGTAATTTTGTTGCGAAAATATAATGAGTAAATATCTGTTAATAAGATATCAAATATGTTATAATATGAGGGGCGTTAATATACACCCCTCATTGTTATAACTGTAAATGAGATGATCCGTTAGATCATGGGAGTTAATAGGGCCGGTTAAAAGCTCTTCCGGACAGGAGAAAGCTTATGAGAAATAAACGTATAGCGGTTTTTGGAAACGGGTGGTCAAACGAATTCTATAAATACACTCTTAATGGTATAAAAGCAGAAGCTGAAAAAGACAATGTCGATGTTTTTGCTTTTGTTTCGTACGTCTTGTGGGATAAGTCGCCACAGAGCATGCTCCAGCTCAATATCGTTGATATTGTTCAGCCGGAAGATTATGACGGTGTTATTTTGCTTACCAATACAATGAACGATTCCGCCGAACATGAACGTATTATCGCGAGGTTTGAGGGCTCGGGAATTCCCCTACTGAGTATTGAGGGTAAGCTTGATGGCCTGCCCTGCATTCTTACGGAGAATTATAAGGGAATGCATACGCTCATGGAGCATTTTGCGAAGGAACATCATCTTAAAAAATTTATATATGTGCGGGGAATTGAAGGCAACAAGGAAGATGCGGTAAGATTCCGCGCTTTCAGTGATGCAGCCAAAGAGTACGGACTTGAGATAATCAGCGTTTTGGAGGGTGAATTCGGATACAGTCGTGCCTTCGATGAAACTCAGAAGTGGATTGACGAAGGCAAAGAACTCCCCGATGTATTTGTGTGTGCCAATGACCACATGGCCATAGGCGTTATGACAGCGCTTTATCAGAACGGGATCAAGGTCCCTGACAGAGTTAAGGTTACCGGTTTTGACAATATAGACGAGGGCAAGAAGACATTTCCGATGCTGGCTACCGTTTCAAGAGGCTGGGATAAGATCGGAAATGAGGCCTATAAGGAGCTTAAGAGGCAGATCGAGAAGCCCGATCCCGGGTACGAAAAGATATATGACTCGGTGTTTGTGCCGTCCGAAAGCTGCGGATGCAAGGCCTCCGAAGAGGATATCGTGACCAGAATGGAACAGGTGAGAGGCGGTTATGCCGAGAAAATTTCAAGAGCGATATTTGATGATTTCTTCAGAAATATGAATCTTGCCGCGATCAAAACAGGAAGTCAGGAAGAATTTCCGGATACGATGGGAAAGGTATTTACCGAATATAATTTCCTCGGAAAGAATTTTTGGCTTTGTACCGAACCTGAGATCTTTGAATTGGAAGATAAAGTTTATACGCATTGTGTCAAGGGATATTCGGACCTGCTTGATGTACTTTACTGGAAAAAAGACGGCAAGAGTATGGAGGGATTCAGGTTTGAAACCCGTAGTCTCGTGCCGGGATATGTCAAAGAAGAGGATTCATCAAATCTGTTTATCATCTGTCCGCTGAATTATCAGGATTTCCTCATAGGATACGCGGTAATTAAGAATGATGCGGTCATGCTGTATTCCCAGGAACAGCGCAGATGGGTCTACTATATGGAAAACGCGTTTATGTCCCTCAGACAGAATATTTTTACGCTGAGGGCGAACAAAAAACTGAAGGAAATTGCCATGACGGATTTCCTTACGGGCCTGTATAACAGAACCGGTGTTGAAGAAGTGATCTTTGCGCATATAGAAAAGCAGAAAAAGAAAGGTCAAAGCACCATACTTCTCTTTGCGGATATAGACCGCATGAAGATGATAAATGATAATTACGGGCATCTTGAGGGCGATGTAGCTATCAGGGCGACAGCATCGGCGCTTATAGCCGGATGTCCGAAGGGTTTTATCATGGGCAGGTACGGAGGAGATGAGTTTGTTGCCGTCGGCGACTATGATGAGACGACCACTGCAGAGGAGTTTTGTCTCGGACTCACGGAAAGCATCAGGAATTATATAGAAATGCTTCATCTCAGATTCCCGCTGTCGGTCAGCGTGGGCGGTCAGGTTATCGAGCCTGATTCGGAGGGCGGTATAGCCGAATACATAGAGGCTGCGGACAGATCGATGTATGAACGCAAGGAAGAAGCTCACAGAAGGATTGACGCAACGTTCACGAAACGGTAAAGGATTGACAACAGGATATCGAAGGAGTAGAATTTCGAATGTGAAAGGCAAAGGAGTCTTTGAGCGTTACGCTCGAAGACTCTTTTTTTTTCGATAAATCAATGCGGCAGATCGCAGGACAGCGATCGGGGACAATATCCGTTTGAGGGAGAAAACATGGCACCTCAAGCGAAAGGAGAGACAAAATGTGCGGGATAGTAGGTTTTACGGGAACCGGTGAAGCAGCGCCTGTTCTTCTTGAAGGACTTAAAAAGCTTGAGTACAGAGGATATGATTCTGCGGGAATAGCGGTAATGAACGATTCGGGGATCAATGTAAGTAAGGTTAGGGGAAGAATAGCGGGTCTGTGTGAAAAAACGGATAACGGAGCGAAAATACCGGGATCGGCAGGTATAGGACATACGAGATGGGCTACTCACGGTGCGCCGACAGAGGAAAATGCGCATCCGCATCTCAGTAATGACGGAAAGTTTGCGATCGTTCACAACGGTATTATCGAGAATTTCAGCGCGCTGAGAGAAGAACTGCAGGAAAAGGGATATAAGTTCGAAAGCGAGACCGACACTGAAGTGATAGTGCACCTTCTTGAGATGTACTACAAGGGAAATGTGAGGGAGGCTCTCGTGAAGACGACCAACAGACTTCGCGGATCATATGCGCTTGGGGTGATATGCACGGATGAACCGGGTAAGATCTTTGCGGTACGTGAATCAAGCCCGCTTATTCTGGGGATCGGAGCACATGACAATTATTTCGCATCCGATGTTACGGCACTTGTGGCATATACGCGTAATGCCGTATATATGGAGGACGGTGAGTATGCCGAACTTTCCAACGATTCCGTAAAAGTATTTGATTGTACGGGACAGGAACTTGACAAGGAGGTCTCGCGGATCACGTGGGATGTTCAGGCGGCCGAAAAAGGCGGTTATGAGCATTTCATGCTTAAGGAGATCATGGAACAGCCCGCAGCTCTGAAGGCAACGATCGAGCCGCGGGTACGAGACGGGAAGGTTGTATTTGATGAGCTTGAGGGTCTTCCCGAAATCCTCGGCGAAATCAGGAAGATAGTGATCACGGCATGCGGGTCGGCGTATTATGCCGGATGTGCGGGAAAGTACGCACTTGAGTCACTCGGACGTATTCCGGTTGAAACAGAGCTTGCAAGCGAGCTGCGATATAACAACCCGCTTATCGATTCGCATACGCTTCTTATCGTGATATCACAGTCCGGTGAAACGGCCGATACGATCGCGGCTATGAAAGAGAGCAAAGCACGGGGAGCACATATCCTTGCAATCGTCAATGTGGTGGGAAGTACGATCGCAAAGCTTGCCGATCATACTATATATACATGGGCCGGTCCGGAGATCGCTGTTGCAACTACAAAGGGGTATACGACACAGCTGAGTGTCCTTTACATGCTCAGTATCTGGTTCGCTGAAACGCTTATGAAGGATAAGGTCGATGTAAGGCCTTATGTCGAGATGCTCAAAAGCCTTCCGCGACTTATCCAGCAGTCGATCGATATGAATCCCAACGTCTCGCAGCTTGCCAAGAAATATCATAAGAACAGATCGCTGTTTTTTATAGGACGTAATACAGACTACGCAGTGGCCCTCGAAGGGGCTCTTAAAATGAAGGAAATCTCGTACCTTCACGCAGAAAGCTATGCGGCGGGAGAACTCAAGCACGGAACGATCGCGCTGATAGAGGAGCATCAGCCCGTTATCGCAGCTTGCTGCAATGAGAGGCTTATGGAAAAAACACTCAGCAACATCATCGAGGTTAAGGCCAGGGGCGCACGAGTCCTGGCTATTACGATCGCCGGAAACAAGAATATAGTTTCGGTTGCGGATGACCTTCTCTTCATACCGCCGATAGATGAACTTTTCAGCGCTGCAGTCGAGATCGTACCGCTCCAGCTTCTTGCATATTACGTTGCAAAAGAAAACGGCTGCGATATCGATAAACCGAAGAATCTTGCAAAATCCGTAACGGTTGAGTGAGTAGAAACCCGGGTGACACCTTGGGGACGGGGGAAGTGCAAGCACTTCCTCGTTGGGTGTCACCCATGGTACTTTAGGGACGGGGGTTGGGTGTCATTCATGGTACTTTAGGGACGGGGGTTGGGTGTCATATTAGTCTCCGCGCCCGAAGTGTTTTCCGAAAGCTCTGTCGAACGTCGGCACTTAGCGCCCGTTATTTGGGCGCTTATGTACCGCTACGCGAGACCGAGAACGAGAGTGCCTTTCGGAAAATATTTCGTGGCAGGAGACGTAAAATATGGACCCCAACCCCCGTCCCTCAGGGTTCACCAATGACACCCAACCCCCGTCCCCAAGGTGTCATACCGCATTTCGGGTATTGACAAGCGCAAATCGAAAGAGTAGTATTTGTTACGTGAAAAGGCAAAGGAGTCTTTGGACGTGGGTCCGGAGACTCTTTTTTTTTGAACAAAAAGTTATTTTACATACGTATGAGGATTGTTTACATGGACAAGATTTTGGTACTTGATTTCGGAGGGCAATACGACCAGCTCATTGCGCGGAGAGTTAGGGATATGGGCGTTTTTGCACAGATCGAGCCTTATAACAGGATATCACCCGAAGAGATCGAAAAGGAAGGGTATAAGGGAATCATTTTTACGGGAGGACCCAACAGCGTATATGATGAAAAGTCCCCCCACTACGATCCTGCGGTTTTGAACCTCGGGCTTCCGGTGCTCGGTATCTGCTACGGGGACCAGCTTATGGCGTATATGGCAGGCGGCACGGTTTCCTCGGCAGAGAACAGCAGCGAGTACGGGAAAACAAAGCTTTATGTCGGTGAGAGCATTCTTTTTGAAGGCGTACCCGCAGAGAGCAGCTGTTTTATGAGTCACAACGATTTTATAGGGAAGATCCCCGGGGGATTTCGGATCATCGCACATACGGACAAATGCCCTGCGGCAGCAATGGCGGATGACTCAAAGAAGCTTTACGGAGTGCAGTTTCATCCTGAAGTGACACATACCGAATACGGCGGAAAGATTCTTGAGAACTTCCTTATGAAAATATGTCGATGCAGCCGTGACTGGGATGTACTTGGCGAAGCGCGCAAGCAGATTGAGGGATATAAAGAAAAACTCAGGGGGAAGAAGGTCCTCCTTGCACTTTCGGGCGGAGTTGATTCGTCGGTAGCCGCAATGATACTCGGAAAAGCAGTCCGTGAGAACCTGACCTGTGTTTTTGTGGATCACGGCCTTTTGCGTAAGGACGAGGGAGATCTTGTAGAGAGAACTTTCAGCGGAAAATTCGGGATCAATCTTGTGAGAGTAAATGCAAAGGAAAGGTTCCTCACAAAGCTCAAGGGTGTTGTTGAACCCGAGAAAAAGAGAAAGATAATCGGTGAAGAATTTGTAAGGGTATTTGAAGAGGAAGCAAAAAAACTCGGTAACATAGACATTCTCGCACAGGGAACCATCTATCCCGATGTAGTCGAAAGCGGAAAGGGCGATGCGGCCGTTATCAAGAGTCACCACAATGTCGGCGGCCTTCCGGACGTTATATCGTTTGATGAGATAGTTGAGCCCCTTCGCGGATACTTTAAAGATGAAGTCAGAAGGATAGGAACAGACCTTGGGCTTCCGAAGGAACTTGTATGGAGACAGCCATTCCCGGGACCGGGACTTGCGGTCAGGATAATTGGCGAAGTAACGGAAGAAAAGCTGAATGTCCTTCGCGAGGCTGATGCGATCTTCCGCGAGGAAGTCGCCCTGGGACTTGAGGGCAAAGAGCCAAACCAGTTTTTTGCGGTTCTTACAAACACCAGAAGCGTCGGAGTAATGGGAGATGCAAGAACTTACGGCTATGTGGTCGCGCTGCGCGCCGTAACAACAGATGACTTTATGACGGCAGAGTGGACACGTATTCCTTTTGAGGTGCTCGAAAGAGCAAGCGGAAGGATCACAAATGAGGTACGGGAGGTTTCAAGAGTAGTCTACGACATTTCCTCGAAACCGCCGGCAACCGTCGAGTGGGAATGAAAGGTCGATCGCCCCACAACAGCAGTGACGGATATTCGTTTCGAAAAAGAATTATTCAGGAGGAGAGCCATGACGAAGTACATTTTTGTTACAGGCGGAGTCGTTTCGGGACTTGGAAAGGGAATCACGGCAGCATCGCTCGGCCGACTCTTAAAAGCAAGAGGATTAAAAGTTGCCGCTCAGAAACTCGATCCTTATATAAATGTGGATCCGGGAACGATGAGCCCGTACCAGCATGGCGAGGTTTTCGTAACGGACGACGGCGCCGAGACCGATCTCGACCTCGGACACTACGAAAGATTCATCGATGAAGACCTTAATAAATTTTCAAACCTTACAACCGGAAAGGTGTACTGGAACGTGCTCAATAAAGAGCGCAGAGGTGAGTACCTCGGATCGACGGTTCAGGTCATTCCTCACATTACGAACGA
>JAILKT010000171.1 GCA_024693545.1 Lachnospiraceae bacterium
CAGGATTACGATAAATCCTTTTTCCAAACATTCCCTTTATTATATCATGCGTCAGTTTGTTGATTATGTACATGTCTAACCAAGTCTTGATTTTGCCGCGTTAAAGTGATATAGTAAGGAAGCCTCGTAAAGGCTTCCTTATTATTTTGTTTTGATTTTTATAGGAGCATACTGAGGCAGAAATATATGTTATTTATGGAGAATACAAAAATGACGATCGTTGATGTCCTTGAAGAAAATGCCCTAAAGTACGGTAATGAAGTCGCTCTTGTTGAGATCAATCCGGAAGTAAAGGAAAGAAGAAGAGTTACCTGGAAGGAGTACGAACTTATCGAAGCCGATCCGCTTGTTCATTTCAGACGCGAGATCACATGGAAAGTATTTGAAGAAAAAGCTGACAGATTTGCAAATCTTCTTGCTTCCAGAGGTATCGGAAAAGGTGATAAGGTTGCGATACTTCTTATGAACTGTCTTGAATGGCTTCCTATCTATTTCGGTGTTTTAAAGACAGGTGCGCTTGCCGTTCCTCTCAATTTCCGTTATGCATCGGATGAAATTAAATATTGTCTTGATCTTGCCGAGGTTGATGTTCTTGTATTTGGTCCCGAATTTATCGGCCGTGTTGAGGAGATCGCTGACGAGATTTCGAAGAAGAGACTTCTTTACTATGTCGGAAGCAACTGTCCCTCATTTGCGGAAGACTACGTTTCTCTTACAGCCAACTGTTCAAGTCATTTTGAAAAACGCGATATAACCGAGGATGATTTTGCGGCTATTTATTTCTCGTCAGGCACTACCGGATTCCCCAAGGCAATCCTTCATAAGCACAGGGCGCTTATCCACAGTTGTCGATGCGAACAGGCTCATCATAAGCAGACGCATGATGATATTTTCCTCTGCATCCCGCCTCTTTATCATACAGGTGCCAAGATGCACTGGTTCGGGAGCTTTCTTGTGGGAGCAAAATCGGTTCTTCTTAAAGGAACAAAACCTGAAGTAATCATCAAAGCCGCTTCGGACGAGCATTGCACTATTGTATGGCTTCTCGTTCCCTGGGCACAGGATATTCTTGATGCTATCGACAGAGGAGATATCAATCTCAAGGATTACGATCTTTCGGGATGGAGACTCATGCATATCGGCGCACAGCCGGTTCCTCCGAGTCTTATCAAGCGTTGGAGAGCGATCTTTCCTAACCATGATTATGATACAAATTACGGCCTTTCGGAATCTATCGGCCCCGGCTGCGTACATCTCGGACTCGGTAATTTCGATAAAGTCGGAGCAATCGGTAAGGCAGGCTATGGCTGGGAGACAAAGATCGTTGACGAGAAACGCAATCCTGTAAAGAAAGGCGAAGTCGGTGAACTTGCCGTTAAAGGTCCCGGCGTAATGATCTGTTATTACAACGATCCCAAGTCAACCGATGAAGTTCTTGATAAAGAAGGCTGGCTCTATACCGGTGATATGGCTATGGAAGACGAAGACGGTTTTATCTTCCTTGTAGACAGAAAGAAAGATGTTGTTATCTCCGGAGGTGAGAACATCTACCCCGTACAGATCGAAGACTTTATACGTACTCATAATGCGGTTAAGGACGTTGCCGTGATCGGTGTACCCGATAAGCGTCTCGGCGAAACGACAGCAGCTATCATCGAAGTAAAGGAAGGCTTTACTCTTACCAAAGAAGAAGTTGATGAGTACTGTCTCAAACTTCCTCGATACAAAAGACCTCATGAAGTCATCTTTACAACGATCCCCCGTAATCCTACGGGCAAGATCGAGAAGCCGAAGCTTCGTAAGATGTACGGCGGCGAGAGACTTGTTGATGCACAGAATAAAGGATGAAAAAAACACTTGACATACAGACTGTATTACTGTAAATTTATCACCTGTAAAGTAAAAAACTTTACAGGTGATTTTTGAGTGACGTATGAGTTACATGTAGTTCAGGCTTACATGAGGATAAGACATGAAGAAGGACAGCGACGAAAGAATACTGGAATTCATTGAATTATCAAGACTTTATGACCGCTATGGCGGATTGCTCAGTGAAAAGTCAAAGAAGATAGTTGAATCATATGTTGTATATGACATGTCGCTCGGGGAAACGGCAGCCGAAACAGGTCTGAGCCGTCAGGGAGTAAGAGATGTACTCATCAGGTCTCATGAGAAACTAAAAAAAATTGATGAAGTTCTTAAACTTGTCGATGGTTATGATTTGATCAACGATGCACTCGACAAAATTGAGAAGGAACTTTTAAGTCTGGAAAACAATTATATAAAAAGGACACTTTCCGGTTCCGGAAATTACAAATCTGATGAGGAGTTATCCGGTATCGATATATCTGAAATAAAAGAAAGGATCGAAGAGATAAGAAAGATAATCTCTTGATCGCAGAGCGGTTATACCGCTGCAAAAGGAGTTAACAGATGGCATTTGACAGCTTAAGTGAAAAACTACAAAAGGTATTTGATAAGCTGCGCGGCAAAGGACGTCTTTCCGAGTCTGATGTCAAGGAAGCCATGAGAGAAGTTAAAATGGCGCTTCTTGAAGCGGATGTCAGTTTCAAGGTTGTAAAAAATTTCATATCGTCCACCACCGAAAGGGCAGTCGGAACGGATGTACTTAATTCACTAACACCCGGACAGATGGTTATAAAGATCGTTAATGACGAAATGAAAAAGCTCATGGGTGATGAGATCACAAGGATCGAACTTAAACCCTCGAACGAAATTACAACCATTATGATGTGCGGTCTTCAGGGTGCCGGTAAGACTACAATGGCTGCCAAGCTTGCCGGTAAGTTTAAATCGCAGGGACGTAAACCGCTTTTGGTTGCGTGCGACATCTATCGTCCTGCTGCGATCGAACAATTACAGATCAATGCAGGTAAAGTCGGCGTTGATTGCTTCTCGATGGGAACCAATCATCCGCCTGTCGATATAGTAAAAGCAGCATTAAAACATGCTGAGCAAAACGGTGAAAATGTTGTGATCATAGATACAGCCGGTCGTCTTCATATTGATGAAGAAATGATGAATGAGCTTGCTGTTGTCAAAGAAACTCTTAAGATCGATCACACGATCCTGACTGTCGATTCCATGACCGGACAGGATGCCGTAAATGTAGCCGAAGCATTTAATGAAAAGCTGACAGTTACGGGAGTTATCCTTACGAAGCTTGACGGTGATACAAGAGGTGGTGCGGCGCTTTCGATCAAAGCAGTTACCGGAAGGCCTATCCTTTATGTCGGTACCGGTGAGAAACTTACCGATGTCGAAGAATTCTATCCGGACCGAATGGCAAGCCGAATCCTCGGCATGGGCGATATCCTGACTCTTATCGATAAAGCCCAGGCGCAGTTTGACGAGGATAAGGCAAAAGAACTTGAGAAAAAGATCCGTAAGCAGGAATTTGATTTCAACGATTATCTTGATCAGATAAGCAACATGAAGAAGATGGGCGGACTCGGCAAGATCATGGAGATGCTTCCCGGTATGGGAATAGGGAATATGAATCTTAAGAATGTTGATGCCGATGCTGCCGAAGACAATCTTAAAACAGTTGAAACGATAATTAATTCAATGACGAAGGCCGAAAGAGCAAATCCCGATCTTTTGAATCCTTCGAGAAAGAACAGAATATCGAGAGGAAGCGGTGTTGATATAGCGGATGTCAACAGAATGATCAAACAGTTCCTTGAAACCCGAAAGATGATGAAACAGTTTTCGGGTATGATGGGCGGAGGTAAAGGAAAGAAAGGTTTAAGGCTTCCGTTCGGAAAGAAATTTGGTTTCTGATCCTAAAAAAAGTTGCATCTTACATCATTCAGATATAATAGATGATCGTATATAAATAGCCTAAGGCAATTTATAGATAAAAACACAGCATGAACCCTGCAGGACCATAAACTGCAGGATACATAGTATGAACGGTCCAGACCGTAATTGTAAGAGGAGGTGAAAGACATGGCAGTTAAAATCAGACTCAGAAGAATGGGTGCTAAGAAAAATCCTTTCTACAGGATCGTTGTTGCAGACGAGAGATCGCCCAGAGACGGAAGATTTATTGAAGAGATCGGTATATATGATCCCGGCAAGGAACCTTCGGACTATAAGATCGACGCAGAAGCAGCTAAGAAGTGGCTCGGTAACGGAGCTCAGCCTACCGAAATCGTTGGCAAGCTTTTCAAAAAGGCCGGCATCGTTAAATAACAAGAAGAGGTGATAGTCAGTGAAAGAATTGATTAAGATCATTGCTACATCGCTTGTTGATCATCCGGAGCAGGTTGTTGTCAGTGAGACAGAAACCGATAAGTCGATCGTGGTCGAGCTTAAAGTTGCGCCGGAGGATATGGGAAAGGTCATAGGAAAACAGGGCCGTATCGCAAAGTCCATACGTACTGTTGCCAAAGCTGCAGCTGCTAAGGATGATAAGAAAGTTGTAGTAGATATTGTTTGATCTGTCATGAAACCGTCAGGCAGGAGTTTATTAACCTGCCGGCGGTTTTTACATTTTTTGATCTTATCCCGCAGTATCAGAATAAAATAATATAAGGACTGCAATATGGAAGACAGACTGAGAGTCGGCGTGATCACGTCACCACACGGAATTCATGGAGAAGTTAAAATATTTCCCACAACAGACGATCCGTCGCGCTTTAAATTATTAAAAAAAGTATATATAGATAACAAAAAAGAAATAATTGAAATGGAAATAAGCGGTATCAAGTTCTTTAAAAACATGGTGATCGCTTGTCTCAGCGGGATAGAGGACCGAAACGGGGCCGAAAAGTTCAGATCGGCCGATATTCTGATAGACAGAGAGGATGCGCTTCCGCTCGGTGAGGACGAATATTATATATGTGACATAATTGGATTTGATGTTATCAGCGATGAAGGTGAAAATCTCGGTAAGCTTGATGATGTATTAACTTCAAATGCCAATGATGTATATGTTGTGAAAAATGAAAATAAAAGGGAAATATTGATACCATCCACAAAAGAATGTATTTTATCCGTTGATATGAATTCTAAAAAGATAGTTGTTCATTTGCTTAAAGGTATGATATAATGATTCACGATAGGAGAAAGTCTATGAACTATGTAGTTTTGTCATTGTTTCCCGACATGATTTGCGAATGCATGAACACAAGTATTACGGGTCGTGCAATTTCGAGCGGGCACATAAAGCTAAACGTTATAGACATTAGAAAATTTTCACAAGACAAACATCTTCATGTTGACGACTACCCTTACGGCGGCGGAGCGGGTATGGTTATGATGGCCGATCCCGTATATCGTGCATGCGAACACGCCAGAAGCCTTTGCAGTGACGGCCGGGGGAAGATCATATATATGACTCCGTCAGGCAGAAAGTTTGATCAAAATATTGCCAAAGAGCTTGCAGGATATAAAGATCTTATCTTTTTATGCGGTCACTACGAAGGCATTGATGAAAGAGTGATCGAAGCCGAAGCTGACGATGCGATTTCATTGGGTGACTTTGTTCTGACCGGTGGGGAAATCCCTGCAGTTGCCATTATGGATGCTGTATCGAGATTGGTACCCGGAGTTTTAAATAACGATATGTCGGCATATGAAGAGAGTTTTGAAGATAATCTCCTTGAATATCCTCAGTACACCAGGCCCGAAGAATTTATGGGCAAGCGTGTACCCGAAGTACTGCTTTCGGGTCATCATGCAAATATAGCAGCATGGAGGAGACAGCAATCGCTGGAAAGAACTGCGAAGCTTCGACCGGATCTGCTCGAAAAAGCAGATCTGTCAGCCAAAGACATCGAGTTCCTCAGAAAAATCGGATTTAAAGCAGAAAATTAAAGCTTGAATACTGCAAAGTGACCGGTATCAATCTTTTTTAGAAAAACATTTTATGCGGAGCGCTTATGAGAGAATGGAAAGGGTATAAGAAAGGTATTAATCTCGGAGGTTGGTTTTCTCAGAATGATCATCGTGAGGAAACATATGACACTTTCATTACGGAAGATGATTTTAAGATCTTTTCAAAATGGGGAATAGATCATGTCAGGATCCCTATTGATTATCATCTTGTCGAGGATGAAAAGGGAAAGCCTCTTGAAGAAGGTTTCAAGAGGCTTGATAATGCTGTAATGTTATGCAAAAAATACGGTCTTAATACCATAATCGATCTTCACCGTGTGTATGGATTCTCATTTTATAAGGGTTATGGCGAGTACGGTTTCTTTGATGATGTATCTTTTCAGGAGAGATATTACAGGCTTTGGGAAGCTATTGCCGCAAGATATGCAAAATATCACGGAACCGTTGCTTTCGAGCTTCTTAATGAGATAACAGAGCAATCATACAGTGAAAGATGGAACAGGATAGCACGCCTTTGTATAGGTCGTATCAGAAAAATAGCTCCCGAAACCGATATTCTCATCGGAAGTTATTGGAACAACAGTTATCTTTCCCTTTCGGACCTTGATATAAAGCTGGACGAACATATCATATATACATTCCATTGTTATGATCCCATAATCTTTACTCATCAGGGAGCTGATTGGATTGATGAAATGCCTGTTGATTACAGATATTCCATAATCGACAAATCATATAAACAGATAAACGAAGAATTCGGAAATGATTTTAAGGATTGGTACGCCAGCAGGATATTGGTTCCGGGAGGAAGCGACAATCCGATTTTCGGGAAAGAATATTTTACATCAAGTTTTTCTTCTGCAGTTACGCTTGCCGAAAAACTCGATGTGCCTCTTTATTGCGGAGAATACGGTTGTATAAAATATTGTGATCCCGCAGATCAGCTGTACTGGTTCAAAGCAATACACGAAGCATTTGAAGAACTCGATATAGGAAGAGCCGCCTGGACCTACAAAGAGTACCATTTCGGTATCATAGACAAAGGACTTGATGCAGTCAGAGATGAATTGATCAAATATTTATGATCATATAATGACAAATAATGAATATATAATTATCAATATAAACGGTTGGATTATTCCGGCCGTTTTGTTATTATATTAAATAAGAATTCTAATTTACAAGGAGGTCTTTTATGCCCAATCCATATCTGCCCGCTTGGGAATACATTCCTGACGGAGAACCTCATGTTTTCGGTGAAAGAGTATATATTTACGGTTCGCATGACAAACCGCACGAGGAGTATTTTTGCGATACTAAGATGAAAGCCTGGTCAGCTCCCGTAAATGATCTTGAACACTGGGTCTGCCACGGCGACATGTTCCATACTTGTGATGACAGCGATCATAAAAGCGAAACGCCTTGGACAAATAACCATATTTTTGCTCCCGATGTTGTTTGCAAAGACGGCAGGTATTATCTTTACTGTTATATAGAAGGTGCACCCGGATGTGTTGCTGTAAGCGATAAACCTGAAGGTCCGTTTAAAACTCTCGGTCAATATGATACTTCAGCTCAGGTTAAATATATGGAAGAGCACAGAGATGAATTTGATGTGCCTCACAAGGAACGACCCAACATCGAAAAGGATGAAGAAACCGGCTCTGAGTGGGAGATTTCCATGAAAGATATGACGGAGAGGATATTTATCGACCCCGGTGTTCTTGTGGATGATGACGGAAGAGTTTATTGTTACTGCGGATACCTTCATTCTTTTGTTGTGGAACTTGATCCGAATGATATGCGTACCGTTATACCCGGTACATACAAAAAGGACATAATCCCCGTTGCCACTCCGTTTAGATTTTTTGAGGCTTGTTCACCGCGAAAGATCGACGGTGTTTATTATCTGATATATTCAAGCCGCAATTGTCCTCAACTGGTTTATGCCACTTCGAAGAGCCCCATGGGACCTTTTGAATATAAAGGTGTACTTATAGACAGCGGAAAGGATTTCCCCGGTGGAAACGATCATGGATCTCTTTGTAAAATAGGGGATCAGTGGTATATTTTCTATCATAAAATGACTAACGGAACGATCATGTCCAGAAAAGGCTGTGTAGAAAAGATATTCCGCAATCCCGACGGAACATTTAAAGAAGCAAATATGACTTCTCACGGTGGATTTGCGCCGGCTTTAAGACCTTACGAAGTAACATATGCGGAATCGGCCTGTGTTCTTACCGGCGGCGCATATATCACCGAACTCGA
>JAILKT010000005.1 GCA_024693545.1 Lachnospiraceae bacterium
GAGAAAGAAGGTCTTGATAATGTACGAGGATATCAGGGAAGAAGCCGCAAAAGCTACGGCGGAACTTATTGAGAAGTCGGGGATCGGGAAGGGACAGATCCTTGTCGTGGGATGTTCATCTTCGGAAGTATGCGGTGACAGGATCGGGAGCAATTCGAAACCCGATGTGGCGCAAGCAGTCTTTGACGGGATAAGGAGCGTGACCGATCCGCTTGGTATTTTTATCGCGGCGCAGTGCTGCGAGCACCTCAATCGCGCGATCATAATCGAGCGCGAAGCGGCGGGAGACAGAGAGATCGTCAACGTAGTACCTTGGACCAAGGGCGGCGGTGGTTTTGCCACTGCTGCTTATAACTGTTTTAAGGACCCTGTGGCTCTTGAGGAGATCAAGGCCGATGCAGGCATAGACATCGGAGACACGCTCATAGGCATGCACTTAAAACGCGTGGCGGTTCCGGTCAGACTTGCGAACAAGAAGATCGGAGAGGCACATGTCTGTGCGGCACGTGTAAGACCTAAGTTTATCGGCGGAGAGCGTGCACACTATGATGAGAGACTGATATCCCCGCAATAAAAGATGAAATAAAAATGGTAAGGATGTTTACCCTTGCAAAATCAACGTAAAACCTACTGAAATTGTGGGTTTTACGTTTTTTTGATAATTGTTAATTTTTTTGCTTGACTTTTGTTGCCTGGGACCGTAAATTATAACACTGTAATATTACGCCGTAATATTACGAGGAAGAGTAGGGGGCTTCGCAAAGCGGCAGCTCAGGTACAGGAGAAACTAAGTTCCGGATATAAGAAATCCGCGTTTGTAAGGATCATATGTCCACGGAACAGAGAATCTCGGATTGGGAGAAAACGGTGAAGAAATGCCTTACAGTTATGATTTAACTCACGAAAACATTTTAAAGAGTGCGGCAGAACACTTTAAGAACGAAGGTTTCAGAGAAGCCTCGATCAGAAGTATCTGTCATGATGCCGGAGTCACAAACGGTGCGTTTTATGCACACTTCAACAGCAAGGAAGATCTTTTTAACGACCTTGTGGGCGATGCGATCGACGGTCTGAATAAGATTTATTCGGAAGAAGAGGATGAGTATGAAAGTGTCAGAAATACGGAGGATATTCTTAAAGCTTTTAAGAAAACGTATTTATCGACAGACAAGCTCATACGTTATATGTGCACAAAGCGGGAACCGCTCCTGCTTGTGGTAGAGTCTTCCGGCGGAACGGGGTATGAGTATTTTAAGGACATGCTTATCGATAACGAAATCGAAAACATGAAGCAATTCCTTGAACTTTGTAAGCCGCATGTAAAAAGCATTGAAGCAATCTCAGACAATATAATAAGACTCGGAACCACATTCCTTGTTGATTCAATCTTCAACGGATTGAAAAAAGGAATGACAGCGGAAGAGATCATAGAAGAGATCAAAGCTGTATCCGAGTACTGTATCGCAGGATACAGGAAGCTTATGGAGATTTAATAAGAGAGCGGAATACGTTTCGGGAAGAGAAAACAAAAGAGAGCAGAAATAGGCTTTCGGGAAGAGAAAACCGGGAAGAAAGAGAATCAGCTTCCGTGAAGAAAAATTGAGAAGAAAGGGCACGGGAGTTTAAGGGGAAAAAAGGACCTGTGAAAGCAGGCCTTTAAATATAAATTCAAGTTAGCGAGGGCTAACTAAAAGGAGGACTTTTTATGGAAACCAAAAGACTTACAGGCAAGGACCTGATCACCGTCGGTATATATACGGCAATATATGTTGCTGTTGTATTCGTCATCGGGGCAACAAATGCAATCCCGATCATGTACCCGATCTCGATGGTAATTATCCCTCTTGTTGCAGGAATTCCCATGATGCTTTATTACACCAAGATCGAGAAGTTCGGAATGCTCACGATCACAGGCATTATCGTTGGACTTTTCTTCTATCTTTCGGGATATACATGGCTTTGCGTAGCATTCCTTGTTCCCTCCGGTCTTATCGCAGACATCATTCTTAAGGTCGGCGGATACAAGAAGTTTAAGGTTATCGTTCCCAGCTACATGGTATATGCGCTCGGTATGCTCGGCGGCCCCGCACCTCTCTGGTTCGCAGGCGAGAGCTACTGGGACGGAATCAGGGAATCCATGGGCGAGCAGTATGCAGAGCAGCTTGCAGGTTACATGCCTTCATGGATGTTATGGGTTGGTATCGGACTTGTATTGATCGGAGCATTCCTCGGAGCACTCCTTGGAAAGAAGATGCTCAACAAGCACTTTAAGAAAGCCGGAATTGCATGAATAAAGAAGCACCCAGAAAAAGAAGATTTCACCTTGATCCGCGAATCAAAGTGCTGATCCTGGTGTTAATAGCAACGGTCGAAATGTTCAGCCTGAACATTTGGGTCATGACCGCTATCGGATTAATACCCGTATTTCTTTATCTGACCGATCACCGTGTGTCAGGCGCGATAAAGTACTCGATCGTGTTCGGATTATCTGTTTTGGCTCACATTTTCAGAGCGGATATACAGTTAAACATGGTGCTCAACATGGTAATTGTTTTGCTCGGAGGGTTTGTCCTCAAGCTCTTCCCGGCATTTGCCACAGGCGAATATATCCTGAAATCGACGAGCGTCAGCGAAATGATGTCGGCGTTTTCGGCGATCGGCCTGAACAGAAAAATGCTCATCCCGTTGTCAGTAATGTTCCGCTTCTTCCCGACTATCAGGCGGGAGC
This sequence comes from Lachnospiraceae bacterium, assembly GCA_024693545.1. Taxonomy (GTDB): domain Bacteria; phylum Bacillota; class Clostridia; order Lachnospirales; family Lachnospiraceae; genus RUG11977. Next base: position 2,729 of record JAILKT010000005.1, read on the forward strand.
ACGCGGCAATCCACGATGCGGCAATGATGCGTGGGGTGTCGATCGGAAGAAAGAGATTTTGGAAGAATCCGGGACAGGCATTTGAGTACAGAATTATACCGCTTATGATCACCGTCGCGAATATCGGCAACGATCTCTCAGCGGCCGCACTTTCACGCGGACTTGATAACCCGGCCCGCCACACAACATATACGGATGTAAAGATCGGAATTACCGATGTGGTCACACTCATATGCATCATCGCGGTAGTGACAGCCGTATTTGTATTTACAACGCTTATGTAGCACCGGCGCGTAAGCCGTGAAAACGCATATGCGGCAGAACGGCACGTAAGCCGCGAAACCGCATGTGCTGCAGCACCGGCGCTTAAGCCGCGATAACGCATATGTCAGCAATTCGCGCGAATTCAACCGAAGCGGCAAAACAGCAGCAAACCAACAAACCAAAACCAAAACGCCGCCAAGGAAGATGAAGTGGGAAAGCAGGTTATATGATAGAGTTTAACAACGTTTCATTTAAATATGAGGATGGGAGTGAGATACTTTCGGAACTCAATCTGAAGATCCGCGATGGAGAAGTGGTTCTCTTGTGCGGCGAGTCGGGTTGCGGAAAGTCAACGATCGCACGCCTCATAAACGCTTTGATCCCCCATTACTATCGGGGGGAGCTTGAAGGTCAGGTCCTCATCAACGGACTTGACACTCAGAAAGCACAGCTTTATGAAATCTCGGAGCAGGTTGCTTCGGTTTTCCAGAACCCCAAAACACAGTTCTACAATGTCGATTCGACGGAAGAGATGGTGTTCGGGCTCGAAAACCGCGGCGTACCGCGCGAAGAAATGAAGAAAAGGCTCGAAGCGACCGTGAAGAAGCTTGGGATGGAGGATCTTATGAACCGAAATCTCTTTGCGATGTCCGGTGGAGAAAAGCAGAAGGTTGCCTGTGCCTGCGCCGATACTTCCAATGCACCGATAATAGTTCTTGATGAACCCTCCTCCAATCTTGATATCTATTCCATTAAAGAACTTGCACAGATAATCGGGCAGTGGAAGAAGGAAGGAAAAACTGTTGTAGTAGCAGAGCACAGGCTGTACTACATGTTACCTCTTACAGACAGAGTGATCTACATGAGCAACGGTAAGATCAGTCTCGAATGCACGCCTGACGAGCTTATAGCGCTCGGCAAGGAACGGATCGCCCGGATGGGTCTTCGCAGTACGGATATCTTTGATATTGTGAAGGAAGAGACCGCCAATGTTAAGAGGGTGAACTTTAACCCCGAAATCGCGAAAGCGGGAAAGCCCGGGACTGAGCCTGAGGCCGTCGAGGATGGGGATTCTGACGGCGCAGATGACAATGTCCTCAGGATCAGGGATTTCTCGTATACATATAAGGGCGACAAGAAGCCGACGCTGACGATCGGAGGCCTTACGCTTCCGAAACAAAGCGTGATCTGCATCGTTGGGGATAACGGTGCGGGTAAATCAACCTTTGCGAGGACGCTTTGCGGACTCGATAAACGTGCTGACGGCATTCTGGAGTATGGAGGGGAACGCCTGAAGAGGAAGGGAAGATTAAAGAAAACGTTTATGGTCATGCAGGACGTAGCGCTTCAGCTCTTCACGGATGAAGTGGGAGATGAGCTCGAATCCTGTATCGACGACCCTGATGAGGGATCGCAGGAGCGCATCAGAGAACTTCTCGAAAAGCTTAACCTGAGCGATAAAGCAGAACGCCATCCGCAGTCACTTTCGGGCGGCGAGAAGCAGAGGGTAGCGATCGGAAGTGCTGTGATCGCGGAGAGGGATATCATCGTTTTCGATGAGCCTACGAGCGGGCTCGATTACCGCCATATGACGTCGGTTGCGGGTCTCGTGAGGAGTCTTAAGGAGAGTGGAAAGACGATATTTATCATCACCCATGATCCGGAACTCATTGCAATGTGCTGCGATGAGCTTGTACAGATCGAAAACGGAAAAGTCATTGAGGCCGGGAGGATGACTCACGACGTCTATGACAAATGGCTGAGGAGCACTACCGCTCATAAAGAAAAAAAGAAAGTCGAAAATGAAAAATGGTACGCTATGGACGGTACCGATCTTTGAGTGATTGCTTTTGCTTCCTATACACTACAGAACCCCTTTACCGGGAAGAACGGTAAAGGGGTTTTCTGTCAGGCGCTGTCCCAAATTAAAAGGGGATTGGGGGAGAGGGGGATATACCGGGACACAAGGTGCGCCGAATTATTCAATTTGTTTACTTTGAAACGGAATCTTCGATCGTTATCACGTCCTTCAGTATATAATGGAAGGTCGGAGCCGACGATTTTTCGTTTTCGATATATTCAGTATTGAGATCCCAGGTGTCTTCGGGATCATCGGGGTTAACGCCGAGATAATCGCCCTTAAACACATGGATCGAACCGCTCTTGATCTGCTCGATCGTGTCGGCTATGAGCTCCTGGGTGCCCTGCGGAGCGACGGCCGGATTGACATCGAGCATCTTAACCCAGCCTTCCTCGAAGCCTGCGCATGAATCGTTGCCGTATATATGAGCGGAAACATGGCTTTCTATGTGTTTGTTCTCAAGAACGGCCTCGACAGCGGAGATAATGTATATGGACCAGTCGATCCTCGTTCCGATAAGTGAAGTTCTGGGTGCAACGTCGATCATATCCTGATTGTAGCCGACATGGAATACGGGGTGGGTTACTTCGGAGGTTTCGCACATGACGGCCGGCCCGACCGTATCGGAATGCTGTGAAATAACGATACAGCCCTCGTCTATAAGTTCCTTGGCAAGATTCTTTTCAAGCATGTAGCTTGTCCAGGTATTGGCGTACTTAACGCGCATGGTAGCGGACGGACATTCCTCTCTTACACCGAGGAAAAATGCTGTGTATCCGGAAATTACCTCGTTGAAGGGAAATGCTCCGACGTATCCTATAAGCGCTTCTTCAGGCTTGATAACACCTTCGTTTATGAGTTCTGTGAGCTTGAGTCCGGCAACGCGCCCGGCAACATATCTGCCTTCGTAGATACGGCCCATGAATGTGTGGTAGTTGGGCCGGTAGGGGTCTTCATTGGCATTGTCGCAGGCTGTCTGGCAAAACTCAACATCGGGGTAGATCGTTGACGCATATTTGGCAGGCTCGCCGTATTCCACACTGTTGAAGAATATTATGTCGCATCCGTCGCTGCAAAGCTTGTCGATCGCATCAAGAGTATCTTCGAAAGCCACATTGTACATGGGAATGACACTTACGCGTTCGCCGAAATGGAGCTTCAGCTCATCGGTGGCGCGAATGAAGTTGTTGCTGTAAGGCGTGCTCTCGTCGCCCTCAAGTATCAGACCGACATTTACGTGATCTTTCGTCGAGTCGTCGGTGTGGCTCACCTTATGCAACAGAAAGAACGCCAATATGCAGAGCAGACAGGCGGGCAAGACCCAGATAAGAATCTTCATTTCTTTCTTCATAATATCTTTCCTCTCAATGTATATGTTTCCGAATCTATAACCGGCGGCTTGTAAGGGAGGCCCGCCACATGGGCGTATGATCCCAAAAAAGCTTTACTTTGCGGGCGCAGCAGCCGCCTCGATCCTGGGCTCGGTTTTGGGCACGCTTCCGGAGTTCTCCTGCTTGTTGTTTTCGCTGTAGAGCGCGTCTATATCGATATCCCCGCGCTCGATGATATCGATAAAGATGTCGAGAAGTATGGGATCGAACTGCTTTCCGCGACCGCCTCGAAGCTGACCCATAACATAGTCCATGGGCTGACGGGCACGATAAATTCTGTTAGCGGTCATGGCATCAAACGCATCTGCGATGGCGATGATCCTGCCGTAAAGAGGGATCTCGATCCCCTTGAGACCGTCGGGATAGCCGGTTCCGTCATAACGCTCATGGTGATAACGTGCGCCCTCGACAACATGATCGACAAGTGTGAAGTCCTTGAGGATATCGGCGCCGAGCGTAACGTGAGTCTTCATTATCGCATATTCTTCGTCGGTCAGCTTTCCTTCCTTCTTGAGGATACGGTCGGGGATGCCGATCTTGCCGATGTCGTGGAGAAGAGCTGCTTTTCGGAGGTTCTCCTGCTCGGCGGTGGTGAATCCGTATTCGCTTGCTATCATGACCGAATACTCGGAAACACGCTGCGAATGTTTACTGGTCAGGATATCCTTGGCGTCGACCGTTTTTGCTATCGCGAGGATCGTCTCGTTGCCCATCTTGACCTGATTGAGGGCCATGGAGAGCTTTTCCTTCTGCAGTACAATGGTATGCTGAACGCCGACCCTTGTAAGGAACCATGTGAGCCATGCAACAAACAGGCCGCCGACGACAACCATGTATATCGTGAACCAGCTGTTGTCCTGTATGGAAACTTCCTTATTAACCTGATATGTGCTTTCTTCGATTATTTCCTTGCCGGAGTCGTCAAAGATCGCCAGATGGAATGTATATGATCCCGAAGGCAGATTGTTATACACAACGCTTCCGAGCTCGCTTTGAGGTACAGTTTTGTAGCCGTCGTCGTAGCCTTCGAGGTAATATGAGATCTTGGGCTGTTCGAGTGAGTAGTTGATGACTTCGGGAATAAACTCGATGGTTCCGACATCACGACTGACAGGGATGGGCGTTCCACGCTCTATCGTCGTCGGTGTTCCGTTTATGATGACTTCGCGGACCTGAATTCTGTATGAACGCGACGATGTGACATATTCGTCGAGATTGACCTTGTAAACACCCTTGTCCGTGGAAAGATAGAGGTCTTTCGCGGGAGTGAGTGCATTTCGCGCATTGGCGGTGAGGGAGGCTGTGAGGCCGACCTTGGAATTGAGGAGTGTGGATTTTGTGATGTTGCCGTTTATGAGCTCGTCGCGGTCAACAACGTAAATGCCTGCGCTTCCGAGCACAAATACTTCGCCGTCATCATCAAGGAAGAGGTCGTAGTTGTTGCTGTAGGGGAAGGTGAGGGGCGTGATCGTGGAGCCCTGCATGCGGCAGATCCCGTTACTCGTAACAATGAATATGCTCCCGTCCGTGGGGTCCGAAACGAGCCTCAGGATTACTCCCGAGGGAAGAGAGTCGCTCTTTGAGATATGCTCGATTATGTTGCGGCCCTTAAGTGCGATGATACCGTTGCCGTCGGTTCCGAGCAGAAGTCTGCCGTCGCCTGTTTCACAAAGCGAGAGTATGCTCGAGGAGCCGAGCTCGTCGCCGTAAGGTATTGTGACGGGGGTCTTTCCTTCGCGTATGTACGTAAGTCCGTTGCTGCCTCCGACGGCTATGCTTCCGTCCGAAAGTTCACGGCAAACCCTTACACGGTTGCCGATCCCGTAAACGGAGATATTGTAGTCGTGAATGCTTTCATCCTTGTCGTACCTTAAAAGTCCGGAACCGTAGGTACAGAACCACAGCGAATTATTTGAATCGAGCATGATGCAGCGGATACGGTTGCCGTCGAGACGCTCGCTGAGTTCGTTTGTCACTATGGAGCCGTCTACAAGTCGGATTATCGAAAGTCCCGTATCAGCGCCCATGTAGAGATAGCCGTCCCTGATAGCGGTAGTGTTGGCAACGTCGGGGTCGATACCGTATTCCGAAAACAGATTCGTAAATGCGGAACTCGAAAGCTGGAGCAGACCGTGGCGCGAAGATGCAAACCAGGGGTTGCCCTGATAATCGATAACCATGTTCTGGATCGAAGAGGAGAACTCGATCGTTTCAAGCTTGTGGAAGACACGGTCCACAAAGCGTCCGATTCCGTTGTCGGCGAGAATCCAGATGATCTTGTCCTGGAAATAGATCTGGTTGATGACCGACAAAGTACCGCAGGAGTCTGTCATGAGCTTGTTTGCTCTGGTTTCCCCCACTGTATATGTGACAACCCTTCCGTCGGTTGTTCCGACGTAAAGGAAATCGTTCTCGTCAAAGCTGCAGGTCGAGTACTGGATGTCGGATCCGATCCGGGGGATCATATATGCGACTTCGCCGTTCCTGATGATATAGAGCCTGCCGTCGGATGTGACTGCTGCCACATTGCCGTTAGAGTCGGCACTGAGGCTTTTGGCAAAGCAGACTGAATCGATGGTTTTCGAAACCATAACGCCCAGCTTCCGCTGAACGACAGCCATACAATCGGAGGTTCCGATGTAATAATCGCCGTCCGAGCACTGCACGATGCTTCTTACCGAGTCGGAGGGAAGCCCCAGTGAAGTGTTCAGCTCGCCGGTGATCTTTTCGTTAATGGTTATGGTGATACCGCTGTCGTTCGTGCCGATCCACAGCCTGCCTTCCTCGTCTGTGTAGAGGCAGTTGACGTTTTTGATGTTCTCGTATTCCTTCATGAAACGGAACTCGGAGCCGTTGTAGCGGTATAGTCCGGAATAACTGCCGATCCAGAGGATTCCGTCGTTTGTCAGCGCGATGTCATTGGCGTGGCCGCATTCGAGGCCGTTCGACGCGTTATATATGCGTTTGATATATGTTGTATCGGAAGATGTGGAGGCTGCTGCTCTGTAAGAGGGGAAGGCAGCGGTTACGCAGATGACGGCCATAATGCCTATGATCATCTCGGCGTGTTTCTTGAGGATCCGGTGCCTGCGGAACGCCCTGTAAATCTTGATCATGAAGAAGACGAGGAATACGGTCACGAGCTTGTCGAGGAAGTCGATGTAGAGCTCGCCGAGCGTGGTCGACGCTATCTCATGAAGACCTCTTTCGAGCAGATAATCTCTGACGCCGTTGCCCCAGACATTACCGATATTGAAATCAAAGAATACCATGGTGAGTATGGCTGAAATGATCGTGGAAATAATGGTGATGCCGCCGACAACCGAGGCAGTGCCGAAGAATGTCTCGAAATTCTTGCGCCTTGCCGCAAATCCGACGCCGAGGCCGATGGCAATGCTTGTTATGCAGTAAGCGATTGAATTGGGATTCCAGAACGAGAATACGATGTTCTCGGTGCATCCGACCAAAGCACCGCTGATCGGCCCAAGGACATACGCGGCAAAAACTGTGCCGAGAGAGTCCAGCCACAGCGGAAGCTGGAGCCGGGAGGCAAGCATTCTTCCTATGAAATTGATGATCACACACCCGAAAACAACCAAAGTGACTTTGACGGGGCTGATATTTTTCTTGTCATTATAGATCATATGCTATCCCTTTATATGTAATAATTTCGCAATTTCTTGTAAAAATGATTTTATTATTTCCTATTATAATATTTTACAACTCATTATACAACAATTAACTATAAAATTTCAAGAATAAAAATATCGACTTCAAAAATAAACACACAATTATACACAATTCACAAATCATGGATAACACAATCCCCCGAAAATCCACTCATATCAAGTAATTCTTCAACCCCTGCGGAGTGATATGTGTTAATATATATGTGGTACCTTGGTCGCTGCCACGGGGGTGGTCCCTTGGTCGCTGCCACGGGGGTGGTCCCTTGGGGACGGGGGTTTGGTGTCATATACATTGCAACATAGTGTGGTACCTTGGGGACGGGGGTTTGGTGTCACAGATGGTACCCTAGGGACGGGGGTTGGGTGTCACAGATGGTACCTGAGGGACGGGGGTTGGGTGTCATAGATGGTCCCTTGGGGACGGGGGTTTGGTGTCACTGATGGTACCTGAGGGACGGGTGTTGGGTGTCATATACATTGCTACATAGTGCGGTCATAGTTTTACAGCACGGAGGGAGATGCAGAATATGAGAAAAGAATTGGAAGCATATATAAAGAAAAAGTACAAAGCGGACCCGGAGTATCCGTGGAGGCAGTATGAGACATATGCGGTATTTCGCCACTCTGACAATAACAAGTGGTTTGCGCTTATCATGGATGTGCCGAGGAGTAAGCTCGGACCGGTAGGAGAGGGAAACGGCGCCAATGAAATAATTTCCGTGATAAATGTCAAGGTCGACGACCCGATCTTCAGGGACGTGATGATCCGGGAACCCGGAATTATCCCCGCTTATCATATGAACAAGCTTCAGTGGCTGACGGTGTTCCTCGATGGATCGGTGCCGCAGGAGAGGGTGTTCGACCTGCTCGATATGAGCTATGTCGCGACCGCGTCCGCGAAGAAGAAAGAGAAGATCCGTCCGCCGAAAGAGTGGGTCATCCCCGCAAATCCGAAGTACTACGACATCGTCGGCGCTTTCGAAAATGCCGATGAGATCGATTGGAAGCAGGGGAGCGGCATCAAGACAGGAGATACTGTGTACATGTACGTTGGGGCGCCGGTTTCGGCAATCCTCTACAAGTGCAAGGTCACGCAGACCGATATCCCCTACGACTATGCCGACAAGAACCTTACGATCAGGGCGCTTATGAAGATCAAACTTCAGAAACGATACAAACCCGGCAAGTTCACTTTTGATATTTTGAAGGACGAGTACGGAATATTTGCGGTCAGGGGGCCGAGGGGAATACCGAACTCGCTGAGCGCGGCACTTAAGAAAGGATAAAGGAGGCAAATATGGAATATACAAGCATATCTGACGCAAATGTGATAACGCGAAAATACATCGACTCAATCCTTATTGAATCAAGATACATCGATTCCGTGAACGCAGATCTGACAACGGAATT
>JAILKT010000059.1 GCA_024693545.1 Lachnospiraceae bacterium
GTTACCTTTCTTGGTATGGGATATAAGCGGGAATCCGGTGTAACTCAATTGCCGGGTGGTCCCTGAGTATATTTAGGTCCAATATTTTCTTTTGTAGCATCTGACATATGAAAGAATCGACAGCGGCAGCAGCACCGCTTCTGCCACGCATATTACAATATAAGGTGTGATCTTGTCGGCAGGTATTATGATGAAATATATCATCGAAATGATCAGCGTTGACAATATGAATAATGCTATTAATACACCTTTGTTCATTATGCGCGGAAAGATCATATTAAATATGGTCAATGAACTTATACATGACAGTGAAATCTTCATAAAGTCTGTGATCCCGTTATTGATGGATATGAGTCCGAGATCACCAAGCAGAACTGCAATCGAAGAAAACAATATTGCTGAGATGACAACAACTGTATTAAGTCCTATATGATAACGCACATAAGTCGCGAAACCACCCTTTATGGTACGGAAAAGCTTTCCGCCGGGATCTTCTTTTGTAAATTGATTTTGCATCATCATGAAAGAAACAAGAACAGGATAAAATATATAATAAAATGATGTGGATTCTTTTGAGGGTGAGTCAGCCATTAATCCGGTCAATCTTTCAAACAATATGATAAACAGAAAATAGATCAACGAACCGGATGCATGTTCCAAAACATTATGGATCAGGCTTCTTCCGGAATAAAGCATATATGAGTCGGGAATGTTCGGAGAGTTAGGTTGTTTATTCATTATGCCCTGCCTTTCTTAATAATCCGACGCTAAGCTGCTGCAGTGTCGGTCTTTCGGTCATTATCATATTGTTATCCGAAATGCTTATGTTACCGGCGAGGGCAAGACCCTCAAAGCTTGTGGCATTCTCCGTGTATGAGGTCATAAGCGGCTTTAATTTTTCGGCTTTCCCCGAATCTGTATGAACAAGAACATATTTGTTTTTAAGATCCTCAACGAAACCCTGTTCGATCACTATACCGCCGGCCATGAAAATCGCATAGTCTGTGACCGACTCCATATCGGCAATGTTGTGAGTGGAGAAGAGGATAGATCTTTCGCCGTCTCTTTCGGAAAGGTAATCTCGAAACATATCACATAACATATCTCTGGCAAGAGGGTCTAAAGAGCTTGCCGGCTCATCAAGAACGAGCAGATCCGTATCACGGGCCAATACCGCGGCAAGAGCGACTCTGACACGGTTACCGTCGGACATTTTGATGAGTTTCTTTTGCCTTTTTCCGTAGGAACTGCCGATCTCAAATTTTTTACAGAGAGCATCGAATCTTTCTTTACTGAAATTATCAAACCCGATCGACATGCATTTTGAAACGGTTTGCAGATTCCACGAGAGAGGGAAGTAGTTAACAGATGAGCAATAACCCGTCTTTTCAGCTTGCATATATTCGGGGAGAGAGCTGTTTTCAAAGAAGACGGCATCACCGGATGTTTTTGCAGTGACCCGGCAAAGTGTATCGATAAGAGTTGTTTTTCCTGCACCGTTCGCACCGATAAGGGCTGTAGCAAAGCCTTTCGGGACGATAGCGGTAACGTTCATGGTAAAGTCCTTGTATTCTTTCTTAAGTGCTTTAATTACGATAGCATTATTCATAATTCTTTCCTTTCAAATGAAAATTTGATCCGGTCTCTGACAGAGTTAGCTTATACGGCAACGTGATCACGAATCGAGCTTCCACAATGTATCCAATGTTTCATGCATATCGGAAAGCGTGATACCGGCGATCTTTGCAGAGTGAATAGCGTCACTGAGACTTTCTTCAACACGACGCTGATGTTGCTCGGCAATGAGTCTGGAATCCAGCGAATTAACGAAATAGCCTTTACCCTGCGCAGAAACGATAAGACCTTCTGTAGTAAGCTCTTCATAAGCTTTCATTGTCGTTATAACGCTTATCTTGAGATCCCTTGCCAGACTCCGGATAGAAGGAAGAGCTTCGCCGCCCTTTATTCTGCCCGATAAAATGTCATCCCTCAATTGAGATGATATCTGCTTATAGATAGGATCGCTTGAGTTTTGCAGTATTTTCACAAAGTCAACCTCCTTTACTGTTATACTGTTATATATACAGTATATAACACGTGAACAGCTGGGTGTCAATATCTTTTTTAAAAATAAATCAATATTTTTTTTAAAATATATTGACATAATAAATAGGTGATGATATTTTGATAATCGGGTTACCGATAATCGAATTATCAGTAGGGGGTATGGCAATGTCAGTACGTGATACAAATATCGACGCAAAATTGCTTAAAAGTGCGAGAAAAGAATTCATGGAAAAAGGCTTTTTGAATGCAGAGTTAAAGAACATATGCAAAAATGCGGGCGTAACGACGGGCGCTGTATATAAACGCTATCGTGGTAAGGAAGAATTGTTCTGTGCTCTTGTAAAGGAAACGGCCAATATTCTTGATTCGTTTATAGATACGAGAACGGGACTTGAGCTCAAGTCGTATTCAGACGAAGAGATTCGATCGGTTTGGACCATGAATGAAAAATATGTGATCGAAATGTTTAAGATGCTTTGGAAGGTCAGAGACGACTTTGTACTGCTGCTTGAGAAGTCTGCCGGTACATCCTATAACAATTATTCTCATGAATTTGCGTTCCGCATGACAAAAGCTTATGTGAATTACTATCAGGAAGCCAAAAGAAGAGGAATAGCGCATGCAGATATAGACGAAACACAGATGCATGTGTTGTGTACTTCATTCTGGACGGCTGTTTATGAACCGTTTGTTCACAAGATGTCATGGAAAAAGATAGAGGAGCATTGCAAGGTTATGTGCAGGTTTTTCGACTGGGCAAAGGCAATAGGGATGGAATGATCAAATTGTATTTAGGCCGCTTTTTGGGCGGCTAAAATAAATAATATAAGTTAGCCGGAACTAACTCTTTTTGGGAGAAACCAACGGAAAAGAAATTGAGAAAACGACCGCGAAATTGGTCGAGTTTATGATTAAAGACAACGGAGGAAACGAAAATGTTTAAGAAGGTGGCTCCATATATAGGGAAGTATAAGAAATATATGATATGGGCAGCTGTCATGATGTGCATCGGAATCATCGCGAATGTGATCCCGTACTTCTTTTTGTATCAGATAATAGCACCGCTTTTGCGCGGCGAACACATCGATGCCTCTTATATTTTGATAAGGGTGGCGGCGATAGCCGTGTGTGAGATTGTCTATTCCTTTGCGTATGTGAAGGGACTTACATTCTCACATATAAGCGCTTACAATACGCTCAAAAATCTGCGTGTGTCTCTGCAGGGAAAGCTTGAAAAGCAGCCGCTCGGAAATATAAAGGAACTCGGAACGGGCCGTATCAAGAAGGTATTTACCGACGACATCGATCAGGTCGAACTCCTTCTTGCCCATGCCATCCCCGAGGGAATAGCAAATACGTTAATCCCGGCGATCATCATCACTTTGATGTTTGTTGTCGAATGGAGACTCGGCCTTTTGGCGCTCGTACCTATCGTGATCGGTATGTTCGCCATGAAGATGCTGATGAAGGCCGGAATGTCGAAAATGCAGTCTTACTACGAATCGGCGGCAAGGATGAACAACACCATTATCGAATATGTAAACGGTATGGAAGTCGTTAAGGTATTTAACAAAGACGGCGATTCATATAAGCGTTTCGGTGATGTTGTGCGCAGCTACAGAGATTTTACGATCGAATGGTACAAGGTCTGCTGGCCGTGGATGGCTGTATATACGAGCGTACTTCCCTGCCTTGTTCTGCTCATGCTTCCTTTCGGCTCGATGATGGTACTCGGGGGAACGATAGCGCTCGAGAAAATGGTGCTTGTGTTCTGTATGACATTTGCGGTAGGTCCGTCTTTGTTAAAAGCTCTCAACTTTGCGGGTAAATTTCCTCAGCTCGGATACAAGATATCGGAGCTTGAGAAAATAATGGATCATCCGCCCCTTAAAGAGGGAACCGCTTCGTTTACGGGTAAGAATAACGATGTTGAGTTTAAGGATGTACACTTCGCATATGATAATACCGAGGTTATTCACGGCGCGAATCTTTCTTTAAAGCAGGGCTCGACAACAGCTTTAGTCGGAGAGTCCGGCAGCGGAAAATCGACGCTCGCAAAGCTGCTTGTGCATTACTACGATATTGATTCCGGAAATATAACGATAGGCGGACAGGACATAACCGACATGTCGCTTGCAGCTCTAAACGACAGGGTGGCCTTCGTTTCACAGGAACAGTTTCTCTTTAACACATCTCTTTATGAGAATATATTGATAGGAAAGCCTTCCGCTACAAAG
>JAILKT010000133.1 GCA_024693545.1 Lachnospiraceae bacterium
GGAGTAAATTAACAGGAGGGTACGAATAATGAAGAAAAAAGCAATTTTGATCTCTGCGGCAGGAGTTGTAGTTGTTGTCCTTTTGGTCCTGCTGGTAGTCAACATTTTTGACAACAGCGACCTTAAAAGCGAGCTCAAGGATTATATCCTTGAAAACAGAGAGGACCTTGAGGCATATGTGGGCGACCTGATCGCTTCCAAAACCGATGACTCGCGGGACACATTCGACGGGATAACGGTCGATTATTGGAAACGAAACAAAATGGTGGAGTTTTCAAAGACGGGCTGGGGGGCAGGTATAGTTCCGGCCTCGACATACAGAGGGTTCTACTATTCGCCGGATGACAAGCCGCTCGGTTTCCAGGGGACATCTCTTTCTTACGTGGAGGATGGTGCCGGCTGGAAAAGCAAGGACTACCCCGGCTCATCGATCAGGGAGTACACCGAGAGGCTCGCGGATCACTGGTTCTGGTACGAAGTGAAGTTCTGATAAATGATTTACAAACAGCGAATAGGTGGATATAATTCAAAAGGCGATATCGGCATTTGTACCGGTATTCGCCTTTTGTGCGATTAATGAGCAGGACTTGGCCTGTTCGATGATATTATTTTTGACAGGGGATTAATGTATATATGGCAGGACTTAAGAAATTCCTCAAAAAAGATCCTATGCTTTTGGTTGCGGTGGCAGCGGCGATCATCTCGCTTTTTATCACGCCACCTACAAGTGAGCTTTTTACGAAGATCGACTGGCATACTCTCGGAACGCTCTTTATGATGCTGACAGTACTCGAGGGTTTTAAGCAGGAGAGCCTTTTTAATCCCATTATCAGGCTCAGCTCGCGTTTCGGGGGGATGAGATCGCTTTCGCTTTTTCTCGTCTTCGGAGTGTTCTTTTCATCCATGTTTGTGACGAATGACGTTTCGCTCATCATCTTTGTTCCGCTCACGATCCTGCTCTTCAGGGGTGCGGGGCGTGAGGAGTGTATTCTCCCCGTTATTACTTTTGAAAATATCGCTGCGATCCGCGGATCGCTTCTGATGCCTTTCGGCAGTCCGCAGAACCTGTTCCTTTATCAGCAGTCCGGCACGAGTGCGCCGAATTTTATGCTGCATATGGCACCGCTCTGCGTTGGATCGGCGATCCTGCTCATTGTGTTCATATGCGTTATGTACCGAAAAGAGCACGGCAGGAGGATCGAGATCAACACGAAGAAGATCACCGAGCCTTGGGAAGCGTCCCGAAGGAAGCGCCGCGTGAGCTACCTCGCGCTCTTTGTCATGATCCTCGCGACGATTGTGAGCCGCACTCAGTTTTGGTATATCGCGGTCGTGATCGTGATCGCGGTCGTACTGATCGTCAATCGCAAGCTGTTCCTCAGCGTGGACTATGTGCTCCTGCTCACGTTCTTCTGCTTCTTTGTTTTCTCGTCGTCGATCACAGGCAACGAAGCGATCAGCAGCTTCCTTCACGAGAAGGTTGCCGGCAATGAGTACTGGTGGTCCATAGCTTTGAGCCAGTTCATCTCGAATGTTCCCGCGTCGATCGTGCTCTACCCGTTCACGGAGAACTTCACGGGCCTGATCTACGGACTTGACACGGCGGGCCTCTGCTCGATCATCGGATCGCTCGCGTCCGTCATCAATTACCGCATCTACATCCGTGATTATCCCGGCCACGGTAAAGCATTCCTTCGAACGTTTATGTGGATCAGCTGGGCGTTTTTCCTCATCGTGGTCGTTCCGGGGTGGCTACTCACGGCGTGGAAGTTCTTCTAAGGAATTTCTTGCACAGGGTCTCAAGAGAGCAGCTCAATGAAGAGGGTGGCTTTTCCTTCCTTTATCCTATTGACAAGTAGGCTCTTTTTTACTATAATTCACTTTACGTAATATAGTAAATCACACGACGTGACTTATAAGGAGCTCGCTATGCTTTTTGATTATTTGAAAGAACACTACAAGGACGGGGAACCGATTTTTCTTGATGACATCTGTATAGAAGGTTTGAGAAGAGACAACTTCCGCCAGCAGATCAAAACACTCGCGGACGCAGGAAAGATTGTAAGGTATGAAAAAGGGATTTATTATATACCGAAGCAGACACGCTTCAGATACGCTGCCGGTCCGAGTCCCGAAACAGTGGCAAGGTATAAATACATATCCCGAGGTGGGAAGATCGACGGCTATTATTCCGGAAGCACCTTCGCCAATCTCATAGGGCTATCCATGCAGGTTCCTATGAAAAAGGAGATAGTTAGCAACAATATAGCTGCCATAGTCAGGGAAGTATCAATAGGAAGCCAGTCATTCATTGTTCGTAGGACCAACGTACCAATCACAGGCGAGAATGTTAAGGTGTTACAGCTTTTGGAATTATTAAAAAATCTGGACGCTTACCTTGACAGCAATTATGATGAGGCAAGAGAAATAATAACGAGTTATTCCCTGTCGAATGGTATAACGAGGGATGATATTGATCGACATATTAGGAGATACCCTGATTCAACATTTAGGTATTATTATGAAATGAGGTTAGATCATGTACTTGCATAATGATAGGGACCTCTTCGCCGAGGTCATTGCGGAAGTCAACACTATGACCGGTATCGCACAGTCTATTGTCGAGAAGGATTACTACGTTACTGTGATCTTAAAGCTCCTGGCAAAGAGCATTCCTGATACTGTTTTCAAAGGAGGAACTGCGTTATCAAAATGCTTCCATCTGATAGACAGATTTTCCGAAGATATCGACATAACCTTTGCCCGGCATATCGGTGAGTCGCGCCGGAAAAAGCTCAAATACAATATTCTTAAACCGATCAGCGACGAGCTTTGTATGCCTATTGAAAACTGGGAAAGTATTGAAAGCGATAAGGATTACAACTATTACCTGTTTGCTTATCAGACTGTATCTGAGGACGAAGTTCCCGGTATTCGCTCCAATGTAAAACTGGAAACTGCACTCGTATCTTATTCTTTTCCGACTGAGGAAAAGAGTGTAAGTTCCATAATCTATGAGGCTATAAAAGATTCTGCACCTGATATAATCTCTGATTATGGTCTGGAACCATTTTTGATGAAAGTGCAGTCTGTCGACAGAACATTTATTGATAAAATCTTTGCCCTCTGTGATTATTACCTTGAAGGCAAAACGAAGCGTTTTTCGAGACATCTGTATGATATTCATAAGCTTTATCCGACTATAACCATAGATGATGATTTCAAGGAGCTTATCGAGCAAGTGCGTATACACCGCTCCGGCCTGTCCGTCTGTCCCTCTGCAAAAGAAGGTGTCGATATAAAGAAGCTCATTTATGATTTCCTTGATAATGACTTCTATAGGAGCGACTATGAAACCATCACAAAAACGTTGATTTCTGACAATGTAACCTATGAACAGACTACACTTACTTTGAGAGAGATCGCTGATAAGCTGTTCTGATTTCTATGAGATCACCGTTTCGTTGCCTTGACATTGAAAGCAGAGGCAGGAGGTAAAATGAGAGTCCTTACTATACCTGATGTTCATTTAAAACCGTGGATCTTCGACCGTGCGGAAGCAGTTCTGAAGGCAGGAAAAGCAGACCGCGCGGTCTGCCTTATGGACATACCCGATGACTGGGGCAAGGAGTACCGAATCGAATGCTATGAAGAGACATATGACCGTGCCATCGAGTTTTCGAAGGCTCGTCCGGACACGCTTTGGTGCTATGGAAATCATGATCTGAGCTATGTGTGGCGACAACAGGAGACCGGCTACTCTCCTCATGCGCGAGGCACGGTCCTTTCGAAGCTGGAAGAACTGAAGTACTCGCTTCCTG
>JAILKT010000166.1 GCA_024693545.1 Lachnospiraceae bacterium
ATCTTGGGGCTTGTAAGATCGTTGATGGCAACAACCTCATAACCCTCTGCACCGAACATCTGTCTGAATGCCAGACGACCGATACGGCCAAAACCGTTGATTGCAACTCTTACTGACATAAGAACCTCCTGAAATTTAAAATTGATTATTAAAAGAGCATAGCCTTTTATAATTTATCAAACGGTCATATTTTAGTCGCTTTGACGATTTTTTTCAAGTATCTTTTACGATCACTTGTCAATTATGTTCAATTCAACCAAAAACTACCGCCATTGATCTTACCTAAATTGTGAAAAATCACATCTCAAAAACGCCTATATCAGGTTTAATTATTTTTCTTCGCCTTCCTGATCCGTAACCTCGTTATAAACTTCTTCGTTACCTTCTTCGTAAACTTCCTGCGTATCATATTTCTTTGCGGGAGCGCCTGCAGAAAGGACCTGAACTTTTCCCTGATAAATTTCCTCAACCGCGATTGAAAGAGGCTTATTGCACTTAACATCAACAAGCGGTTTGGCACCTTTAATGAGCTGTCTTGCTCTCTTTGCGTTGGCTACGCAGATTGAATATCTGCTTGAGATAATTTTTTCGCCATCTTCTTCGTTACCGTTGATGACCTCAAAAAGTTCACTGTACGACGGATGTATCATAACAAATCTCCTTCCTCTTGTTCATTACTGCTGTTTTGTCTTTTTGCTATAGTTTCGGGTAGCAGCGCCGAAAGAACGACCTGCATCCCGGTAGTCACGATTACCGCTTTGCACTTTCTGCCGCTTGTGGCATCAATGCACTGTCCGTTATCTCTGGCAAATTGTACCATTCTTTTTGTAGGTGCGGCATCAGGACGAACTATCGTAAGGATCCTCGTGCCGTTTATGTAATTTCCGTAACCTATATTGATCATATCTGCCCGCCTATTCAATATTCTGAATCTGCTCACGGATCTTCTCAATCTCGGTTTTCAGATCGATCGCAGTATTGGTGATCAAAAGATCACTGGCTTTGGAAAGGATCGTATTTGCCTCTCGGTTCATTTCCTGCGCAATAAAATCAAGCTTACGTCCGATATTTTCCGCCTCATCAAGAGTCTTGCGCATATGCTCGATATGAGCGCGCAGCCTCACCGTTTCTTCATCAACGCAGATCTTATCGGCAAACAACGTGATCTCAGTTGCCAGAATGGATTGGTCGATCTTTGTATCGGCCAGAAGTTCTTCCACTTTATTGGTTATACGCTCCCTGTATTCATCGACTACAAGAGGCGATCTCTCTTCAATAATATCTATAGCCTTTACCATTCCGTCAAGCTTCCCGATAAGATCATTTTTCAAATGCTCTCCCTCGTTTACACGTGACGCAACAAATTCCTTGGCGGCAGAACTTATGGCATCGGCAAGTATCTCCCATAATTCATCCGTGTCAATGTTTTGTTCTTCAATAGTGAAGATTTCGGGGAATCGTGCCAACGAAGCGGCTTTTATATCACCGTCTATACCGAAGGATTCACCCATTTTCCGGATAAGTTCAAGATATTCGGATGCAACTTCCTCGTTATATTTTACACAGGATTTTCCGAGCGAGTAATCTTCATAGGAAATATAAATATCAACCTTACCTCTGCTCATATAATTTTTAAGCAGATTCCTGATCGATGCCTCAAAGAAATTGAGTTTTTTGGGCATCTTGATCGTCATCTCACAATATCTGTGATTGACACTCTTAATTTCTACTGTTATTTTCCTCTCGGGACTTTGAGCTTCAAATCTGCCAAAGCCTGTCATACTCTTTATCACGGAAACCTCCAAAAAGCAATTGATCATAACGCCGAAAACTGATTAATTATATGAAATTATTGAACTTTAGTCAAGTGAAATAAACTATATCCTCGGCCGCAGGTTCGCAGTCTCTGAGATTGTTCACATATATCACAGGTCCTTTGCCCCTGTATTCACGGCAAAACTGATTCTTAATGATACCCGTAACATAAACCCAGTCCCTGTCTCTGTGAGTCGGGAAAAAGTCTTTATATGTGGATGATATTCTCGATATTATACCGATAAAACCGATATCATTTTCACAGCACTGCATCGCAAAACGACCGGGCGCAAACGTATCCTTCGGCATATTCTGATTCCTGTAGAACTGAGCTCTGAACGATACCTCTTTACCGTCATACTTCTTGGCGTTATCTATAACATCAAGGTAAAACAGTCCGAAATCATCATCTTCTATATCGATATGTTTCTGATTGATATCGTAAGGGAGTTCATCGTCTTCGCCTCCGCCGGCTTCCATTCCACCCGCGGTTTCATAAAGGATCTGTGCCTTGCGATTGACAGGCTTTATACTGCGGCGGACAGATTTTCTGTCGAGTTTTTCACATCTGTTCACAATTATCGTATCACTGTATTTGAATTCCTCTACGATAAGTGAACGCATATTGCTTATGTAGGACTCAAATGTCTCTCCGTTTATCAGAGTGATCATCTGAACGGTTATCCACCCGACCGGAGTGTCAACTTCAAGGACATCCTCCATTTTCCACATGCCGTTAAGCTCCATCACCACCTTATCAGGTCTGTACTTTCGGTTGAGTTCCTCAAGGAATTCGGCGTCAAGGGCTCCGATATCGGTTGCATATACAACATCGATATTTTTCTTTTTATATTCCTCGACATCATACTCTTCTATACCTTCTTCACATATGATCAGCAGAGTACGGGAAGTATTTATGAATTCGGGATCTTCAAAGGTGGTTTTGATAAACGAAGTCTTACCGGACTCAAGGAATCCGTTAATTAGGTAAACAGGTATATCCATATAATTTCAGCGATAGACCGGCTGAGGCTCATGCAAAGAGCTCACGGATCGCATCCTCCTTCACTTTGCTTCCGATAACGCAAATCTTACCGATAACATCATTTGAACCGTTTCTGACATCAGTCTGTCCCGGAACCATATCAAAATGAATAAACTGCTCTGTTGTCGAAGGAACAATCCCCTTCGCACGGAGTATCACGCCGTATTTTTCTGTATCATCAAGTGCGGCAAGCTTTTCAGAGATTTCTTCCTTTGTAAATTTATGAAGAGTTTCAATTCCGACACTGGTAAATACTTCATCCGCATGGTGATGGTGGTGATGATGGTCATGATCATGGCAGCATTCGCCGTCATGATGGTGATGGTGCTCGTGCTCGTCTTCATCATCGTCGTGATGATGGTGATGCTCGTGCTCATCTTCGTCATCGTCGTGATGATGGTGGTGCTCGTGCTCGTCTTCGTCATCGTCGTGATGATGGTGGTGATGCTCGTGCTCATCTTCGTCATCATGGTGATGTCCGCATACGGGACAGATTCCCTCTTCTTCAAGGAGTTCGGACATCATATCATTGCTGTCTTCCATTGCTTTAAGTATTGCAGCTCCGTCGATCTGATCCCAGGGTGTTGTAACAAGAACCGCGTCCTTATTATGTTCACGAATAAGAGCTATGGCCTCCTGTTGCTTCTTTTCATCAACGATCCCCGTCCTGCTCAATATGATCGCAGCGGCATGCTCGATCTGATCGTTAAAGAACTCACCGAAGTTTTTCATATACATTTTACATTTAGCGACGTCAACTACGGCGATAAAATTGTTAACCTTGATATCAGCCTCTTCGGCAACACCGTTTACGGCTTTGATAACATCCGAAAGCTTTCCGACACCCGAAGGCTCGATAATGATACGGTCAGGATCGAAATCCTTTTTCACTTTTATGAGTGCCTTCCCAAAGTCGCCCACAAGCGTACAGCATATACATCCGGAATTAAGCTCATTGATCGTAACGCCTGCTTCTTTGAGGAAACCGGAATCGATTCCGATCTCTCCGAATTCGTTTTCGATAAGCACAATTTTTTCACCTTTGTATGCTTCATCGATCAATTTTTTGATGAGCGTAGTCTTACCTGCGCCCAGAAATCCTGAAAAAATATCAACTTTTGTCATTTAATATATCCTTCTTTCCAAGAACCTTTATTACAACGAAAAGTAACTGCATAAGCAGCTACTCGCATTTCGGACCGTAAGGTTCTTTATTAACAACTTTGAGATAAATCACATGCAAAAGCCGCAAACGAAACCGCCTATTTGACGGGAACAAACGTATCAACGGCCGATGCTATTGCGGAAGCAATCTTCTTTTGATAAGATTCCTCCCAAAGATTTTGTGCCTCTCTCTTGTTTGTGAGATAACCGCACTCAACAACCACAGCAGGCATATCGACTTTGCTGCAGATCACAAGATTATCGCTAAGCTTTACACCGCCGTTAATGGCTCCGGTATTTTCTGCCACTTCATCAACTATAAGCTGTGCAAGCTGTTCATTTTTTTCATTTTGTACGGTATGTACTTCCACTCCCTCATCAGAATCCTTGTCGGAAAAATTCTGATGTATGCTGATAAGCGCAAGAGCTTCTTCCTGTTCATTGGCCAGATCGACCCTGTCATTCACCCCTAAGAAGTTATCGTCGGTTCTGGTTAAAAACACGTCAAAACCTTTATCTTTAAGGTCTTCGCTCAAAAGCATTGCTATTTCCAAATCGACTTGCTTTTCATATTTCTTTGATGACAGGATTCCGCTGTCATATCCCCCGTGACCCGGATCGATGACGATGACACCCCTGTTAGATACAAAAACAGGCGACTTAACTGTTTTTTCGTCGCTCCCGAAATCAAGGGTGTTATCCGAAGTATTGTCAACAAGTGATATCTGATCCGATGTCGTTTTGGAAAGATTATCTTCTATTTCGGCAGTATCATCCGGAATCAAAGCAGAAACAATAAGTCCTATGATCAATGCCACGACAGCGATCAGGACAAAACCGCCTCCGAAAATGATCGTAAGATTTCTGAGTCTTTCCTTGTTCTTTTTTCTGATCCATTCCTGCTTTCTTCGCTCTCGCTCGGAATATCTTTCAAATTCATCACTTTTGTATGTTCTTTTCCCCATGTTACCTCTCAAATCGATTCTTCCGTAAAATAAATATTATTATAACATTCTTAAAAGAAAATTGTGAACCATGATATCCGGTCCACCGAATATCCGCTTATACTCCTAAATATTCATCTGAAGGACATACGGATGAAGTTTCATAAATTCATAAATATCGATCACCGGATCCTCGGAACTTCTTATGTCAACAACTATATCGATCGTACCGTCAGGATTTTTTGTAAGAGACTGGATCGTTACTTCATGATCGATTTCCCTGACAACGGCTATAAAAGCTTCAAGATTCTCCTCCCCCGCAGCAATCTTGGCCTGAACCTGACGTGGCGTATGACCTTCGATCTTTCTGAGCGGTTTGTAAATTACGTGCTGACACAGAAACATTCCTACCGTGCCGACAACGCCTACAATATAAAGACCGCAGCCTACTGCAAGTCCGACTGCCGAAACAGACCAAATACCTGCCGCCGTAGTGAGACCGGAAACAGATCTGTTACGCATGAATATAACTCCGGCTCCAAGAAACGATACGCCTGTTACAACGTTTGCCGCAACTCTGGCAGTATCGGCATCGCTGCCGATAAAACCATACTTGGAAACAATGGCAAATATGGCCGCGCCCAAAGCGACAAGGCAGTGCGTTCTGATCCCTGCTTTCTTTTCACGTTTTTCTCTTTCAAAACCGATTACGGCTCCGCAAAGAAGAGCACTGAAAAGTCTAAGCGAAACAATTGCAACAAAATACCACGACAATGTCATCTCAGATTCCCCTACATAATTAATGTATTCCTGTCTTTATGATTTTACACCACGTGTCATATTAAGTAAAGAGCTCATTGACAAAAGAAAAAAACGGCCCAAAGAGCCGTCAGTTCTTGTAGTCATATTAAAAGGGTACCGGGCCGGATTCACGGAGTGTGTCCGGCCCGTCTGGGAGCGTCCTGATCTCTCAGGACAACTGTATTATTGCTCATGATATCTTTTTTTTCAAGTATCAGATTATATTATAACATATCAAAAAATACACAACGTTGAAAAAACAATAATTGTGATGTATATTATTTATTGTCAAAATATATTTAGAATATTACAAAAATAGAATTAGATATATAACTAATTTGCAATGACTTAAATATCAGACTTCAAAACATTAGAACAGTAAAATTTCTTATCATATAAAAAGGACATAAAATGAAATTATTTAAAGAATCAAAAGGCTACTTTCGAAAAATATTTGTATTTTTTTTAATGTTTATAGTTATCCCTCTCGCCGTCGTAAGCATTATCTTTTTCTTGTTTTTCACACGTGAACTTAAGCAAACGTATATAGAAGGTCAGGAGAATCTTGTACATGCAATTATTTCCGAAGCCGAGGGAACGATCAGAATGGCGGCCAAAAGCCTTCCGCAGGAATCGGTTATCGCTTTTTTTAACGATCAGTTTACCGGCGGAAGCGGGACAATGACCGTTAAAGTCTATGAATCATCCGAAATGGACGAGGAAAAACTTTTAGAATTAAAAAACAGTCTTCCCTCAGATCAATTTCTGATCAACGGATCATTTTTAGACGGACAGGCAGGATATTACGTAATCCTTAAATTGACAACAAAGGAGCTTGGACAGGATTCATATCTGTTTATGCTTATATTTTTTGCGACAGTTATTGCTGCTGTCCTTTCGGTTGTTGCTTATTTTATAAGCAGAAAGATTACAAAACCGGTCACTTCCTTATATAAGAGTGCTCTTGATACACGAAATCAGGAATTTCCTGAGAATAATTCCGTGGAATCACAGGATGAAATGGGTACAATTACAGCTGTTTTTGAAGAGATGAACCATGATATGCGTACCTCAAAAGAGCTTATAAACGCATACAGCAACGCAGCAAAAGCATATTCACTGATACTGTATCTTGAAAAGAATATCCCTCTTTCGAGATTTCTTGAAACAAATGAAGACTTCAAAAACTGTGAGAACTATATTTTATGCGGCGTTAAGATCTGCAATGATTTTGTTGCTTCACATTATTTACTTAATCTCACAAGACTCATCGATAGTTTTTTCGGTGATGAAAATATTGCTCTTGTTTCTCCGATCAACCAGGATACGATCATTATCCTTGTCGCCACAAATGAAGCAAAAGATAATTTTGACCGGCTTATCAAAGACCTTTATGATATGGTCGATCCTCTTGCCAAGAGCAAATATATTATGGCTGTTACAAATATAACAAAAGACATTACAGCTCTTCCCCGCCGAAGTAAACAGTTTGAAGAACTGATAAAGATCGGTGAATTCTATGAAGCATATAACAAGCTTTTATCCCGCGATAGCCTTAATAAACTTAATGCCAAAAGTTCTCAATCCCTCGTCAACGAATACTATCCGAGATTTGTCAGTGCTCTTCTTGAAAACGACAGACTCGGCATCGAGCTCAGCACAGATCGTTTCTTTAATGCGCTCTATCTGGTTGATATCGATCAGGCAATCGATATCATTAAAAAGCTTTTAAACAGGATCGTCGAAGAACAATCTCTGTCTGACAGGATCGATCCGGAATTTAAAGAGATATTTGAAAATACAACAACGATCACACAGATCAAATCAGCCTTTTCCTCGGCACTGATAAAAGCCTCTTCATTCTACGAGCAGGAAGTCAATCCCGAAAAAAAGCTTTGCGAAAATGTTGCTTCGGTCTTAATTACAAACTACAATAAGGATATTGATATGCTGTCGATCGCTTCACGCTTTTCCGTCAGCTATTCATATTTATCAAGAATATTCAAGAACCATATGCTGATGACCCTTACTGACTATCTTAACAAATACAGGATAGACAAAAGCTGCGAGCTGTTGAGCGATAAGTCGGAGAAGCTCGAATCGATCGCAATTAAGGTCGGTTATAACAATATTCAGAGTTTTCAGCGGTTCTTTAAAAAATACAAAGGCACAACGCCCACACTATACAGAAAATCCGTATTACATAACTGACATCTATTTGAATACGAGTAAAAGCATAGTGCAAAGATATCTATATTCAACTATACGAAAGGATCATATAATGAAACGTGATACGATCAATGTTGACGGAATGATGTGTGCTATGTGCAGTCGTTCCGTTGAAAAAGCCGCCTGTTCGGCAGGATCGGAAACCGCACAGGTCAATTTAATGCTGAAGACTCTCACAGTTGACTACGATGAGAGCAAAACAAATATCAAAGAAATAATGAAGTCTGTCAGCAAAGCAGGCTACCGTCCTTTTCCTCCCGGAAAAGACACTACTTCTCTTTTCCTTCACAGATTAATATGCGGCGCAATCCTACTGGTTCTACTTCTTGTCGTATACTATCCTCATATGTATTCCCGGATATTTGAGAATTATATCGTTCCGGTAACGATATTCCAGTTTGTGATCGCTACGCTCGTTCTTCTCCTTAACAGAGGTTTCTTTATAAAAGGATATAAGAGCATAATCTCAAAGACTCCCGGAATGGATGTCCTTATATCAATGGGATCAGGTATTTCTTATATATACAGTATTATTTTGTCGGTTAACCTTTTTATTGATATTGCAAACGGAAATACCGAATCGGCCTTCACAACATCAAGAATGCTCTGCTTTGAATCGGCTTCGATGATCCCTGTTCTCATAAGCGTCGGCAAATATCTTGAAGAAAAAACCAAGCGAAAAACATCCGGTGCTCTTAAGGAACTTATGAACCTCAAACCGCTTGAAGCAGTTAAAATGATATTAGACGATGACAAAGATTTTATAAATGCAGCGCAAAACGGCAAATATAAGACCGAAACGGTTTCCGTGGACGAAATGAAGGTCGGTGAGGCGATAGTTATCAAAGCAGGTGAAACAATTCCTCTCGACGGTATCGTCATCTATGGAACGGGCGCAACCGGCGAGAGCGCTCTCAGCGGCGAATCAACACCGGTGGAAAAGATTGTCGGAAGCCATGTTTTTCAGGCAACAACTCTTCTTTCGGGATTTCTTGTGGTTGAAGTTACCGAAACAGGCAAGGATACAATGCTTTCAAAGATGATCGACCTTGTAACAACCGCATCAATGTCCAAGCCCGATATTGCCATGCTTGCAGACAGACTGAGCGCGATCTTTGTTCCCATAGTCCTTTCTCTGTCCGTCATAACTTTCTGTGTTTGGAAATTTTTTGTTGGTGCGGAATTCGCAAGATGTATCAATTATGCCATAAGCGTTATAACGATCTCATGTCCCTGTGCTCTCGGACTTGCTACTCCCACCGCAGTTATGGCAGCCGTCGGACGTGGCGCAAAGACGGGAATGCTGATCAAAAACGCACAGGTAATAGAACTCCTGCATAAAACCGATACAATAGTTTTTGATAAAACAGGTACTCTCACGACAGGTATTCTGAGCATTACCGACACCGACTGCAAAGATGAAGGTGCTCTTTCGGCTCTTCTTGTCTGCGAAGAACGTCTCACTCATCCAATCGGAAAAGCTGTCTGCGAAAGTCTGAAAAGCCGCGTAATTTCAAAAGAAGGAACAGATGTCACCGATTTTGAGACACGCCCCGGATACGGACTTACCGCAGTTGTCAACGGCAGACGCTTTTATTCGGGAAATAAAAAGCTCAGAATTGAGCTTTGTCCAAATGTTGCGGAAACTGAATTTGATAAAAAAGCAGAAAAATATATGAACGAGGGAAAAACCGTCATCTTTTTCGGATACGAAGATGAACAGCCCAGTGTTATCGCTCTTTCCGACACCTTAAAAGACAGCGCTCAAGAAATGATAAGCAGTCTCCAAAAACAAAATATCAGCCCTGTTCTTTTATCCGGCGACAATCCCGCATGCGCAATGTATACAGCCGGCCAACTGGGCATTAAAGAAGCATACGGCGGCGAAGACCCTATCGGTAAGGTCGATAAGATAAAAGAACTGAGTTCTCAGGGCCATACCGTTGCATTTGTCGGTGACGGTATAAACGATTCGCCCTCGCTCACGAGCGCCGATATCGGGATTGCCATCGGTGCAGGTACGGATATTGCAATCGAAAGTGCCGATATGGTTCTTACCTCGTCCGACCTTTCGTCAGTCGTTGACGCGGTGAAGCTCGGAAATGATACGGTCAGAAACATTAAGCAGAATCTCTTCTGGGCACTCTTTTACAATGTACTTTGCATACCCTTGGCTGCAGGTGCGTACTCTTCCCTTGGTCTCTCGATCAACCCCGCTATTGCGGCGGGACTTATGAGCATCAGTTCCTTATTTGTCGTTACCAACTCGTTGAGGCTTCGCTATTCAAAATAAATCAACTGAATAAATCAATTACACCCCGAATGTCCGAGACGGCATTCGGGGTGTTTCCAATCTTTCAGGGTTTTTCATTTAAATCTTCGAAACTTTATAAAAGGTTTATTCACTTCGCAGTGCTTCTACGGGATCTTTTCTTGCAGCTCGCATTGCGGGGAATATACCGGCCGTAAATGTCAGAAGCATACTGATCCCGACCAGAATGAGTGCCGCAATATTCGGAAGTTTCGCAATGTCCGCTATATCTGTAAAATGATATATTATCGAATTAATGGGTATCAAAAGAAGCTTCGTGATAAGTATTCCAAGCGCGCCTGCTGCAAAGCCTATCATAAGCGTTTCTGCATTAAATACTCTCGCTATATCTCTCTTTGAAGCTCCTACCGCACGAAGGATACCTATTTCCTTAGTTCTCTCAAGCACCGAAATATTGGTGATTATACCGATCATTACCGATGAAACAACAAGTGATATTGCAACAAACGATATCAGTATATAGCTGATTACATCTATAATGGTAGTTACGGATGACATTATGAGTCCCACGTAATCGGTATAGGTGATCCTTTCATCCTCCGGAAGCGTACTGTTGTATTCTTTGATGATCTCGGCAATTTTATCCTTGCTTTCAAAATCAACAGGGAAAATGTTTATGACCGAAGGTTCATCGGGATCCGAAACACCCAGCTTTTTGAGATTATCTTCGTATGTTGCCCCCGACAATGTCGCGGTAAGCATATCTTTGATGATAGGCATCATATCCTCTTCGTTCATGCCCTGCTTTTGAAGTTCACCGATTGACTGAGTGGACTGCATCCTCTGCTCTTCGGGTAACGTTGACAGATATGCATTAAACGATTCCATTGATGATGTGATCGTACTGATGAGTGTTCCGTCGTCAAACGGTATTCCGTTAATAATATCAAAATCAGGCTTTGATTTCTGCTCGATAACAGGATCCGATTCATTGTTCTTTTCGATAAGATAATCCATAAGCGAAGTACGGTATCCTATCCTTCCGTTAAGAGAAGAAGAAACCGCAGCATCGGATTTAGGTCTGATAATTCCGACTACTTTTATCAGCAGACCGTTATCTATAACATTCTTCATATAGACAACATCGGATGATTTATCAACCCATTTACCTTTTTCCTTTGCGTAGATCGCACTGTTTTCAAAAAGCCGGAATTCAAGACTTAAAACCTCATCATATTCAAGATTCCTCGGCTCGGGGAATGCAACATCCTCCTCTCCCCGTAGAAGCGCATTAAACGACTCACTGAGCGCATCGCAGTCCATCATGCCGAGAGAATAAAGCGTATAATCAACAACTTCATTCTCATCATTTACTATAAGAACAACCTCATCCTTGTTTTTCGGGAATTTACCCGCTATAACTTCGTATTGACTTTCCAAAAGCTCATCATTGTCCAGCAATCTCGTCCATACATCACTGTCATATCCGCCCATCCCGGCCATTGAGCCACCCATTCCCTTCATTCCGAGTTTTTCAAAGACTGCTGAAGGTGTAACTCTGAAAATACCGTTTTGAGTATCGGCGCGAAATACATTGAGCTTTGTGGAATAGTTATACTGAATGTCTGAAACAAGTCCGTCAAACTTACTTCTGTTGTTTTCTATGTATTTTTTGAATTCCGCAAGATTATTAACACTTACCTCTTTCATCATAGTATCTATGAATTCGGTCATTATAGAATTCGTATAAATACGGTCCAGTTCATGTTCTTCTTTGCTATCATCACCGCCCGACATTATCGTCATAAAATTAGCAACATTTAAAGTCTGCTTCTCGATACTAATGGGATAACTTGAAAGTGTGTCTTCCTGTACTTTATCGATGTAGATCTGAACACCGTTCGATATGGACAGAATAAGGGCAATCCCGATAATACCTATACTTCCGGCAAACGAAGTAAGGAATGTTCTTCCTTTTTTGGTAAGCAGATTTGTAAAACTCAGTGATAAAGCCGTAAAGAATTTCATAGACTTTTTCGAAGCTCTGTGAGCTTTTAAGATCTTCTTTTCAGCTTTCTTTTGTTCTTTTTCGGCTTTTCTATCGTAATAATTGCTGTCCTTTTCAGCTTTCTTTTTGGCTTTTTGTTCAGCTTTCTCTTCCTTTTCGGCTTTCTTTACCTCAAGTTTGTACAGACGTTTAAGTTCTTTTGTGCTCTTTTGTGTTTCATTTATGGTCTGCTCAACCGGTATCAGTTTTTCAAGTTCGGGAGTAAGATCGTCATCCTTAATTTCTATCTCGACAATCGGTTCAGCCGCAGTCTCTTCGTTCCAGAGTCCGGGTTCAAAGTTATATTCGGCACCTTCCAAAGTAATGGTTTCATCATCTCTGACCGGCATTGAATCGGACAGTATCTTACCGTCAAGCAGCCTGATGATCCTCGTAGAATACGTTTGTGCCAGTTCGGGATTATGAGTAACCATGATAACAAGCTTACTTGCCGCAACTTCTGCAAGAATTTCCATGATCTGTACGCTGGTAGCGGTATCGAGTGCGCCTGTCGGTTCATCGGCAAGGAGAATATCGGGATTGTTTACGAGTGCTCTTGCTATTGCAACACGCTGCATCTGGCCACCCGACATCTGACCGGGTTTCTTCTTTACCTGATCGCTGAGGCCGACTTTATCAAGTGCTTCAAGAGCTCTTTTTTTTCTCTCACGACGGGAAACTCCGCTTAATGTAAGCGCCAGCTCAACATTTTTCAGTACCGTTTGGTGAGGGATAAGATTATAATTCTGAAAAACAAAACCAATGGAATGATTTCTGTATGCATCCCAGTCTTTGCTCTTATATCTTTTGGTCGAAACACCTCTGACCTTCATATCACCGCTTGTGTAATTATCAAGGCCTCCGATGATATTGAGAAGTGTCGTTTTTCCGCATCCGGAAGGGCCGAGTATAGAAACAAATTCGCTTTCTCGCATCTCAAGATCGATACCTTTTAATGCCTCAACCTTTATATCTCCGGATTCATACACTTTGCGTATTTCTGATAATTTTAACATAGCGCCTCTTTACTTGTTGTTTTGCAATAACAACATTTTCATTTCGTGAATATTTATTTTCATTTCACATTTCTGTGCACATATCATTGTTATGATATCAAATCAGTCTTTCTTATGCAAGGGGTAATAATCGCAGATTTTTGCAACGAAATATGCAAAAATATCTGCAATAACAGAAATAACACGTAATAGAACCGAAAGAGCCAAAACAGTATCAAGATAAGGAGTATTAATATATATAAGTGTAAATACAGCTTCCCGAACTCCTATACCGCCCGGAGCGCCAATTATAACAAAGCCGCACAGCCAGGCAGCAATATAGGCCCCCAAAAGCCCAAGCGGCTCCACCTGTGTTTCCCCCGGCACCATAAAAGCATAATAAGATATAACCGCAACAGCCCCCATTAAGAGGAGTATGAGCGTATAAGCGATAACATCGATGATCACGAGCCGGGCGCCGCCGCGTTCTCCGATCCTTGCTGCAATGTCGGCGAGTGACTTCTTTTTCTTTTTTAAAACGAATATTCCGGCGATCAAAACTGCAACAATTATTATGCAGATCACGGGGATGAAATTACCGTAAGATTCCGCAGCTTCTCTGATAACATTGAAATCACCGAATACTGCCGAAAGGATACACGCTCCCACTATAAGGCATAGAATCTCAAGAACGGATGCAATAACGGTATCAAGATGTCTTATGCCGTAAGATGAAAAGAACAGATTTCTCTCAACATACTGAAATACATTTCCGGGAATATATTTACCGAGATTTGCGCGGCAATAGACCATTACAGCATCCTTTAACGGAACTTCCCTGTCACCCGTGCCTTTTCCGACATTTCGTGCAAAAAGTATTCCGAGAATAATCACAGAAAAAGTTTGAAGGATAAGCGCAAGCAAAAGAATCAAGACAGAAGAAACAGAAAAATCTATTTTTATATCAGAGAGATCAAGTCTCGCGATCCTAT
Source organism: Lachnospiraceae bacterium (assembly GCA_024693545.1). Classification (GTDB taxonomy): domain Bacteria; phylum Bacillota; class Clostridia; order Lachnospirales; family Lachnospiraceae; genus RUG11977. The sequence continues at coordinate 14,305 of JAILKT010000166.1, forward strand.
AGCAAATGAATCCCAACGAAACTATCGTCAGGATCATACCGGCAGCACGAAGAGCCTTGTTCTTCATCCTTATTTCCCGCCTTTCTCAACTTTCAGCAGAGCCATTTGCCATGGAAGAGTCTTTTTATATGCTACGACCCTGCAGCTGCCTGCCTTTTTAATAAGTCCGAGAAATCCTTTTTTTGAAAAATGATTTATATGTCCCGGTGTATTGCCAAGATCCTTCAGATACTTAAATCTGCACATATTAAGTATCCTCCAGATCGGTTCATTCGGAACCGAAACAAATATATAAACGGAACCGATCCTTATAAGCTCTCTGAGAGCCACCACGGGATCCTCAAGATGCTCCATAACTTCACTGCAAACTATAAAAGGAACAGAGTCATCTTCCTTACCCGTATCATAAATACTGCATGTATAAAAGTTTATATTCAGATCTGAAAAGCTGTTTACTGCTTTTTTTATAACAACGTCCTCAAGGTCAAAAGCCTCGATCTGTGATCCCGGGAAGTTTTTTCTTACAAAAGAAGTAAATATGCCCTCACCGCATCCGGCTTCAAGAATGCGTATAGGCTCTCCGTCCTTTTTTACGATATCAAACATCCCTTTGGCACTGTCAAAGAAGCCCTTCATAAGTTTCTTTTCGATCGGGTTCTTTGAATTGTACTTGTCATAATGATTTCCCGCTACGTTTTCCAATTTTGATTCCTGTTCCACGATAATCTTTATCGTTATATTTCATTACTTAAAACTCTTATCAATATCATCGGTGCTTTTATCTTCACCTCTGGGAATTCTTACCTTTATCTTCGGTGCCTTTTTCCTCACCGTTCGTTAAGGTTTCACTCTCAATTCTATCTACCCTGTAATCGATCCGTCTCACATGGTACTGAACATCCTCGAGTATCTTTCTGTTGGCAGCGATAACATCGCCGAGCAGGCCTATAAGCACCGCCATAAATCCCATAAGCGCAAGGATTGCGGTGAGAATAAGTGACTGAACATGTCCGGTCCCTTCCCCAAGACACATATAAACGATATACCTGATACCGAGTGCAAGAGCCCCAAGCAGGAATATTCCGCCCATTATAAAGAAGAATTTCAAAGGCTTATACATCATGAATGCTCTTATAATAGTGGCTGAAGATCGTTTAATATATGCCGGTATGCTTTTAAAGAGCCTGGAAGGCCTTGTTTCGGGGTTGGTCCTGACCTTAACGCTTGCTATTGCAGTTCTGTTATGACCGGCCTGTATGATCGTCTCAAGCGTATATGTGTAATTGTTGATAACATTCATATGAAGAGCCGCTTCTCTTGAAACAGCTCTAAACCCGCTGGGTGCATCAGGGATATCCGTCCCCGATGCAGTCCTGACAGTCCAGCTTCCGATGTGTTGCAGGCGTTTTTTCATTTTTGAGAAATGCTCGGTTTCGTCTATCGGACGCTCGCCTATAACATAGTCTGCCTTTCCCTCGACGATCGGTGCGACGATCTTTTCAATATCTTCGGCGCAGTACTGATTGTCCGCATCGGTGTTGACGATGATGTCCGCTCCCGCTCTGAGAGCCGCATCGATCCCTGCCATAAAACCGAAAGCAAGTCCGCGATTGCGTCTGAAATTGACAATATAGTTGACGCCCCATTTTCTTGCGACTTCAACAGTCTTGTCCTTACTTCCGTCATTGATTATAAGGTATTCAACCGTGTCAACTCCGGGGACACTCCTCGGAAGAGCGTCAAGGGCACTCAAAAGGTTCTCTTCTTCGTTATAACACGGAATCTGAATAATAAGCTTCATCTGCTCTCCTTAAAGAATAGCTTCAAGATTCTTCCTGATAGCCTGAATAAATTCAAGACTTTCTGCCTTTTTAACGTTTTCAAGCTTTGTTATAAGTGCGAGATCGCCCGTCATCGTACCGGATTCGATCGTTGACACTGTTGCTTTTTCAAGCTTCTCGGCAAATCCCACAAGTGCCTTGTTACCGTCAAGCTCTCCCCTCTTTTTGAGGGCTCCCGTCCATGCAAATATCGTAGCAACAGAATTGGTAGATGTCTGCTCGCCTTTGAGATATTTATAATAATGTCTCTGGACCGTTCCGTGAGCGGCTTCATATTCATACTTTCCGTCGGGCGAAACAAGTACGGAAGTCATCATTCCGAGCGATCCGAACGCAGTAGCAAGAAGATCACTCATTACATCGCCGTCATAGTTCTTGCAGGCCCAGATGAATCCGCCTTCCGACTTGATAACTCTTGCGACAACGTCATCTATAAGCGTATAGAAATAAGTGATCCCGAGTTCCTCAAATCTTGACTTATACTCTTTCTCATAGATCTCGGCAAAGATATCTTTGAAATTATGGTCATATTTCTTCGAGATCGTATCCTTTGCCGCAAACCAGAGATCCTGTTTCATATCGATCGCAAAATTGAAGCAGCTTCTTGCAAAACCGGCGATAGAATCATCAAGATTGTGGATGCCCTGAATTATTCCGGGGCCCTTGAACTCATGTATCAGCACGCGCTCTTCTTTTCCGTTTTCATCCGTAAACACAAGCTCTGCCTTACCTTTCCCGTCAATCTTCATCTCGCTTGCCTTATAAATATCACCGTATGCATGACGTGCAATGGTGATCGGTTTCTTCCAGTGAGGAACATAAGGATCGATCCCCTTTACGATTATGGGCGCACGGAATACCGTTCCGTCAAGGATCGCACGGATCGTACCATTGGGACTCTTCCACATTTTTTTGAGGTTATATTCCTCAACACGTGCGGCGTTGGGTGTGATCGTTGCACACTTAACTCCGACTCCGTACTTTTTGATAGCCTCCGCACTGTCGATCGTAACCTGATCGTCGGTTTCATCTCTGTGCTTGAGACCAAGATCGTAATATTCGGTATTAAGATCGATAAACGGTGTCAAAAGCTCATCCTTTATCATCTTCCAAAGGATCCTTGTCATCTCGTCGCCGTCCATTTCGACAAGCGGCACATCCATTCTTATCTTTTCCATGTGTTTCTCCTTTACAGTTCCTTTATT